>CALBSC010000076.1 GCA_937927685.1 uncultured Burkholderiales bacterium | reverse complement strand
GCGGTGAACCCGCTGATCAAGATCATCAACATCGTGGCGCTGCTGATCGTGCCGCTGTTGCCGGCGGGTACGTCCACCAAGGCGGCACCGGCGCATGTGGCCACGCCACCAGCGGTGGTGGCCCCGGCAGCGGCGGATGCGGCACCGGCCACAGCGGCCGCGCCTGCGGCCCCGGACGCTGCTGCCACACCGGCTGCCGCCCCTGCTGCAGCCAAGTAACCCAGCCCTCGCTGGTGACTGGCCCGCTTCGGCGGGCCTTTTTTTATGGCCCGTCAGGCCGTGGCTGTCCTGGCACTTGTCGGTTTCCGGCAGGGGCCGGTCGACCTAATCCCCCATGCCTGAGCGGGCCCACCGACACAGGCAAAATAGAGCCCATGTCCGAACGCATCATTCCCCTCCTCGACCAGCGTCACCAAGGCCTGGCGATGAAGGTCCCGATAACTCCCTTCCCCGGGAATGGCGTGCTGCGCGATCAACGGCACCGTCCGCTGCACGACCTGCGCATCAGCGTGACCGATCGTTGCAACTTCCGCTGCAACTACTGCATGCCCAAGGAAGTGTTCGACTCGCAATACACCTACCTGCCCCACAGCGACCTGCTGAGCTTTGAAGAGATCACGCGCGTGGCCCGTGTGTTTGTGGGACTGGGTGTGCGCAAACTGAGACTGACTGGCGGCGAACCCTTGCTGCGCAAAAACCTGGAAGTCCTGATTGAACAACTTGCGGCGTTGAGAACCCCCGAAGGTCAGCCCCTGGACCTCACCCTGACCACCAACGGCTCCCTCTTGCAACGCAAAGCCCAGGACCTTCGGCGCGCGGGCTTGCAGCGCGTGACCGTGAGCCTGGACGGTATCGATGACGCGGTATTCCGTGCCATGAACGATGTGGATTTTCCGGTGGCCGATGTGCTGGAAGGCATCGAGGCTGCACGCGCTGCGGGCCTGGGGCTGGATGAACACGGGCGCTTCAGCGGTCTGAAAGTCAACATGGTGGTCAAGCGCACCACCAACCAGGACCAGATCCTGCCCATGGCGCGGCACTTTCACGGCACGGGCATGACGCTTCGCTTCATTGAGTACATGGATGTGGGCACGACCAATGGTTGGCGCATGGATGATGTCCTGCCTTCTGCCGAGGTGATCCGGTTGTTGCAAACCGAGTTTCCGTTGGTGCCGCTCGAGCCATCGGCCCCCGGAGAAACCGCGCAACGCTGGGGCTATACCGATGCACAGGGCCGGCGCGATCCGGCGCTGGGTGAGGTGGGGGTGATCAGCAGCGTGACGCAGGCGTTCTGCCATGACTGCAACCGCGCCCGGCTCTCCACCGAGGGCAAACTGTATTTGTGTCTCTTTGCGGGACAGGGGCACGATCTGCGTGGCTTGTTGCGCAACCAGGCCACCGACGCACAGTTGGCGGCCGCCATCGGCCAGGTCTGGCAACAGCGCGATGACCGGTATTCCGAGTTGCGTGGCCGGCAAACCCCGGGGCAGGCTGCGCCGCGTCGGGTGGAAATGAGCTACATCGGTGGCTGAGCGCTGATGAAGACGCCAGCACCGGGCAGACACGACATCACCGGTGTGATTCTGGCAGGTGGACGTGGCACACGCATGGGAGGCGTGGACAAAGGTCTGCAAGCGCTCTTTGGCCAACCCCTGGTGTGGCATGCCCTGCAGCGTCTCCAACCCCAGGTCGGGGCCGTGATCATCAACGCCAACCGCCACCTGCCGGTCTACCAGCAACTTGGCGCCGAGGTCCATCCCGATCCGCTGGAGGATTTCCAGGGCCCGTTGGCCGGTTTTCTGGTGGGTCTGCAGGCCGCCCGCACGTCCCACGTGCTGACCGTGCCTTGCGATTCGCCGCGGTTTCCGCTGGACCTGGCCGCGCGCCTGGTCGCCGCCTTGCACACGACATCGGCTGACATTGCGATGGTGAGCGCCCTGGAGGTCGACCAAAACGGCACGCCGGTCTGGCGCGCCCAGCCCGTGTTTTGCCTGCTTCCGGTGCACCTGCAAGCCTCCTTGCAAGCCTACCTGGCTGCGGGCGAGCGCAAAATTGACCGCTGGACGGCACAACACCGCACCGTGCTGGTACCCTTTGGTGAGCCACACGACGACCCTGCGGCCTTTGCCAACATCAATACCCTCGCCGACCTCAACGCCCTCCCCGCTGCCTGACCGCATGAAGACCCTGGACGATATCGCCGCTGCCCTGCAAGGCTACGATCCGCAAGCGCTGAGCGTGCCCCATGTGCTCGCGTTCCTGGAACAACTGGTCACCCCGCTGCCGCCGCAGGATGACCAGGAATTGCCCATTCCGCAGGCGCTGGGACGTGTGTTGGCCTGCGATGCCGTCTCGCCGGTGGACGTGCCGCCCCACGACAACTCGGCCATGGACGGATTTGCGTTCCATGGGGCCGCGCTCTCATCGTCATCACCGCTGCGCTTGCGCGTGGTGGGGACCGCCCTGGCCGGTGTGGGCTGGACTGGCACCGTGGGTCAGGGCGAGTGCGTTCGCATCATGACCGGCGCCATCATGCCCCAGGGGCTCGACACGGTTGTGCCGCAGGAGTTGGTGCAGGTCGAGGGCGACACCCTCACCCTGCCCGCGGACCGACTGCGTGCCGGTGACAACCGACGCCTGCGCGGCGAGGACATTCGCGCGGACAGTGCTGCATTGACAGCGGGTCAACGCCTCACGCCCGCGGCGCTGGGGCTGTTGGCCAGCCTGGGATTGCCCACCGTGCGGGTCAAACGGCGCTTGCGTGTGGCGTATTTCTCCACCGGCAACGAAATCCTGAGCCTGGGCGACTCACCGCGCGAGGGCGCGGTGTACGACAGCAACCGCTACACCGTGATGGGACTGCTCGAGCGGTTGGGCTGCGACATGATCGACCTGGGCGTGGTGCCGGATGACCCGGCCGCGTTGCGCTCAGCCTTCACACAAGCCGCGGCGGCAGCCGATGCCGTCATCACCAGCGGTGGCGTGAGTGTGGGCGAAGCCGATTACACCAAGGCCATGATGCGCGAACTCGGTGATGTGGCTTTCTGGAAAATCGCCATGCGTCCCGGCCGACCCATGGCCGTGGGGCGCATCGGCTCGTCCGTCCTGTTCGGGCTGCCGGGCAACCCGGTGGCGGTGATGGTGACGTTCCTGGCGTTTGTTCGTCCGGCGCTGCTGAGGATGATGGGCTGTGTGGACGCAACGCCTCCCCTCTTGCAGGCCGCCTGCACCGAAGCGCTGCGCAAGAAGCCGGGCCGCACCGAATACCAGCGCGGCCTCGTCAGCCGCAATGCGCAAGGGGTGTTGCAGGTGCGAACCACCGGCAACCAGGGCTCAGGCGTCTTGAGCTCGATGGTCCACGGCAACGGCCTCATCGTGCTGCACCATGAGCAGGGCGATGTCCGACCCGGCGACATCGTCGATGTGATGGTGTTCGAGGGTGTGATCTGAGTCTGCCCAGCCCGCCGGGCTCAGGCGCTGCGCGCCGACACCCTGCTCACCGACCCAGTCCCTGAACGACCCTTCAGCCGCACAGCAGACACCCCTGCCTGACCAGACGGTCAGGTTTTCAGGTGGGCCGGCTCATGCACATCGGTGTGCGGGCTGAGTGGCTGCTCATCCACCGCGGTCGTGATGGCACCCGGCGTGCTTTTGCGTGCAAACAGGGTGTACATGGTGGGCACCACGAAAATGGTGAGCAGGGTGCCCAGTGACATGCCGCCCACAATGACCCAGCCAATCTGTTGACGGCTTTCGGCACCGGCACCGGTGGCCAGCGCGAGAGGAATTGCGCCCAGCACCATGGCACCCGTGGTCATCAGGATGGGGCGCAGACGCAGCGTGGCCGCCTCCTGCACCGCCTCGAGCATGTCCATGCCCTCCTGGCGCAACTGGTTGGTGAATTCGACGATCAGAATGCCGTGCTTGGTGATCAAGCCCACCAGCGTGATCAAGCCAATCTGGCTGAACACGTTGAGCGTGCCGCCCGAGACGCGCAAAGCCCACAAGGCGCCCACCATGGACAGTGGCACCGACAGCATGATCACCATCGGGTCGATGAAGCTCTCGAACTGCGCCGCCAGCACCAGGAAGATGAAGAACAGCGCCAGCAC
>CALBSC010000075.1 GCA_937927685.1 uncultured Burkholderiales bacterium | reverse complement strand
CGATGTTTTTCAGGTTGTGCGTGCGCGCCCCGCGAATGCTGATGTTTCGCATGGCGGAGGGATGATTCAGGGCTTGGCCTAAGTAGGCGCCATCGGTAGGTTTGTTCACGGCTCAGTCAAATAAAGGGCAACCCGCCATGATAGTGGCGGAGGACTGACTTGACCAGGAATGCGGGACAATGGTGGGCTGTGACGATCAATCTGACCCCCGACCCCACGCTGGACCAAAGCCCCACCATGTCGCGCACCGAGCTGCGCGCCAGTGGTTCGCTCGCGTCCATCTTTGCTTTGCGCATGTTGGGCTTGTTTTTGGTGCTGCCCGTGTTTGCGCTGGAAGCGCGCAAGTACCCAGGCGGGGACGACCCTGCTTTGATTGGCTTGGCCATGGGTATTTATGGCCTGACACAAGGTCTGTTGCAAATTCCGTTTGGCGTGGCGTCTGATCGCTTGGGCCGCAAGCGGGTGATTATTTTTGGTTTGCTGGTATTCGCTTTAGGCAGTCTGATTGCGGGTAGCGCTGACACCTTGACCGGTTTGTTGGTAGGGCGCTCTGTGCAGGGGGCTGGTGCGGTGTCAGCCGCCGTGACGGCGTTGTTGGCCGATCTGACGCGTGACAACGTGCGCACCAAAGCCATGGCGATGGTGGGCGCGAGCATCGGGCTGATGTTTGCCTTGTCATTAGTGGTGTCGCCCGTGATTGCGGCGCACATTGGTTTGTCGGGCTTGTTTGTGTTGACGGCGGTGCTGGCGCTGCTGGGTACAGTCGTAATGGTGTGGGGTGTACCGGCTGAGCCTGAGGCGCACAAAGACGCAGCCCGTGGTGGCCTGCGCCAGGTGCTGTCTAGCCCCGCATTGCTGCGCCTGAATATTGGCGTGTTTGTGTTGCACGCGGTGCAGCTGGCCATGTGGGTGGCGATTCCTGCGTTCTTGGTGCAGGCTGGTTTGGGCAAGGACGACCACTGGCAAATTTATTTGCCAGCTGTGCTCGGTTCGTTTGCTTTGATGGGTGTTGTGTTTCCTCTAGAGCGCCGTGGCTATTTGCGTGCGGTGTTTTTAAGTGCTATTGCATTGATCGCGTTGGTCCAAGTGACGCTGCTGTGGGTGTCGTCTGGCGCGCCCAGCGTGACTTGTTTGGCTTGGTTGTTGTTCGCATTCTTTTGTGGCTTCAACGTGCTCGAAGCCACGCAGCCCAGCTTGGTGTCGCGCATTGCGCCCGCTGCGTCGCGTGGCGCGGCAATGGGTGTGTACAACACGCTGCAGTCGTTAGGCTTTTTTGTCGGTGGCGTGATGGGTGGTCAGCTCGTCAAAAGCTACGGCACACAAGGTCTATTTTTAACTTGCGCGACACTCATGCTGCTGTGGCTGGTGGTAGCTTGGCCCATGGTGGCGCCCAAGCGCCCAGCACATTCCGCAAAGACCCCATAATTAGCCCATATCTGGAGGAATTTACCCATGGCATCCGTTAACAAAGTCATCCTCGTCGGCAACTGTGGCCGCGACCCCGAAGTGCGCTATCTGCCCAGCGGCCAAGCCGTGGCGAACGTGAGCGTGGCCACATCGAGCCGCCGCAAAGACAAAAACAGCGGCGAGATGATTGAAGACACACAGTGGCATCGCGTCACGTTCTATGACCGCTTGGCTGAAATCGCTGGCGAATACGTCAAAAAAGGCCGCCCGATTTACGTGGAAGGCCGTTTGAAATACGGCGTGTACACCGACAAGACCACAGGCGTAGAAAAAAACACCGTGGACATCATTGCCACCGAGTTGCAACTCTTGGGCGGCCGAGAAGGCATGGGCGGTCCAAGTGGTGGTGAAGAAGGCGGCGGTGGCTACAGCCGCCCAGCAGCCGCTCCTCGCGCTGCTGCCCCTGCTGCGCAACGCCCAGCGGCCGCTGCGCCAGCTAAGGGTGGGTTTGACGACATGGATGACGACATTCCGTTTTAATTTGTCGCTACAAACTTAGCAAGCAACAAAAAAACCGACGGGCTTGAGCCAGTCGGTTTTTTTACGCCTATGTGATGTCGGTGTGTCAGTATTTCTTGACGTTGCTTAGCGTCTCTTGCGCAATCCAACCAATGCGCCCCTCGGCATCCATGCGCTGAATGTCTTCCAGCGCCACGCGCATGATTTCATTTTCTTCTTGTAACTTGTAGACGCGGTTGCGCAAATTACTCGCGTCTAACCACGAGCCAATGGCGCTAAGCACGCGTGCAACGAAGACGCCCCAATTAGGCATAAGCGAAGAAGAGAAAAAGAGAATACATGTGAGAAGTCTATTGGCAAATTTGGCGTTTTGGTGAGAGCGGCACAACGAAACGCATGCAAAAAGGTTGACCAAAATAATTAAATATTTGCGTCAACAGGTGTGTATCAGCCTCCGTTGTTTGATCACTCCGATGTTGGAGTTGTTCAAAACCTCAAAGGAAATTTTGTATGAACAAGTTGATTGCCTCTTTGATCGTTGGTGCTTTCTCTGCTGCCGCGTTCGCAACTACACCGGTTGCACCAGTGGCAACACCTGCAACCGCCGCACCAGCTGTGACAGCTGCAACTGCTAAGGCTGAAGCTGCGCCAGCGGCTAAAACCGAAGCCAAAAAAGTGGTGAAAGAAAAAGTCGCTGTGGTAAAGACGGATGCCACCAAGAAAGTGGAAACCAAAGCGCCCGCTGCCGTCCTAAAGTAAAGCCAACGCGGCATCTAGGCCGCGGGCCACTCAGGCAGGGGTTGCGTTCAGTGCTGCAGCGCTGGCAATGACCCCGCCGCCCAGACACACCTCACCGTCATACAACACAGCCGACTGGCCAGGTGTGACGGCCCACTGAGGATCATCAAAGGCGAGCACCAGCTCGCCTTCGTCGTTGTAGCTCAGCTCGCACGGTGCATCGGCTTGGCGGTAGCGGGTTTTGGCGGCGTAGCGACCGGGTGCCGGCTGGCGCGGGGCGCACCAGCTCAGGTCGTCGGCGTGCAGTGCGCCGTAAAGCAACCAAGGATGATCGTGGCCTTGCACCACGGACAAGGTATTGTTGATCAAGTCTTTGCGGGCCACAAACCAAGGCTGGTGTTCACCGCCGCCGCGCTGAGCGCCTTTTTCTTTGAGGCCGCCAATACCCAACCCCTGGCGTTGGCCGAGTGTGTAAAAACTCAAGCCCACATGCGTGCCAATTTTGCGACCGCGCTCGTCTTTGATGGGGCCTGGTTCGTTGGCGATGTAACGGTTTAAAAACTCGCGGAAAGGACGCTCACCGATGAAGCAAATACCGGTGGAGTCTTTTTTCTTGGCGTTGGGCAAACCTATTTCATCTGCAATGCGGCGCACTTCGGTTTTGAGCAGCTCGCCCACGGGGAACAAGGTTTTAGAGAGCTGCGCTTGGTTCAAGCGGTGCAAAAAGTAACTTTGGTCTTTGCTCGGGTCCAAGCCTTTGAGCAGTTGAAATTCGCCGCCCACTTCGCGCACGCGGCAGTAGTGGCCGGTGGCAATTTTTTCTGCGCCAAGGCGCATGGCGTGGTCTAAGAACGCTTTGAACTTGATTTCTGCGTTGCACAAGATGTCGGGGTTGGGTGTGCGGCCGCCTTGGTACTCGCGCAAGAACTCGGCGAACACGCGGTCTTTGTATTCGGCGGCAAAGTTGACGTGTTCAATCTCAATGCCAATCACGTCGGCCACAGCGGCGGCGTCGACGAAGTCGATGTTGGACGAGCAGTATTCGCTGTCGTCATCGTCTTCCCAGTTTTTCATGAAGATACCGACGACGTCGTAGCCTTGCTGTTTCAACAGGTAGGCGCTGACAGCGGAGTCAACCCCGCCGCTCAAGCCCACCACCACACGTTTGTTATTTGCCATGTGGCAATTATCCCTTTGCAGGATGCAGCACGCTGGGGTCTGTGTAGATGATGTCGAGTGGGAAGCGCTGACCAGCCAAGTGGTCTTCCATGCAACGCAGCACAAGTGGGCTCCGCAGGCGATGCACGTTGGCGCGAATTTCGTCTGGCGTCATCCACAGCGTGCGCACGATGCCTTTGTCCAGTTTGGCTCCCGGCACTTGCTCGCCCAGTTCGCCGCAAAACGCGAGGCGAAAGTAGGTTATGTCTTCTGCAGCGCGGCCTTCGCGTGCGGGACGCTGCAAGCGCGAGATGTAGATACCCACAAGTTCTGAGGGTTTAAACGTGTGCGTGGTTTCTTCCAGCGCTTCGCGTGCGCACCCATCTTTGGGCGACTCGCCTGGGTCGAGGTGTCCCGCAGGGTTGTTCAGGCGCAGGCCTTCGGGCGTGTGCTCTTCGATCAATAGGTAACGACCGTCGCGTTCGATGATGGCGGCGACGGTGACACTGGGCTTCCAACGTTTATTCATTTGGTCATTATCTTTCGGGTTTTTACGCCTCATTAACCGGTGCAAAGTCGTGTAACCTTGCATCACTCTGACAGCGATAGTTACATAAAAAAGGTGCACCGCGTGATGCGTTTCCTGCTCAAAAGACAGCCAAAGGCAATTGCATGAACTCTACACAAAAGCCTTGGCTTAGCTCCTACCCTGAAGGTGTTCCTGCGGAAATAGATGCGCACGCTTACAGCTCGATCGTCGATTTGATGCAAGAAAGCTTTCGCCAGTATGGCGAGCGCACTGCATTCAGCTTTTTGGGCAAAGGGCTGAGCTACAAAGAGCTAGACCGTTTCAGTCAAGTTTTTGCAGCCTATTTGCAAAGTTTGGGGCTGGTGTTTGGTGACCGCGTGGCCATCATGTTGCCTAATGTGTTGCAGTACCCCATTGCCGTAGCTGCCGTTCTGCGTGCTGGGTTTGTGGTGGTCAACATCAACCCGCTTTACACCCCACGCGAGCTAGAGGCACAGCTCAAAGATGCAGATGCCAAAGCGATTGTGATTCTTGAGAATTTTGGCGCTACGCTGCAAGAGTGTTTGGAACGTACGCCTGTTAAACACATCGTGTTGTGTGCGATGGGCGACCGCTTGGGCTGGCTCAAAGGTACGCTGGTGAACCATGTGGTTCGCAAAGTTAAAAAAATGGTGCCGTCATTTGCCCTGCCAACGGCCGTGCGCTTCAACGACACGTTGACCCAAGGCGAACGTTGTACGCTTACCTTGCCAGAAATTCATGGTGATGATTTAGCCGTGCTGCAGTACACAGGCGGAACAACGGGTGTGGCCAAAGGCGCAGAGTTGTTGCATCGTAATTTGATAGCGAACATGCTGCAAGCGGCTGCGTGGTGCGAGCCTGCCCTGACACGCATTCCTGGACATGAGCAGCCGATCTTTATTTGTCCATTGCCGCTGTATCACATCTTTGCTTTCAACTTGAACTTGATGTCATGCATGCGTATGGGGGGTTGTTCGGTGCTGATTCCTAACCCCCGCGATATCCCAGCTGTTTGCAAAGAATTGGCCAAGCATCGCTTCCACATTTTCCCGGCGGTGAACACCCTATTTAATGCATTGGCTAACCATCCAGACTTTGCCAAAGTAGATTGGTCAAACTTGGTGTTGTCGCTCGGTGGCGGCACCGCGGTGCAAGGTCCTGTGGCGAAGTTGTGGCTTGAGAAAACAGGTTGCCCCATTTGCGAAGCCTATGGCTTGTCAGAAACCAGTCCTGGCGCCAGCAGCAACCCAGTGACCAGCAAAGCCTTCAATGGTTCGATAGGTTTGCCATTGCCAAGTACAGATATGAAGATCATTGACGACGAAGGCAACGAAGTGTCCGTTGGTCAGCCCGGAGAGATTGCCATTCGCGGCCCTCAGGTGATGGCTGGCTACTGGCAGCGCCCTGACGAAACGGCGCGCGTGATGACCGCAGATGGCTTCTTCAAATCCGGCGATGTGGGTGTGATGGACGAACGCGGTTTCTTTCGCATCGTGGACCGCAAAAAAGACATGATTCTGGTCAGCGGCTTCAACGTTTACCCCAATGAGATAGAAGAAGTGGTGGCAGGGATGCCCGGCGTGTTGGAGTGCGCAGTCATTGGCATTCCAGACGAGCATTCTGGCGAAGCCGTTAAGTTGGTGGTGGTCAAGAAAGATCCGTCTCTCACGGATGCGCAAGTGATGGAGCATTGCCGCCACAACTTGACTGGCTACAAGCGACCACGTGTGGTCGAGTTCCGTACAGAATTGCCCAAAACGCCTGTTGGCAAAGTACTGCGCCGCGAGCTGCGGGACCAAAAGCCAGCATGAGCCGCATTGCGTTGGTCAGCGCCATGCATGAAGAGCTGGCGGCGGTGCTAGCGCGCATGCCCGATGAACAAAAAACTGTCGTAGCAGGCCGGGAGTTTTGGGTGGGGCATTGGCATGGCCACGAGGTGGTGGCCGTGCTCTCGCGCATCGGCAAGGTGGCAGCCGCCACCACGGCGACAACCCTGATCGAACGTTTTGGTGTGACCCGTATCGTCTTTACCGGTGTGGCGGGTGGCTTAGCAGCAAACGTCAACGTGGGTGATGTGGTGGTGGCGAGTGAGTTTATTCAGCATGACATGGATGCGTCGCCTTTGTTCCCGCGTCACGAAGTGCCTTTGACCGGTATGACGCGTTTTCCGGCCGATGCAGCGTTGAGCAATGCCTTGGTTGCCGCTGCGCCGTTGGCCATGCAGGACATGTTGGCTACGTTGCCACAAACGGAGTGGCTCAATTTAGATTTACCTAAGGTCCAAGTGCATCAAGGTTTGATTGCCAGTGGCGACCGCTTTGTGTCGCAAACTCTGGAGAGCCAAGCTTTGCAGCGTGACCTGCCCGATGCCTTGGCGGTAGAGATGGAATGTGCCGCGATGGCGCAGGTCTGCCACGACTACGGCGTGCCGTTGGCTGCTGTGCGCACGATTTCAGACCGCGCCGATGACGTGGCGCATGTGGACTTTCCGAAATTTATTCAAAGCATTGCCAGTCGTTACAGCGTGGCGGTGCTAGACCGCCTGCTGGCTGCTTTGCCCGTCTGATTACTTGAGCCAGCCGCGCTTGCGGAAGTACCACATGGGTACCAAGGCGCTGGCAATCATCAAAGCTAGCGCGTAGGGGTAGCCCCAAGTCTTGTCTAGTTCGGGCATGAACTGGAAGTTCATGCCATAGATGCTTGCGATCAACGTAGGCGGCAGTAAGGCCACGCTGGCTACTGAAAAGATCTTGATGATCTTGTTCTGGTTGATGTTGATGAAACCCACGGTCGCGTCCATCAAGAAATTGATCTTGTCGAACAAGAAGGCCGTGTGGTTGTCGAGCGATTCAATGTCTCGCAAAATTTGACGGGCTTCTTCAAACTGGTCGGCGTTGAGCATGCGAGAGCGCATCATGAAGCTGACCGCGCGGCGGGTGTCCATGACGTTGCGGCGAATGCGACCGTTCAAGTCCTCTTGACGGGCAATGGCGCCCAGCACTTCGCCGGCCAGCACGTCCGTCACATCTTCCGACAACACCAGCTTGCCAGCTTTTTCCAGCTGGTCGTAGATACCTTCCAGCGTGTCGGCGGAGTATTCGGCATCTGCGTCAAACAGCTTAAGCAAGACGTCTTTATCGTCTTCAATCAGGCCTGGCGCACGGCGCGCACGCATGCGCAGCAAGCGGAACACGGGCACGTCTTCATCGTGTATGGAGAACAACACGCCACGGCTGCGCAGCGACGCGTTGTTTTGGTTCAAGATGAACGCCACGCGCACGGTACGTGGCTCGTCTTCGTCCGCAATCAAAAAGTCGCTGCGAATGTGGAGTTCACCGTTGTCTTCCTCGTAGAAGCGGGCTGATTCCTCGATGTCTTCATCCATCGCGTCTTCAGGGATGGAGAGACCGTAGTACTGTTTGATCCAGCGTTTTTCCTCAAGCGTGGGCGCTTCAAGGTCAACCCAGATGGGACGGAATTTGGAGAGTTCTTCCAGCGATTCGATCTCTTCTTGGAAGAGACGACCGTTGGCCAGCGTGAAGATATTGAGCATGGCAGTCCTTGCGTGTGTAGCGCAGAAATTCGAAGGGTGAAAAATGCAGCTTTCGAACTCGCGTGGCGCTTGAAAGGCCTGATGCGATCCGAAAGCTACCGACTAGGGTAGGTTTCCAAGGAGATGGCTCCGCTGTTGATGTGGATCAGATTATGGCACCGTCGCGTTGCAGTCTAGGGGTTTTCCGTAGGGCGTTTTTGAGCGGTTTTTGAGTTCAACCCATTGCCTTTTTCAAAAGGCAGGCGCATAGTGAAAGCGCTAACTCAATGGAGGTTTTTTATGAACTTGACGATCAGTGGACACCATCTTGAAGTAACCCCCGCCCTGCGCACCTATGTGACAGGCAAGCTAGACCGAATCACCCGACATTTTGATCAAGTGGTGGATGTGAAGGTGCTGTTAAGCATTGAGAACCAAACCGAGAAAGAGCGTCGTCAAAAAGCTGAATGCAATATCCACGTGAAGGGCAATGACATGTTTGCTGAAAGTGCGCATGAAGACATGTATGCCGCGGTGGATGATTTGGTAGACAAACTGGACCGACAGGTGGTCAAACACAAGGACCGTTTGCAAAATCACCATCACGAGAGTCCAAAACGCTTGATGTGATCTTTGTAAACTTATCAAAACCGCCGTATCCCGGCGGTTTTGTCGTTTTAGACTCTGTTATTTTGTGAGTGCATAATCTGCGCTCAACCATGAATCGCCTAGCTTCCATTCTTCCTTCCGCACAAGTTCTTGTGCATGTTGAGGTCACCAGCAAAAAGCGCGCTTTTGAAGAAGCGGGCTTGTTGTTTGAAGGCCTTCACGGCCTTAATCGCGCCTTGGTGGCCGAGAGCTTGTTTGCGCGTGAGCGTTTGGGCTCAACAGGTTTGGGTCATGGCGTGGCGATTCCGCATGGTCGCATCAAAGGCTTGAAGGCCCCAATGGCAGCTGTATTCCAGTTGGACAAAGCCATCGGCTTTGATGCCCCAGACGAGCAGCCTGTGAGCTTGCTGATCTTTTTGTTGGTGCCAGAAGCGTCCACGCAAAAGCACCTCGAGATCTTGTCTGAGATCGCAGAACTCCTCAGTGATACTAGTTTGCGAGAAAAAATCAAAACCTGTGATGATGCGTTGGAACTCCACCGCATCATCTCTACCTGGAATTCGGTGCAACCGTGAGGCCTTCCGTCATCAGCGCGGATGTGCTGTTTGAAGCATTTCGCACGCGACTGCGTTGGGAATGGATTGCGGGTCTAGGCGCTTCAGAGCGTCACTTTGACGAGGTGGCTGTACGCAGCGCCCGTTCTGGTGCTGACTTGGTGGGCTATCTAAATTACATCCACCCTTATCGTGTGCAGGTGCTAGGTGAGCGCGAAGCTAACTATGTCAGCAAAGCATCTCCTGAAGACAGTGCCCGTCGCATCGCACGTATCGTCACGCTAGAGCCGCCCATGTTGGTGTTGGCAGATGGCCAGCAGCCGTCAGAAGCATTGATTTCGATGTGTGAGCGCGCACAAATCCCGTTATTTGCTACCAATGAATCAGCGGCATTTGTCATTGATTTATTGCGAGCTTATCTTTCTAAGCATTTCGCGGACCGCACCACCATGCACGGCGTGTTCATGGATATTTTGGGCTTGGGTGTGATGATCACCGGCGAGTCTGGTTTGGGTAAAAGTGAGTTGGGCTTGGAATTGATTTCCCGTGGCAACGGCTTGGTGGCCGATGACGCAGTGGATTTGTACCGCATTAACCAAACCACCATTGAAGGGCGCTGCCCTGAGTTGCTGCAAAACTTGCTCGAAGTGCGTGGCATTGGTTTGCTCGACATCCGTGCCATCTTTGGTGAGACCGCGGTGCGTCGCAAGATGCGTTTGAAGCTCATCGTGCACCTAGTACGCAAAGAGACGTTAGAGCGTGACTACGAGCGCTTGCCCCACGAGCCACTCACGCAAGACGTCCTAGGCGTACCCGTGCGTAAAGTGGTCATTCAAGTGGTGGCTGGTCGCAACATTGCTGTGTTGGTGGAAGCTGCGGTGCGTAACTCGATTTTGCAGTTGCGCGGCGTAGACACGTACCAAGAATTCATTGCGCGCCATCAACGTGCCATGTCGGGCAAATAACGTTACCCGTCAACGGCCCATCTAGCTGCGCCGTTAGAATGAACTTGTTATACGCCTTAGCGCCTCATTCGGCCTTTCACATCATGTTTGAATTCTGTCGAAACGCTTTCCCAACCTCCCGTCTTCAGCGTCATGGCCTTATGGCTGTGGGGTTGACTGCTTGCTTGGTGCTCAGTGCCTGTTCTGGTTTGATTTATCGCCCAGAAGTCGTGCAAGGCAACTTTGTGTCGCGTGAACAAGTTCAAGCACTTCGTGTGGGCATGCCACGCCAAGCTGTGCGTGACATCTTGGGCACGCCTTTGGTCACAAGTTTGTTTCATGCTGATCGTTGGGACTACGCGTTCACCATTCGTCGCCAAGGCTCAGAGCCACAGCAACGACGTTTTAGTGTGTTTTTTAAAAATGACATGCTTGATCGTGTGGAAGGTGACCCACTTCCAACAGAGGCGGAGTTCGCTGCACGTTTAGATAGCCGCCGCCCTCCTGCTAAATTGCCAGAACTCAAGGCCACGGAGGCAGACTTGGCCAAATTCCCAGTCAAGCCCGCCCCCGCGGCAGGCACGGCTCAGCCTGCTGCGCCTGCTGGCTCAGTTTCTTACCCGCCGCTTGAAGTGGTTCGTTGATTTTTGAAAGTGCCGACACACCATGGCTCAATCTCCTGATACTTTGAAAGTTGCCATTGCTGGCGCCAGTGGCCGTATGGGTCACATGCTGATCGAAGCTGTGCGCAACGATTCCACTTGCCTGCTGACCGGCGCGTTAGATGTGCCGTCAAGCCCTGGCATTGGCAACGATGCCACTGGCTTTTTGGGCCAAGCCAGCGGCGTGAACATCGAGGCCGATGTGCGCAAAGGTCTTCAAAACAGTCAAGTGTTGATTGACTTCACGCGCCCTGAGGGCACGCTGGCGCACTTGAAAATTTGTCGCGAGTTGGGCGTGAAACTCGTCATTGGTACGACGGGTTTTACGGACGAACAAAAAGCAGAAATCACCGAAGCCGCCAAAGACATCGCCATCGTCATGGCACCCAACATGAGCGTGGGTGTGAACGTGACCTTGAAGCTGTTGCAAATGGCCGCCCAAGCCATGCCCACGGGCTATGACATTGAGATCATCGAAGCGCACCACCGCCACAAGGTGGATGCCCCCTCGGGCACGGCGCTCAAGATGGGCGAGGTGATTGCCGAGGCCATGGGTCGCGACCTCAAAGACTGTGCCGTGTACGAGCGCTACGGTCACACGGGCGAGCGCGACCCCTCCACGATTGGCTTTGCCACCATCCGCGGCGGCGACATTGTGGGCGACCACACGGTGTTGTTTGCCGGGACGGGTGAACGCATTGAAGTCACACATAAGTCGTCTAGCCGCGCCACCTATGCACAAGGCAGCTTGCGCGCCGCCAGCTTCTTGGCCGGCAAGAGCAAGGGCTTGTTCGACATGTTTGATGTGTTGAACCTGCGTTAAGCCCCTATGAATTTCTTCGCCACCGCTTTGCAAGGGGATGCGCTCAGCGCCACCTTGGCGCTGGGTTTGCTGGCCATGTCCGTGGCCAGTTGGAGCGTGATTGTTTACAAAGCTTGGCTGCTGCACCGCGTGAGCGCAGATGTGGTGAATGGCAAAGCCGCGTTTTGGCAAGCCCGCGATGTGCAGCAAGGCCTTCAGGCGTTGGCTGCGCTGGAGCGTACGGCGGTGTTGTTACCGCTGGCACAAGCCAATCAACAGCTCATGCCAGGCACCTTGGGTGCGCAGGGTGATGTGTCTGCCCAGCGCACGCGCGTGCTGCGCGATGCTTTGCACGGTGTGTTGCATCGCTTGCAAGCGGGTCAAGTGCTGTTGGCCACGGTCGGTTCTACGGCTCCCTTTGTGGGGTTGCTCGGCACGGTGTGGGGCATTTATCACGCACTCACGGGCATTGCCACGGCGGGTCAACTCACCATCGAGCATGTGGCCGGCCCCGTGGGCGAGGCCTTGGTCATGACGGCGGCGGGCTTGGCCGTGGCCTTGCCTGCCGTGCATGCCTTTAACGTGATGGGCCGCGTCATCAACCGTTTGGAGCAAGAGCTGGAAGGCTTTGCCCACGACCTGCGAGTGCTCTGATGGCCTTTGGACGTTTTGAGCGCACACCGGGCCAAACGCCCATGAGCGACATCAACGTCACCCCGTTGGTCGATGTGATGATGGTTTTGTTGGTCATCTTCATCATCACCGCACCCTTGATGGTCAGCGCTTTGAAGCTGGATTTGCCCAAAACAGATGGCGCACAGGCCAGCAGCGCCCCGCCGCGCTTTGTCAAACTCAGCATCGACGCCAAAGGCGCGGTGTATTTGGATGACAAAGCCATTGCGTTGGATGACCTCAAACGCAGCCTGAACGCGCAGGCCTCCAAGGCTCTGGCGTTGGACCACGGTGAATTACCCGAGGTGCAGCTGCGTGCCGACGAACGCGTGCCGTATGGGCGGGTGGTTGAAGTCATGGGCCTCGCCCAGCAAGCCGGCATGAACCGCATTGGCTTTGTCACAGAGCGTCAACAAGCCCCTGCCAAGCCCTGATCCAAGGCCTAAAATCAGGGTCTTTGGTGCCTTGGCTTTTTTGAGGCGCTGTCCCCCGTGCAAGCCGGGGTTCTCTGACTGATTCCATGCAAGACAAATACAACCACACCGAGGTCGAACGCGCCGTTCAGGCCGCTTGGACCCAAGCCGACGCCTACCGCGTGACCGAAGACGCGTCCAAGAAAAAGTTTTACGCCTGTTCCATGCTGCCCTACCCCAGCGGCAAGCTGCACATGGGCCATGTGCGCAACTACACCATCAACGACATGCTCACGCGCCACCTGCGCATGAAGGGCTACAACGTGTTGATGCCCATGGGTTGGGATGCGTTTGGTTTGCCCGCCGAAAACGCCGCGCTGAAAAACGGTGTGCCTCCGGCCAAGTGGACGTATGAAAACATCGCCTACATGAAAAAGCAAATGCAGGCGATGGGTTTGGCCATCGACTGGTCACGCGAAGTGGCCACCTGTGATGCGACTTACTACAAGTGGAACCAATGGCTGTTCTTGAAGATGCTCGAAAAGGGCATCACCTATCGCAAGACCCAAGTGGTGAACTGGGACCCGGTGGATCAAACCGTGTTGGCCAACGAGCAGGTGATTGACGGCAAAGGCTGGCGCACAGGAGCGCCCGTTGAGAAGCGCGAAATTCCTGGCTACTACCTCGACATCACCAGCTACGCCCAAGAGTTGCTAGAGCATGTGCAGGTAGGCAACGACAAAGCCACGTTAAACGGCTGGCCCGACAAAGTGCGCTTGATGCAAGAGAACTGGATTGGCAAGAGCGAGGGCGTGCGCTTTGCGTTCACGCACGACATCGCGGGCACAGACGGTGCGTTGATTGGCGACGGCAAGATGTATGTCTTCACCACACGCGCCGACACCATCATGGGCGTGACGTTTTGCGCGGTGGCTGCTGAGCATCCGCTGGCACTGCACGCGGCGGCTACCAACCCCGCGTTGGCAGCCTTCCTCGAAGAATGCAAGAGCGGCGGCACCACCGAAGCTGAGTTGGCGACGCAAGAGAAAAAAGGCATGGCCACCGGTTTGTTCGTCACCCACCCGTTGACGGGCGCGAAGGTCGAAGTGTGGGTGGGCAACTACGTGCTCATGTCCTACGGCGATGGCGCAGTCATGGGCGTGCCTGCGCATGATGAGCGTGACTTTGCGTTTGCTCTGAAATACGACTTGCCCATCCAGCAAGTGGTGTCGGTCAAAGACCAAGCCTTCAACGACCAAGCATGGCAAGAGTGGTACGGCGACAAGCAAAACTGTGTCTGCATCAACTCCGGCGAACTCGACGGCCTGAACCAAAAAGCCGCCGTCAATAAAGTAGCCGAGCTGCTGGAAATCAAAGGCTTAGGCGAGAAGAAAACCACCTGGCGTTTGCGCGACTGGGGCATCAGCCGCCAGCGCTATTGGGGCACACCGATCCCCATCATCCATTGCGACGAACACGGTGCCGTGCCCGTGCCCGAAAAAGATTTGCCCGTGGTGCTGCCGCAAGACTGCATTCCCGATGGCTCGGGCAACCCCTTGCACAAGCACGAGGGCTTCCACGCTGGGGTGACCTGCCCTGTGTGCGGCAAGTCCGCGCGTCGTGAGACCGACACGATGGACACCTTTGTGGATTCGTCCTGGTACTTCATGCGCTATTGCGACCCGACCAACGACGAGCACATGGTGGCCGAGGGCGCGAAATACTGGATGCCGATGGACCAGTACATCGGCGGCATCGAACACGCCATCCTGCACCTGCTGTATGCGCGCTTCTGGACCAAGGTCATGCGCGATCTCGGGCTGGTGCAGATTGATGAACCGTTCACCCGTTTGCTGACCCAGGGCATGGTGCTCAACCACATTTACTCGCGCAAGGGCGAGAAGGGTGGCATCGAGTATTTCTGGCCGCACGAGGTCGACGACGTCCACGACGCCAGCGGCAAGGTGATCGGCGCCACGCTCAAGGAAGCCAAAGGCCAGCTGCCCGCGGGGACCCCCATCACCTATGAAGGGGTGGGCACCATGAGCAAGAGCAAGAACAACGGTGTCGACCCGCAAGACCTGATCGAGCGCTATGGCGCGGACACGGCGCGTCTGTACACCATGTTCACCGCGCCCCCCGAGGCCACCCTGGAGTGGAACGACTCGGCGGTCGAAGGCAGTTATCGGTTCCTGCGTCGTGTCTGGCTACTCGCGCACCGGCATCACCTGGCCTTGGGCGCTGCCACGGCCAGCGTGCCGGGCGGTGTGGCGTTGCGCGCGCCGGCCAAGGGTTTGCGCCGTGAACTGCATTTGCTGTTGCGCCAGGTGAGTTACGACTATGAGCGCATGCAGTACAACACCGTGGTGTCGGGCTGCATGAAACTGCTCAACGCCCTGGATGACTTTGCCAGTGACGACAGCGAAGGTGACCGTGCCGTGCTGTGCGAGGGCGTGTCCCTGCTCGTGCGACTGCTCTACCCGGTGTGTCCGCACATCACCGACCAGCTTTGGCGCGAGCTGGGTTATGCAAGTACCCACGGCAGCCTGCTGGATGCGCCGTGGCCTCAGGTGGACGAGGCCGCCCTGGTGCAAGACGAAGTCGAACTCATGCTGCAGGTCAATGGCAAGCTGCGCGGCTCCATTCTGGTGCCAGCTCAAGCCGGCAAGGACGAGATCGAGGCCATTGCACGTGCCAGCGAGGCCTTCACCAAGCAGGCGCAAGGCGCGACACCCAAGAAGGTGATCGTGGTGCCGGGTCGCCTGGTCAACCTGGTGGTCTGAGCATGAGCGCCTCGCGTCGCAACTGGTTGTCGGGTGGCGTCGCGTTGCTGCTGGCGGGTTGCGGCTTCACGCTCAGTCGCCCCACCTCGTACGCGTTTCGCTCGATTCACATTGCGGGCTCCAGCCTGATGGGCCTGGGGCCCGAGATGCAGCGACTGTTGCAGGCCGGGGGCGTGGTGGAGGTCATCACCGATCCGCGCCAAATCGAACGCGCCGACCTGGTGCTGGAGATCCTGCAGGAGATGCGCGAAAAAGTGGTGGTGGGGCGCACCTCCACCGGTGCCGTGCGCGAAAACCAGCTGCGGCTGCGCGTGCGTTTTCGTGTGCGCAACCGTGAAGGCATCGAACGCATTCCCGACACCGAGCTGGTGCAACTGCGCGACATCACCTTCAACGAAAGTTATGTGCTGGCCAAGACGTCCGAGGAAACCTTGCTCTACGCCAACATGCAGACCGACATGATCCAGCAAATCCTGCGCCGCCTCGCCGCGCTGCAGCAGATCTGAGTCCCGGCCCATGCAACTCGCCCCCGCTCAGCTGACGGCGCATTTGCAAAAGGGCTTGCGGGCTCTCTACACGGTGGTGGGCGACGAAGCCTTGTTGCAGCAGGAAGTGGCCGATGCCATTCGTGCTTGTGCCCGCACCCAGGGCTTCACCGAGCGGCAGGTCTTCACCGTGGCCGGCGCGCACTTTGACTGGAGTGCCGTGCAATCGGCGGCTGGCGCGATGAGCCTGTTCGCGGATCGTCAAATCATCGAACTGCGCATCCCCTCGGGCAAGCCGGGCAAGGAAGGCAGTGTGGTCCTGCAGCAATTGGCCGAATCACTGGCTGAGGCGGACGGCACCTTGTTGCTGGTGTTGTTGCCGCGCCTGGACAAGGCCACGCGGTCATCGGCCTGGTTCACGGCGCTGGACAACCATGGGGTGAGCCTGGCCGTGGACATGCTCGAGCGCTCCGCCTTGCCCGTGTGGATTGCCAAGCGCCTGGCGCAGCAACAGCAACGCGTCGAGGCGGGCGAGGCCGGGCAGCGCACCCTGCAGTTTTTTGCCGATCGGGTGGAGGGCAACCTGCTGGCCGCGCACCAGGAAATCCAGAAACTGGCGCTGCTGTACCCCGAGGGCGAGCTGACCCTGGAGCAGGTCGAGTCGGCCGTGCTCAATGTGGCGCGCTACGACGTCTTCAAGCTGTCCGAGTCCGTGCTGTCGGGTCAGACCCTGCGGGTGCAGCGCATGCTGGATGGCCTGCAGGCCGAGGGCGAGGCCGAGGTGCTGGTGCACTACACCCTGGCCGAGGATATCCGCGCATTGAGTCGCTGCAAAGCCGCCATGACCCAGGGCCGGCCGCTGCCCATGGTGTTGCGCGAGCAGCGCATCTGGGGGGTGCGCGAACGCCTGTTCGAGCGTGTGCTGCCGCGGCTGAGCGCGGCGCAACTCGAGACCTTGTTGGAGTCGGCGCACACGGTGGACGGCATCGTCAAGGGACTGAAGGCGCCGGGATGGCCGCTGCAGGGCTGGGCCGCGCTGCACCGCCTGGCCCAGTCGCTGTCGCAGGCCTGCAAGGCGCCCGCCGCTGAGAAGATGCGAAAATCGCTCGCATGAACGCGCACCACACGGTTGAACACATGCACTTGCTGGGCACGCAGGCACGCGCTGCTGCGGCCATGATGGCGCGCGCATCGGCCGCCGACAAGCGCGCCGCCTTGCTGGGGCTGGCTACCTTGTTGCGGCAGAACCAGGCTCCCTTGCAAGTCGAAAACGCCAAGGACCTCGAGCGCGCGAGCGCCAGCGGGCTGTCCGAGCCGATGATCGACCGCCTCAAACTCACCCCCGCCATCCTCGAGACCTGTGCGCAGGGCTGCGAGCAGCTCGCGGGCATGCCCGACATCATCGGGGAGGTCATTGGCCTGCGCCAGCAGCCCAGTGGTATCCGTGTGGGTCAGATGCGCGTGCCCATCGGCGTGTTTGGCATGATCTATGAGAGCCGACCCAACGTCACCATCGAGGCGGCTTCGCTCTCGATCAAGAGTGGCAACGCCTGCATCTTGCGGGGCGGCTCGGAGGCCATCGATTCCAACCGGGCCCTGGCTGGGCTGGTGGCCCAGGCCCTGAGCGGTGCCGGCCTCACCCCCCACGCGGTACAACTGGTGCAAACCACCGACCGGGCCGCCGTGTCCGAACTGGTGGCCATGCCGCAATTTGTCGATGTCATCATCCCGCGCGGTGGCAAGGGGCTGATCGAGCGTGTCAGCCGTGAGGCGCGTGTGCCGGTCATCAAGCATCTGGATGGCAACTGCCACACCTACGTGGATGACCCGTGCGACCTGGAGCAGGCCATCACCGTCACCGACAACGCCAAGACCCAGAAGTACAGCCCCTGCAACGCCACCGAAAGCCTGCTGGTGGCGGCAGGGGTGGCCGCCGATTTCCTGCCCCGCATCGGCGCGGTGCTGGCCGCCAAGGGGGTGGAGATGCGCGCTTGCCCCCAAGCGAAAGCCTGGCTGAGCGGTGTGCCCGGTGCCCGGGTGGTGGACGCGAGCGAACACGACTGGTCGGAGGAATACCTGGCCCCCATCCTGAGCGTCAAGGTGGTGCAGGGCCTGGACGAGGCGATCGAGCACATCAACCGCTACTCCAGCCACCACACCGATGCCATCCTCACCCGCGACCATGTCCATGCTCAGCGATTTCTGCGGGAGGTTGATTCTGCAAGTGTTATGGTGAATGCGAGTACCCGCTTCGCTGACGGGTTCGAGTATGGGCTGGGTGCCGAAATCGGCATTTCCACCGACAAGTTCCACGCCCGGGGGCCGGTGGGCATCGAGGGACTGACCTCGCTCAAATACGTGGTGCTGGGCCAGGGCGAAGTTCGTCGCTGACCCCTGCAGGCCCCAGGATGGGGCGCGGTGCGCTGTGGAGGCTGACCGCGAGACCGGCAACGGGGCGGACAGGGGGGCGGTCAGAACTGCGCGTTTGTGCCTGACGACCTACAATGCCTCCTCAATTCTGCGAACGGTTTCATGGTTCCACATCTCATCACGGCCCTGACCGGGCCGATCAACGAACTCGAGCAGCGCATCCTCGACTCCATGCCCGCCATTGAGCGCTGGTTCCGACTGGAGTGGATGGAGCACACACCGCCCTTTTACACCTCGGTCGATATCCGCAACGCGGGTTTCAAACTGGCGCCGGTGGACACCAACCTGTATCCGGGTGGCTGGAACAACCTGACCCCCGAGATGCTGCCGCTGGCGGTGCAGGCGGCCATGGCGGCCATCGAGAAAATCTGCCCCGAAGCACGCAACTTGCTGCTGATCCCGGAAAACCACACCCGCAACACCTTTTACCTGAGCAATGTGGCGCAGTTGCAGCGCATTTTTCAGATGGCAGGACTCAACGTGCGGGTGGGGTCGATCAACCCGGAGATCAAGGAAACGACGACCATCGACCTGCCCAACGGCGACCGGGTCACGCTCGAGCCCGTCATTCGCAGCAAGCGCCGCCTGGGCCTCAAGGACTTTGACCCCTGCACCATTTTGCTCAACAACGACTTGAGCGCGGGCTTGCCCGGCATCCTGGAGGACCTGCACGAGCAGCACCTGCTGCCGCCGCTGCATGCGGGCTGGAGCGTGCGCCGCAAGAGCCACCACTTTGGCAGTTATGAAGAGGTGAGCAAGCGTTTCGGCAAGTTGCTGGGCATCGATCCCTGGCTCATCAACCCGATGTTCGGCCAGTGTGGCGAGGTGAACTTCGCCGAGGGTGAAGGGCTGGAGTGCCTGCGCAGCAACGTCGACGCCTTGCTCACCAAGATCCGCCGCAAGTACAAGGAATACGGCATTCACGAGAAGCCGTTTGTGGTGGTGAAGGCCGACAACGGCACCTATGGCATGGGCATCATGACGGTGCGCGACGTCAAGGACCTGGAAGCCCTCAACCGCAAGACGCGCAACAAGATGAGCGTCATCAAGGACGGCCAGTCGGTCTCCGATGTCATCATCCAGGAAGGCGTGCTCACCAACGAGCGCATCAACGACGCCGTGGCCGAACCGGTGGTCTACATGATGGACCGCTATGTCGTGGGCGGCTTCTACCGCGTGCACGCCGAGCGTGGCATCGATGAGAACCTCAACGCCCCGGGCGCCAGCTTTGTGCCCCTGGCCTTCGAGCAAAGCGCGCACACGCCGCAACCCGGCATGAAGGCGGGGTCCAGCGCGCCGAACCGCTTTTACATGTACGGGGTGATCGGTCGGCTGGCCATGCTGGCGGCCAGCTACGAACTGGAAACGACCGACCCCGACGCGGAAATTTACGACTGAACAGGCCTACTTTATGCAACATGGCAAATCTTCCCTCCTCGGTTTGACGATGGGGGCCATCGGTGTCGTGTACGGCGACATCGGAACCAGCGTGCTGTACTCCGTGAAAGAAGTGTTCGGGTCGGGCCATGTCCCCTTCACGCCCGACAACGTGTACGGCATCCTGTCGCTGTTCTTCTGGACCCTGACCATCATCGTGTCGATCAAGTACGTCTCGCTGGTGCTGCGGGCCGACAACAATGGTGAAGGTGGTCTGGTGGCCATGTTGGCGCTGGCCTCCATGTCGGTGCGCGACCGGCCCCGGTTGCGCAAGGCGCTCTTGCTGGTCGGGATTGCGGGGACCTGCCTGTTCTATGGCGACGGTGTCATCACGCCGGCCATCTCGGTGCTGTCGGCGGTGGAGGGCCTGGAGGTGGTGTCGCCCACCTTTGTGAAATTCGTGATGCCCCTGACGCTGATCATTCTGTTTGGCTTGTTTGCGGTGCAAAAGCGTGGCACGGCCGGCATCGGCAAGTTTTTCGGCCCGATCACCGTGGTGTGGTTTGCGGTCATTGCAGCGCTGGGCGTGTATCACATCGCCACCCAGCCGGCCATTCTGTGGGCGATGAGCCCGCATTACGCCTTGCAGTTCATCATCAACGAACCGGGGACCACCTTCATCATTTTGGGTGCCGTGGTGCTGTGTGTCACGGGCGGTGAGGCGCTCTATGCGGACATGGGTCACTTCGGTAAACAGCCCATCCGGCTGGCCTGGTTCTCGGTGGTGATGCCCTCGCTCACGCTGAATTATTTCGGCCAGGGCGCCTTGCTGCTCAACAACCCGGAAGCCGTGAAGAACCCGTTCTTCATGATGGCGCCTGACTGGGCCCTCTTGCCCCTGGTGATTCTGGCCACCGCAGCCACGGTGATTGCCTCGCAAGCCCTGATCTCCGGTGCTTTCAGCGTGACCAAGCAGGTCATCCAGCTCGGGTTTTTGCCGCGACTGCAAGTGCAGCACACCAGTGTGCGCGACACCGGTCAGATCTATGTGCCCTTCGTGAACTGGGGCCTGTTCGGGTTCATCGTGCTGGCGGTGATGATGTTCAAGTCGTCCAGCAATCTGGCGGCAGCGTACGGCATTGCGGTGTGTACGGACATGCTGATCACCACGGTGCTGACGTTCTATGTGATTCGCTACAGCTGGCGTTATCCGCTGTGGCTGTGCCTGCTCTCCACCGGGTTTTTCTTCGTGGTTGACTTCTCTTTCTGGGCGTCCAACCTGATGAAGCTCGCCGAAGGCGGCTGGTTCCCCTTGCTGATCGGCGCCATCATCCTGACCTTCATGCTGACCTGGCGCGATGGTCGCGAACTGCTCAATGCCAAACACCGCGATGAAGCGCTGGAGTTGCGCTCCTTCCTGGATGCCGTGTTCATTGCACCGCCCACCCGCGTGGATGGCACGGCGGTGTTTTTGTCGACGGATGTGGGCATCGTGCCGAACGCCTTGCTGCACAACCTCAAGCACAACAAGGTGCTGCATGCCGTGAACCTGTTTGTCACAGTGCGCAGCCACGAGGTGCCGTGGATCGGGCTGGACAAGCGACTGGAGGTCGAGCAACTGGGCCATGACTGCTGGCAGGTCGTGATCAATTACGGCTTCAAGAACGACCCTGACGTGCCCGGAGCGCTGTCGTTCCTCAAGACCCATGGCTGCGAGGTCTCACCGATGACCACCAGCTACTTCCTCTCGCGCGACAGCATCGTGCCCACGGTGCACGGCGGCATGGCCACCTGGCGTGAAAAACTCTTCGCGCAGATGCACCTCAATGCCAGCGCTGCCGCAGACTTCCTGAATTTGCCGAGCAACTCGGTGGTGGAGTTGGGCAGCAAGATCGAAATCTGACATGGACGTCCTGTTCGTTGCCGATCCGCTGGCCTCTTTCAAGATCTACAAGGACACTACCTTCACGATGATGCGTGAGGTACAGCGGCGCGGCCACCGCGTCTGGGCCTGTGAGCCGCGCGACCTGTCCTGGCGCAGTGGTGGCCCCGTCCAAGCGCGGGTGCGTGAACTGCACCTCACCGCTCAGGAGCCGCAGTGGTTTGAGGAGCGCTCCTGCACCCCCTGGGCGCTGCACAAGTTCCATGCCGTGATCATGCGCAAGGACCCGCCGTTTGACAGCGAGTTTTTCTACGCCACGCATCTGCTGGGGCAAGCCGAGCGTGAAGGCGCGCGCGTCTTCAACAAGCCTGCTGCGTTGCGCGACCACCCCGAAAAGCTGGCCATCATGGCGTGCCCGCAGTTCCTGAGCCCGACCCTGGTCACGCGCAGCGAAGCCGACGTGCGCGAATTTCATGCCGAGCACCGCGACATCATCCTCAAGCCCCTGGACGGCATGGGCGGCATGGGTATTTTCCGGGTGGGGGCGGACGGCCTCAATCTGGGGGCCATCATTGAAACGCTGCAGCGCGATGGTGCGCAAACCATCATGGTGCAGCGTTATCTGCCCGCCATCACGCAAGGCGACAAGCGGGTGCTGGTGATCGGTGGTCAGCCCGTGCCCTATGCGCTGGCCCGCATTCCGCAAGGCGGTGAGGTGCGCGGCAATCTGGCTGCAGGGGGCAAAGGCGTGGCCCAGCCCCTGAGTGAGCGCGACCTCGAGATCGCCACCACACTCGGCCCCACGCTGGCTGCCCGCGGCTTGTTGCTGGTGGGACTGGATGTGATTGGTGATTGCCTCACCGAAATCAACGTCACCAGCCCGACCTGCTTTCGCGAGATCATGGACCAGACGGGGTTTGACGTGGCCGCGATGTTTGTCGACGCGCTCGAGCAGGCACTCAGCGCTTGAGGGCCTGAGTGCGCTGAGTGCCCAAGCGGCACCGCAGCGGCAGACGCAGTGGCCTGCCGGCCCTCAGCGAACCAGACCTACCGCGCGAGGCAGTGCCAGCGCAATCTCGGGAAACACGATGATGAGGGCGAGTCCGCAGAACAGCGCCGCCATATAGGGCACATAGGTTTTGAAGTGCTGACCCACGGTCAACCCGGCGAACTTCAAGGCCATCAGCAATCCCACGCCCATGGGCGGAAGAAACAAGCCAATTCCCACAGCGGCGGTTTGCACGATGTTGAAGTGGATGGGGTTGATGCCCATTTGCTCGGCAATCGGAAAGACCACCGGAATCAACACCACCGCGGCGGGTAAGCCCTCCAGGATCATGCCGAACAACATGCTGATGATGGCCGTGCCAAACAGGAACAACTCCTGGTGCGCCTGCAGGGGCTGCAGGATTTCGGCCAGCAACTTGGGCACGCCCGACACGCCCATCAGGTATTGGAAGATCGAGGCCACGGCCAGCAAGAACACCACCGCTGCGGTCAGGATGGCACTGTCATAGGCAATGCGTCCCATTTCTTTCCAGGACACATTGCGGTAGACCAGACGCGCCACCACGATGGCGTAACCCGCCACCACGGCCCCTGCCTCGGTGGCGGTGATGATGCCCAGCACAAAGCCCCCCAGAATCACCACCGGCACCACCAGCGGTATCGCCGCCTTCATGCCGGCCTGACCCAGGCGGGTCAGCGAGGGACGTGCATCAACCGGCCAGTCCAGACGTCTGGCACGCAAGTACACCAGGCCCATCAGGCACAGCATGATCACAGCGGCGGGCACAAAGCCGGCCACGAACAGGGCCACGGCCGAGGTGTTGGTCACCTGGCTGATGACGATCATGAAGATGGCTGGCGGCACCAGCATGCCCATCGCCGTGCCGGCGGCAATCAGGGAGGCGGAGTCCTCCTTTTTGTATCCTGCGGCGGTGAGCGGTGGCATCAGGCTCGAACCCAGGGCAGATACCTCGGCCATTTTGGAGCCGCAGATATCCGAGAAGAAATACGCCACCACGATCACCGACATGCCCAGCCCGCCCCGGACCCAGCCCACCAGGGCGCGCGCAAACTCCACCAGGGCGTGCGACATGCCGCAACGCTCCATCAGGCCGCCAGCAAACACGAACGCCGGAATGGCCAGCAGCACCCAGCTTTGCGAGCCCGACACCAGCGCGGAGGACAGCTGCTGCATGGGGTAGCCACCATGCCACAGGCCGAACAGCCCCGCCAGGCCCAGCGAAAACACGATGGGCATGGACAGCAGGATCAGTCCCACAAAAACCAACGCAACCCAGATCAAAGTCATTCAGTGTCCTTCAGACGGTTCGTACGTGGGCGCCACGGCCATGGACAGGGCATACAGGGCCAGCAGAATGCCCCCCACCACCGAAGAGCCATACAACCACGCCATGTTGATCTGCAAACCGGGGGACGTGAGGCTCATGTTGAGTTGGCTCAGCCCCCAGCCGTACCAGGCCACGGCCAGGCCAAAACCGGCAATCAACAGATGATGCAGGATGTCCACGGCCCGCTGCGCTGGCGCAGACCAGGTGTGCACCCACAAATGCAAGGTGAAATGCGACCGTTGGCGCACACCAATCGCGGCGCCCAGCAAGGTCAGCCAGGCCAGCGCCATTTCTCCCACCTCTTCCACCCAGACATAGGGCACCGGGTCGAGGTCGAAGTAGTCGGTGATGGCCCCCACGAAATAACGCAGGAACACCCCCACCAGCAAATTGGCGATGGCAATGACAATCAGCAAGGTGGCACAGGACTGTGCCACCTGGTGCAATCGTTTCATCATGGGAGCTTGGCCGCCTCAGCCTTTGAAATTTTCGATTTCGTCCCACAGCGCGCCGTACTGCGGCTTGTACTGGGGCCAGATTTTTTGTTGGGCAAGTTTGCGGAAGGCCTCCACATTGGTCTCCACCACGGTCATGCCGCGGGGTTCCAACAGTTTTTTGGCCGCGGCGAAGTTGTCCACGGATTCGGTGGCCGCCCGGATCTTGTTTTGGGCCTCGCGGCTCAACTCCATCATCAGCTTTTGCTGCGCGGGGGTGAGCGCGTTCCAGGTGTCGAGGTTCATCACGTTCACGGTGGGGCCGTAGTTGTGATAGGTCAGCGAGCAGTACTTGGACACCTCGTACACCTTGAGCGCATCCATGTTCACCACGGGCAGGTCCCCGCCATCGATCACGCCGGATTTGGCCGCAGAGATCACCTCTCCCCAGGCCATGGGCACCGCGTTACCGCCCAGGCCGTTGATGGTGTCCCCGAACACCTTGGCTTGCTGCACACGGATCTTCTTGCCGCGCAAGTCCCGGGGCTCCACGATCGGGGCCTTGGAGGTCCAGAAGTGCCGGAAGCCGTAATCAAAGAAACACAAGGCCTTGACCTTGTATTTGTCCTGCCAGAGCTTGTCCAGCGACTCACCGATCTTGCCATTGAGCATGGCGTAAGCCGACGCGTAATTTTTCACCAGGTAGGGCACCAGGAAGGCGCCCATCTCGGGGAACACCGTGGCTGCGGCACCAGCCGGGTTGCCGATCTGGATGTTGCCGGACTTCACCGCGTTCATGATCTCCAGCTCCTGCGGGATCAGCGTCTTGCCAAAGAACTGCATGTCCAGTGACCCCTGCGAGCGGGCGGTGACCTCCTTGGCCATCCAGTCGAAAGCGGCCGCAGCCGACTCGGGCAAGGGGTTGATGTGGGCCATCACCAATTTGCGCGGAGCGGCTTGTGCGAACACCGGGGCCTGACCACTGGCCAGGATGGCAGCCAGGCCACCGAGCGTGGACAGGGTCTGTCGACGCTGGGGTTGTGCGGGGGGGGTGTTGGATGAACTCGACATACCAGGACTCCTGAAGGAATAGGTGAGGCCCAAGAGGGAACTCCGTCGATGGTCTGAGTTCTGGTTTTGTCTGGATATACGGACTTACCAGAATCTTGACGGAATATGTCAAGCTGGCGACTTGTCGCGCGGGTTGTTGACGAGATCAGACGGGCGTGATGGGTGCAGGGCAGAGTGTCCGCAGCATCACTCGCCCGGCGCCAATCGCACGTTGATGACGAAATGCTCCGAGTCGCCAAAACACCTGGGCAGGCCGCGATGCTGTTCGTACTCCAGCACCACCTTCTGTCCGATGTGCTGGTTGATCTGGTCTACCACGGTCGCATCGCGCACGGTGAACTCGAACTTCTCGGGGATGGTGGGCACGACGGACAGGGCCCGAACTTGCTCCCCCTCCCAGGTCTTGCACAACCAGCCCTTGTAGGAGATTTTTTGGACGAAGCCGACGCTCTCACCTTGCGAGTAGGTGAAATGGTAGGCAAACATCAGGTAGCCGGCGCCCAAGAGCGCCAGCACCAGCACGCCACCCAGCAGGGACTTGAGCAGCGTCCCCAGCAGTTTGAGCAGCACGACCTCAGGCCGCCTTGACCTTCAGTCGCCAGGCGTGCAGCAGCGGTTCGGTGTAGCCACTGGGCTGGGCCTCGCCTTTGAAGACCAGATCCAGCGCGGCCTGATAGGCGGCCGAGGTGCTGAAGTTGCCCGACATCTTGCGGTACAGCGGGTCGCCGGCGTTTTGCTTGTCCACCACGGCGGCCATGCGACGGAAGGTGGCCTTGACTTGCGCTGCCGACACGATGCCGTGGCGCAGCCAGTTGGCAATGTGCTGGCTGGAGATGCGCAGCGTGGCACGGTCTTCCATCAGACCCACGTTATGGATGTCGGGCACCTTGGAGCAGCCCACGCCCTGGTCCACCCAGCGCACCACGTAGCCCAGAATGCCTTGCACGTTGTTGTCGAGTTCTTGCTGCTTCTCGGCCTCGCTCCAGCGCGGCTTGGCCACCACGGGCACTTGCAGCAGGTTGTTGAGCAATTCGTGGTGCGCGGCATCGGCATCGATGCGCTCGAGTTGCTTTTGCACATCGGTCACCTTGACCTGGTGGTAGTGCATGGCGTGCAACGTGGCCGCCGTGGGACTGGGCACCCAGGCGGTGTTGGCGCCCGCCAGGGGGTGGCCGATCTTTTGTTGCAGCATGGCCGCCATCAGATCCGGCATGGCCCACATGCCCTTGCCGATCTGCGCCTTGCCACGCAGGCCGCACGAGAGGCCCACCAGCACGTTGTTCTTTTCATAGGCCTGGATCCAGGCACTGCTCTTCATGTCGCCCTTGCGCAGCATGGGGCCGGCGCGCATGGCGGTGTGCATTTCGTCGCCAGTGCGGTCGAGGAAGCCGGTGTTGATGAAGGCCACGCGGCTGGAGGCGGCCGCAATGCAGGCCTTCAGGTTCACGCTGGTGCGGCGCTCTTCGTCCATGATGCCCAGCTTGACGGTGCTGTCGGCCAGGCCCAGCACTTTCTCAACGCGGCTGAAGAGCTCGGCGGCAAAGGCCACTTCGGCCGGGCCGTGCATCTTGGGCTTGACGATGTACACCGAGCCGGAGCGCGAGTTGCGCAGGCCGTTGGCACCATGGCCTTGCAAATCGTGCAGGGCGATGGTGGTGGTGACCATGGCGTCCAGAATGCCCTCGGGGATTTCATGCGCGGCACCGTCTGCGCCGGTGTAGAGGATGGCCGGGTTGGTCATCAGGTGGCCCACGTTGCGCACGAACAGCAACGAGCGGCCATGCAGGCGAACCTCGCCCTTGCCCTGGGGGCTGTGGTACACGCGATCCGGGTTGAGTCCGCGCACAAAGGTCTTGCCCCCTTTGGTGACCGATTCGGTGAGCGTGCCCTTGAGGATGCCCAGCCAGTTGCGGTAGCCCAGCACCTTGTCTTCAGCATCGACCGCGGCGACCGAGTCTTCCAGGTCAAGGATGGTGGAGAGTGCGGCTTCCACCACCAGGTCGCACACACCGGCGGGGTCGGTGGCGCCGATCGGCGTCTTGCGGTTGATCTGCAGATCCAGGTGCAGGCCGTTGTGTTCGAACAGCACCGACGAAGGGTTGGACGCAGCGCCCTGGAAACCCACCAGCTGGCTGTTGCGTGCCAGCTTGGTGACGCGACCGTTCTTCAGGGTGACGCGCAACTGACCCTCCACAATGGCGTAGCCCGTCGAGTCGATGTGCGAGCCGCTGGCCAGGGGGGCGGTGCGGTCGAGCACATAGCGCGCGTACTCGATCACCTTGGCGCCGCGCACGGGGTTGTAGCCCGTGCCCTTGTCGGCACCATGGGCCTCTGAAATGACATCGGTGCCGTACAGCGCGTCATACAGCGAACCCCAGCGCGCATTGGCCGCGTTCAACGCATAACGGGCATTGAGGATGGGCACCACCAGTTGCGGGCCGGCCTGGATGGCGAGTTCGGCGTCGACGTTCTTGGTGGTGGTTTTCACGCGGCCGGGATGCGGCACGAGGTAGCCAATCTTCTCCAGGAAGCTGCGGTAGGCCTTCATGTTGCGGATGGGGCCGGGGTGGGCTTCATGCCAGCGGTCCATCTCGGTCTGGATGCGATCGCGCTCGGCCAGCAAGGCCATGTTGCGCGGCGCCAGGTCAGCCACCAGGGCATCAAAGCCACGCCAGAAGGTGGCGCTGCTCACTCCGGTGCCAGGCAGGACCTGTTGTTCGATGAACTGGTGCAGGGAGGTGGCCACCTGAAGGCGATGGACGTGTGTGCGAGCTGTCATGGCAATACGAAATGGAGGGTTGAGCAAGCGGCGCTGGAAGACCCTGCGCAGCAGGTGCAGGGTCCGGGACCAGCGCCTCGAGAATGCAAAAAGCGCAAGGTCGCCATCTTAGGGGATTTCACCCCTCGGGTTGGAGTAACCGACCATCCAGCAGGCCTTGCAGGCTTTTGATGCTGAGCCACAGAATCACCCCCGAGGTGACCCACACGGCAGCCTGGCCGGGCAGCAGCAGCCAGTGACCCTCGGGCAACTGACCCAGCCGCAGGCACAGGGCGGAAAAAGCCGCCAGTGGAAAGCTCATGCCCCAGTGCGGCATGCCAAAGGGCAGGCCCTGGATCACCCGCCACTGGCTGAGCGCCCACAGCATCGACAGGCAGGCCACGCCCCAGCAACCCCAGACCAGCACCGGCGGCGCGGTCCATTGCATCAGGGCCAGACCGATCGCCGAGGGTGGTGCCACCAGGATGAAGAGGGTCGGTGTCATGCGCGCGGGCAAGGGCCCGACCTGCAGCAAGCGCGCCAACAACACCCCCACGATCAACGGCCACAGAAAGAGTCCCAGGCCAAACTGGGCGCTCATCCACCCCGACACCGGCCAGTGCAGACCGGCCAGCGGAACCAGCACATTGCCCACAATCGGGATCATCAGCAACGGGGTGATGGCGGGCCACCCCAGGCCCCCTGCGTCGGCCGCTCGCAAGCAACGCGACATCACCCAGACGGTGATCGAGAACTCCAGCAACGAACCCGTCCACCAGATGGCTTGCACCCAGGCCTGATCGGCCAGGCCCCAGATGGTGCCCAGGGCGCTCAGCAAAATGAGGGCAATGGCAAACGAGGCCGTGAACGCCATGCGCACCGGATGGCGCAGATCCGCCAGCAAGGCCTGCGGATGGCGCCAGGCGCGCAACAGGTTGGTGAGCAACACCAGGGCAAACAAGCCCACCGTGATCAGCGTACCCAGCTGCGCCGCCATCGAGATGCCGGGCTCCGAATGCGGGTGTTGAAACCAGGCCATCGTCAGCCCGCTCCACCCCATCACCGGGACAAACCAGGCGAAGCCGAACTGGGCCAACGGGGCGTGAGGGGCGGTATTCGCCGGACGGTCCGGGGTGAGCTGTGCAGACATCCTGCGAGTGTAGAGCGCGCAGGCACAATCACGGCATGCCCGCCGATAAACCCCTGTCTGCCCCCCAGAAAGCCCTGCGCAAGCTCGGACTGGTGCGCGACATCGACCTGGCGTTGCACCTGCCCCTGCGCTACGAGGACGAAACGCGCCTGGTGCGCCTGTGCGACGTGCAGGACGGGCAGTCGGGTCAGTTCGAAGCCGAGGTGGTCTCCAGCGATCTGTCGTACCGGCCGCGCCGTCAACTGGTCGTCGTGGTGCGCGACGGGGAAGAGACCTGCACCCTGCGGTTTTTCAATGCCTATCCCTCGATGCAGAAATCGCTGGCGGTGGGCCAGCGCGTGCGCTTGCGGGGCGAGGTGCGGGGCGGCTTCATGGGACGCACCATGATGCACCCGGTCGTCCAGGTCGCCGGGGGTGAATTGCCCGGGGCGCTGACCCCGGTCTACCCGACCTCGGCGGGTTTGCCGCAAGCGTATTTGCGACGCGCGGTACAAGGCGGACTGAGCCGGTGTTTGCGCTCGGGTGCCCTGGACGAGACCGTGCCAGCAGATGCCTTGCCACCCGGCACCTGGCCCCTGGTGCGCGCGTTGCAGTTCCTGCACCATCCTGCCCCGGACGTGGCGCTGGCCACCCTGGAAGATCGCAGCCACCCGGCCTGGCAACGCCTCAAGGCCGAGGAGTTGCTGACGCAGCAGTTGTCGCAGTGGCAATCGCGCCAGGAGCGCCTGAGCCTGCGCGCACCAGCCCTGGTTCCCACCGGGGCGGCGGCACAGTTGCCCGAGCGGTTGTTGTCGGCTCTGCCCTTCGGGCTGACGGCTGCACAGGCCCGTGTGCAAACCGAGATCGCGGCCGACCTGACGCGTCACGAACCCATGCACCGGTTGTTGCAGGGGGATGTGGGGTCGGGCAAGACCGTGGTGGCGGCGCTGGCCGCTTCGCACTGCATTGCCGCGGGCTGGCAATGCGCCTTGATGGCGCCCACCGAAATCCTGGCCGAGCAGCACTTTCGCAAATTGACCGGGTGGCTCGAGCCGCTCCTGGCCCCGCTGGGGCTGGAGGTGGCCTGGCTCACCGGCAGTCAGAAGAAAAAAACACGTGACGCCATGCTGGCCCTGATCGCAGAGGGTCGTGCGGCGCTGGTGGTGGGCACGCATGCCGTCATTCAGGAGCAGGTGCAATTTCGCGCCCTGGCCCTGGCCATCATCGATGAACAGCACCGGTTTGGGGTGGCGCAACGTCTGGCCTTGCGCCACAAACTGCAGCCCTCGGCGGACTTGCAACAGCCCGGCGCGGCCGAGCCGCACCTGTTGATGATGTCGGCCACCCCCATCCCGCGCACCCTCGCGATGAGTTACTACGCGGACCTGGATGTCTCCACCCTGGACGAGTTGCCACCCGGACGCACCCCGGTGGTGACCAAGGTGGTCAGCGAGGTGCGACGCGACGAGGTGATCGACCGCATCCGCGCCCAGGTGGCGCAGGGGCGCCAGGTGTACTGGGTGTGCCCGCTGATTGAAGAAAGCGAGGCCCTGGACCTGCGCAACGCCACCGACACCCATGCCCGTCTGACCGAGGCCTTGCAGGGCTCGTCACGCGCGGCCCTGGCCGGGGCCATGCCGCAGGATGCCGACCCAGCATCCCGGGAAGCCTCTGCAGAAACGCCAAGGCCAGGCATCGAGGTGGGGCTCTTGCATTCGCGCCTGCCCGAAGCCGACAAGAAAGCCATCATGGCCCGCTTTGTCGCGGGCGAGATGTCCGTGCTGGTCAGCACCACGGTGATCGAGGTGGGGGTGGATGTGCCCAATGCCTCGTTGATGGTGATCGAGCATGCCGAGCGGTTCGGCTTGAGCCAGTTGCACCAGTTGCGTGGGCGGGTGGGGCGAGGGGCCGCGGCCTCCGCCTGTGTGTTGCTGTATTCGCTGGGGGAACACGGGCGGCTGAGTGACACGGCCCGCGAGCGCTTGCGCGCCATGGTGGACACACAGGACGGGTTTGAAATTGCCCGCCGGGACCTGGAGATTCGCGGTCCCGGTGAGTTGCTGGGGGCTCGCCAATCGGGCGTGCCCATGCTGCGATTTGCCGACCTCGAGCACGACAGCCACTTGCTCGAGTGGGCCCGACGGCTGGCGCCACGCATGGGCGTTGAGCACCCGGATCGGGTGGCGCAACACCTGCACCGCTGGTTGGGTGGAAAATCGGACTTTCTGAAGGCATGATGTGGGTTACCTCACCGACCTGGTGCCCAGCCCCATGCCCTGTACAACGCTGACCGCATGACCCTCACCGAGCTCAAATACATCGTCGCTGTGGCCCGCGAGCGCCATTTTGGTCGCGCCGCGGAGGCCTGTCATGTGTCGCAGCCCACGCTCTCGGTGGCCATCAAGAAACTCGAGGAAGAGCTCGAGGTCAAATTGTTCGAGCGCAGCGCCAATGAAATCTCCCTCACCGCCCTGGGCGGCGAAATTGTGCGGCAGGCGCAAAGCGTGCTGGAGCAGGCAGCCGGCATCAAGGAGATTGCCAAGCGGGGCAAGGATCCGCTGGCGGGCCCCTTGCGTCTGGGGGTGATCTACACCATCGGTCCCTATCTGCTGCCGGACCTGGTGCGGCAGGTCATCAACCAGGCGCCCCAGATGCCCTTGATGCTGCAAGAGAACTTCACCGTCAAGCTGCTCGAGATGCTGCGCACCGGCGAGATTGACTGCGCCATCCTGGCCGAGCCGTTTCCTGACGCCGGACTCGCCACGGCCCCGCTGTATGACGAGCCCTTCATGGCAGCGGTGCCCAGCCAGCATCCGCTGGCACAGCGTGACAGCATCCCCGCCCAGGAGCTCAAGGCCGAGACCATGCTGCTCTTGGGCACGGGACATTGCTTTCGCGACCACGTGCTCGAGGTGTGTCCGGAGTTTGCCCGCTTTGCCAGCAACGCCGAAGGCATTCGGCGCAGCTTTGAGGGCTCGTCACTGGAGACCATCAAGCACATGGTGGCCGCTGGCATGGGCGTGACCCTGGTGCCCCGCCTGAGTGTGCCCGGCGAGGCCTTGCTCACGCCCGCCAAAGGGCGTCGGCGTGCGGTGGTCGAGACCCATGTGCGCTATTTGCCGGTGGTCGATGAGGACGGTCGTCCGCCCATGCGCCGCGTGCTGCTGGCCTGGCGTCGCAGCTTCACACGCTATGAGGCCATCGCTGCGCTGCGCAATGCCGTCTACGCCTGCGAGCTGCCGGGCGTGGCGCGCCTGTCCTGACGTGCCATGCCACAGGGGGTGATGTGATGCGACAACGGCTGGCGCTGTACCTGGACCTGATTCGCTGGAACCGGCCGGCGGGGTGGCTGCTGCTGCTGTGGCCCACGCTCTCCGCCCTGTGGGTGGCCGCCCAGGGTTGGCCCGGCTGGCACCTGCTGGGCGTGTTTGTGCTGGGCACCATCCTCATGCGCAGCGCCGGGTGCTGCGTCAACGATGTGGCCGATCGCGATTTCGACCGCCACGTCAAGCGCACGGCGCAGCGGCCGGTGACCAGCGGCGCCGTGTCGGTGAAGGAAGCCTTGTGGCTGGGCGCAGTCCTCGCCGGGCTGGCCTTTGGCCTGGTGCTCACCACCAACCCCACCACCATCGCATGGTCGGTGGTGGGCTTGTGCGTGACGGTGTTGTACCCCTACGCGAAGCGCCACGTGTCCATGCCGCAAGCGGTGTTGGGGTTGGCCTTCAGCTTTGGCATTCCCATGGCGTTTTCCGCCCTGCGGGGTGGCGAACTCAGCTGGGCGGGCATGGTGTCATCCGCCCCATGGCTGGCCTGGGCGATGTTGCTGGGTAACCTGTGCTGGGTGCTCGCCTACGACACCGAGTACGCCATGGTGGATCGCGATGACGATCTGCGCATCGGCATGAAGACCTCCGCGATCACGCTGGGGCAGCACGATGTGCGGGCGGTGGCCGTTTTTTACGTGGCGTACCTGCTCTCATGGTGGGGTTTGCTGCGGGGCCAACAGCTGGGGTGGCCGTTCATGCTGGGCCTGTGGGCGGCAGCATTGCAGGCCTGGTGGCATGTGCGTTTGATTCGGGGTCGGCAACGTGAGGCCTGTTTTCTGGCCTTTCGCCTCAACCATTGGCTCGGTGCCACGGTCTTTGCTGGCATCGTGGCCGGTTACGCACTCGGACGCTGATCCCGAAGCGACCGGGGACGCCGGTCCAGGGCGCGCACCTGAGCGCGCAGTCCCGGACCGTGGAAATCCGGCGTTCAGGCCTTGGACTTCTTGCTCTTTTTCTTTTTGTTTTTCAGCTTCTTGGCTTTTTTATCGGCCTTGGGCGCAGGGGCCGGATCGGCTTTGGGCGCGGGCGCGGGCGCGGCGGGGGCGGCCACCACAGGCGCGGCCGGGGCGGCAGGCGCCACGGCAGGGGCCACCGCCGGGATGACCGGGGTGGTCACGGTGGTTTGGGCGGCAACGGACAGGGACAGCACGAGGCCGGCGCCAGCCAGCAGGGAAGCAATCAGTCGGGTCATGGGAAAGTGTGTCAAGAAAAAAACAACACGATCATTCTCGCACCGATGCCCCGCCCATTGGTAAATCTATGTCAAGCGCAACCCACGGGAGCGCGGTCGTGTGCGTTTCAATGGCCGAAGGCCTTGCCCAGTTCTGCAGCTCGCAGCCGGGCTGCCTCCATCGCCTCTTCAAAATGCTCGGCCACCCGGGACGCATCCATGGCTGTCAGGGCTGCATAGGTGGTGCCGCCTTTGGAGGTGACGCGCTCGCGCAGGGTGGCGGGTGAATCGGTGCTGCGGCGAGCCAGTTCGGCGGCGCCGCAGAAGGTGCCGATGGACAACTGCCTGGCTTGCTCGGCGCTCAGGCCCATCTGCTCGGCGGCGCGGCTCATCGCTTCGATGAAATAAAAGACATAAGCAGGACCCGAGCCGGAGATGGCCGTCACGGCGTCCAGCTGCGACTCCTGCGGCACCCACAGGTACTGGCCCGTGCCGGACATCACCTGCTCAATGAGGAGCCGGTCTTCTGGGCTCACGCCCGGACGTGCGTACAAGCCAGTCTGGCCCTGGCCGATCAAGGCCGGTGTGTTGGGCATGGCCCGCACCACACGCTCGGTGTGCAGCCATGCCGCGATGCTGTCCGTCAGGATGCCGGCTGCCACCGACAAATGCAAGGCGTTCTGGATGAAGGGGGCGGCTGGCTCAGCGGCCTCTTTGAAGACCTGCGGCTTGACTGCCCACACAACCAGCCGGGCCTGACCCAGGCTGGCGTCGGGCGTTTCCTGGGCCTGTACACCATGGTCCGTGAGCAACTGTTGACGGGTCGGGGCAAAGGGCTCCACGACATGGATATGGTCTGCGGGCAAGCCTTGGCGGCGCAAACCGCCAATGAGCGCGCTGGCCATGTTGCCGCCGCCGATGAATGCAATGTGCTGCATGGAAGGGATGAATCCTTGTGCTGTGGGAGTCGCCTTCAGCCAGGGGGCTGTGACGCTCGTCGAGGACGGGCCAGATATCTGGACGCTTGCGCTCGAGCCCCGATTGTCCTTCAAGACCTGGGATCGGTGACCGCGCGTGCCCCATGAGACGCTGCGGTGTGCGTGCCACAACAAAGGGCTTGTGCCCCGGCGCACGTGTGCCTGTTGGCCCTGGGCCACGATACCCGGGCTGTAAAATAATTCTTTAGAATTCACAATGGCCGGTTTTCGATGGTTCGCCACGCTGTCTGGGCTGCGCGGTGGAAGACTTGTGGGCGGGGCTTGCGGGCCTCTTTCAAAACGTGGCATAATCTTAGGTTCTCGCCCAAAAAGGCGGGAGCTATTCATCCCCAAACGGGTGTGCCTGCGAGTGGTTCGTGGGTGCAACTGACGGGACCAAGACTGATCGGCAGGGCTTCCTTGTGCGCCACGCCGATACAAGTTGGGAACTATTGAAATGATCCAGACTGAATCTCGGTTAGAGGTCGCCGACAACACCGGCGCGAAGTCCGTTTTGTGCATCAAGGTGCTCGGCGGATCCAAGCGTCGCTATGCGAGCGTGGGCGACATCATCAAGGTGAGCATCAAGGAAGCAGCACCGCGCGGTCGCGTCAAAAAAGGCGAGATCTACAGCGCTGTGGTGGTTCGCACTGCCAAAGGCATTCGCCGTGGCGATGGCTCCCTCGTCAAGTTTGACGGCAATGCTGCCGTTCTGCTCAACAACAAGCTGGAGCCCATCGGCACCCGCATCTTCGGGCCCGTCACGCGTGAACTGCGTAACGAGCGCTTCATGAAGATCGTGTCCCTGGCCCCCGAAGTGCTGTAAGGACTCGCGACCATGAACAAGATTCGCAAAGGCGACCAGATCATCGTGCTGGCTGGCCGTGACAAAGGCAAGCGCGGCGTTGTGACGCTTCGCAAAGACGACGACCACGTGGTGGTCGAGGGCATCAACATCGTCAAGAAGCACACCAAGCCCAACCCCATGGCTGGTACGACCGGCGGTATCGTCGAGAAGTCCATGCCGATTCACCAGTCCAACGTGGCCATTTACAACGCGACCTCGGGTAAGGCCGATCGCGTGGGCATCAAGGTGCTGGCCGATGGCAAGAAAGTCCGCGTCTTCAAGTCCAGCGGCGAAGAAATCAAGGTGGCATAACCATGGCACGACTGCAACAACATTACCGTGAGAAGGTGGTCCCCGAGTTGACCGCCAAGTTCGGCTACAAGTCGCCGATGCAAGTGCCGCGTCTGACCAAGATCACCCTCAACATGGGCGTGAGCGAGGCCGTGGCTGACAAGAAGGTCATGGACAACGCCGTGGGCGACCTGACCAAGATTGCCGGGCAAAAGCCTGTGGTTACCAAGGCCAAGAAGGCCATCGCCGGTTTCAAGATCCGCGAAGGCCAGGCCATTGGCTGCATGGTCACCCTGCGTGGCGTGCAGATGTACGAATTCCTCGATCGCTTTGTCACCGTCGCACTGCCCCGCGTGCGCGACTTCCGTGGTATCTCCGGCCGCTCATTTGACGGCCGTGGCAACTACAACATCGGTGTCAAAGAACAGATCATCTTCCCCGAGATCGAATATGACAAGGTCGATGCCTTGCGCGGTCTCAACATCAGCATCACCACGACGGCCAAGTCGGACGAAGAGTGCAAGGCACTGCTCGCTGGCTTCCGTTTCCCGTTCAAGAACTGAGGTGGCACGTGGCTAAAGTAGCTTTGATCGAGCGCGAGCTCAAGCGAGAAAAACTGGTGGCCAAGTACGCGAAGAAACACGCGGAACTGAAAGCCATCGCCAATGACGCCAAGCGTAGCGACGAAGAGCGCGCAGCCGCCCGCCTGGGCCTGCAAAAGCTTCCCCGCAACGCCAACCCCACTCGCCAGCGCAACCGCTGCGAGATCACGGGTCGTCCGCGTGGCACCTTCCGCCAATTTGGTCTGGGTCGTGCCAAGGTGCGCGAACTGGCCTTTGAAGGCAACATCCCTGGCATCACCAAGGCCAGCTGGTAATCAGGCAGGAGTAATTCAACATGAGCATGAGTGATCCCATCGCCGACCTGCTGACCCGCATCCGCAATGCGCAGATGGTGGCCAAGCCCACCGTGTCGGTGCCCTCTTCCAAAGTCAAAGTGGCGATTGCCCAGGTACTGAAGGACGAAGGTTACATCGACGGTTTCCAGGTCAAGACCGACGCCGGCAAGTCCGAGCTCGAAATCGCCCTCAAGTACTACGCTGGCCGTCCGGTCATTGAGCGTATCGAGCGCGTCAGCCGCCCCGGCTTGCGCGTGTACAAGGGCCATGACGCCATCCCCCAGGTCATGAACGGACTGGGCGTGGCCATTGTGACCACCCCCAAGGGTGTGATGACCGACCGCAAGGCGCGTGCTACCGGTGTCGGTGGCGAAGTGCTGTGCTACGTCGCATAACCCCAGGAGAGACGACATGTCCCGAGTAGGAAAAATGCCCGTGACCGTCCCGCAAGGCGTGGACGTGTCCATCAAGGCCGATCAGATCAGCGTCAAGGGCGCCGGCGGCACCCTGTCCGTGGCTGCCAACAGCCTGGTGACCGTGCAGCAAGACGCCGGCAAACTCACGTTTGTGCCGGCCAATGAATCCCGTGAAGCCAATGCCATGAGCGGCACGATGCGCCAGCTGGTGAATAACATGGTGGTCGGTGTGACCAAGGGCTTCGAGAAGAAGCTCAACCTGGTGGGCGTGGGTTACAAGGCCCAGGCCCAGGGTGCCAAGCTCAACCTGGCCGTGGGTTACTCACACCCGGTCAACATCGACATGCCTGCCGGCATCAAGGTCGAGACCCCGGCCCCGACCGAGATCATCATCAAGGGCGCTGACCGTCAGCGCGTGGGCCAGATTGCCGCCGAGATCCGTGCTGTGCGTCCTCCCGAGCCTTACAAGGGCAAGGGCATCCGTTATGCGGATGAGCGCATCACGATCAAAGAGACCAAGAAGAAATAAGGAGCTGCAACATGTTGACCAAGAAAGAGCAGCGTCTTCGCCGGGCCCGTCAGACCCGCATCCGCATTGCGACCCAGGGCGTTGCACGCCTGACGGTGAACCGCACCAACCTGCACATCTACGCCAGCGTGATTTCCGGCGACGGTGCCAAGGTGCTGGCGTCCGCATCCACCGCCGAGGCCGAAGTTCGCAAGAGCCTGGGCGCGACTGGCAAAGGTGGCAATGCTGCCGCCGCCACGCTGATCGGCAAGCGCATTGCCGAGAAGGCCAAAGCTGCTGGCGTTGAGAAGGTTGCCTTCGATCGCTCCGGCTTTGCCTACCACGGTCGCATCAAGGCGCTGGCAGAAGCCGCGCGTGAAGCGGGCTTGCAGTTCTAAGCAGATCGGAAACTAACATGGCAAAAGTTCAAGCTAAGGTGCAAGACGACGCTCGCGACGACGGCATGCGCGAGAAGATGATTGCGGTCAACCGCGTCACCAAAGTGGTCAAGGGCGGTCGTATTCTCGGCTTCGCAGCGTTGACCGTGGTGGGCGATGGCGATGGCCGCGTCGGCATGGGCAAAGGCAAGTCCAAGGAAGTGCCGGTCGCTGTGCAAAAGGCGATGGAAGAAGCCCGTCGTCACATGACCAAGGTGTCGCTCAAGAACGGCACGATCCATCACAACGTGACCGGTCACCACGGCGCAGCTGTCGTGATGATGGCGCCGGCCCCCAAGGGTACCGGCATCATCGCTGGCGGCCCGATGCGTGCGGTTTTCGAAGTGATGGGCATCACCGACATCGTGGCCAAGAGCCATGGTTCGTCCAACCCCTACAACATGGTGCGCGCCACCCTTGACGCGCTGACCAAGTCCACCACCCCGTCCGAAGTGGCGGCCAAGCGTGGCAAGTCGGTCGAAGACATCTTCGCCTGATCCGGGAGCTCACATGACCACCTCCGCCAAAATCAAAGTCCAACTCGTCCGTAGCCCGATCGGCACCAAGCAATCGCACCGTGACACCGTGCGTGGCCTGGGCCTGCGTCGCCTCAACAGCGTGAGCGAACTGCAGGACACGCCGGCCGTGCGCGGCATGATCAACAAGATCAGCTATCTGGTCAAAGTGCTCTAAAGGTTGAACATGAAACTCAACGATATCCAGCCCGCAGAGGGCGCGAAACACGCCAAGCGCCGCGTCGGTCGTGGCATTGGCTCCGGCCTGGGCAAGACCGCAGGTCGTGGCCACAAGGGTCAGAAGTCCCGTTCGGGCGGTTACCACAAGGTGGGCTTCGAGGGCGGTCAAATGCCGTTGCAGCGTCGCCTGCCCAAGCGTGGCTTCAAGTCGCACTTGCTGAAGTACAACGCCGAGATCACCCTGTCAGCCCTGGATCACCTGGGCCTGGGTGAAGTCGATCTGCTCGCACTCAAGCAAGCTGGCCTGGTGGGTGAACTCGCCCGCGTGGTCAAGGTCATCAAGACCGGCGAGATTTCCCGCGCCGTCAAGTTGACCGGCATTGGTGCCACCGCAGGTGCCAAGGCCGCCATCGAGGCTGCTGGCGGTTCGATCGCCTGACCACGACAGAGAACGCACAGGAAACACGCACCGTGGCTACCAGCGCATCGCTTGCCAAAACCGACAAGTACGGAGACTTGCGTCGCCGTCTCGTCTTTTTGCTGCTCGCGCTCGTGGTGTATCGCGTCGGTGCGCATATTCCGGTGCCGGGCATCGATCCCACCCAGTTGCAGCAGTTGTTCCAGGGCCAGCAAGGCGGCATCCTGAACCTGTTCAACATGTTCTCGGGGGGTGCTCTCTCGCGCTTCACGGTGTTCGCCCTGGGCATCATGCCCTACATCTCGGCGTCCATCATCATGCAGTTGCTCACCTATGTGCTGCCCAGCCTGGAGCAACTGAAGAAAGAAGGTGAGGCTGGCCGTCGCAAGATCACCCAGTACACCCGCTATGGCACGCTGGGCCTGGCCCTGTTCCAGTCCATGGGCATCGCCCTGGCGCTCGAATCGTCGGCTGGACTGGTGCTGGCCCCGGGCATGGGTTTTCGCATCACCGCCATGGTGAGTCTGACAGCAGGCACGATGTTCCTGATGTGGCTGGGTGAGCAGATCACCGAGCGCGGTCTGGGCAACGGCATCTCCATCCTGATCTTTGCCGGTATTGCGGCTGGCCTGCCGAACGCCATTGGCGGTTTGCTCGAGCTGGTGCGTACTGGTGCCATGAGCATTCTCGTGGCCCTCTTCATCGTGGTGGTGGTCGGTCTGGTGACGTATTTCGTGGTGTTCGTGGAGCGGGGTCAGCGCAAGATCCTGGTCAACTACGCTCGCCGTCAAGTTGGCAACAAGGTGTATGGCGGCCAGTCCTCCCACCTGCCGCTCAAGCTCAACATGGCCGGCGTGATTCCGCCCATCTTCGCTTCGTCCATCATTTTGCTGCCGGCCACCGTGGTCAGCTGGTTCAGCTCCGGTGACAGCATGCGCTGGCTGAAAGACATCGCCAGCGCCCTGTCGCCCGGCCAGCCGGTCTACATCCTGTTGTATGTGGCAGCCATCGTGTTTTTCTGTTTCTTCTACACGGCGTTGGTGTTCAACAGCCGTGAGACGGCGGACAACCTGAAGAAGTCGGGTGCGTTCATTCCGGGCATTCGTCCGGGTGACCAGACGGCCCGCTTCATCGACAAGATCCTGGTTCGTCTGACCCTGGCTGGCGCGGTGTACATCGCCTTCGTCTGCCTGTTGCCCGAGTTTCTGATTCTCAAGTACAACGTGCCGTTCTATTTCGGCGGCACCTCACTGCTGATCATTGTGGTGGTCACCATGGACTTCATGTCCCAGGTCCAGAACTACATGATGAGCCAGCAGTACGAGTCCTTGTTGAAGAAGGCGAACTTCAAGACCTCGCTGGGCGGTTGATCCGCTGGGCTGGTTGTTCGTGTAGAGATGGCGCCTGGCGCATGTGCGGCAGGTCTGAATTGTGTTCCGAGTCCCAGTGGCTCGGGGCGAAGTGAAAGAGGGAAAGCGCCAGGTGGCACTTTTCGAGGATTGTTAGGAGAGTGAAATGAGAGTTTCGGCTTCGGTGAAAAAAATTTGCCGCAACTGCAAAATCATCCGTCGCAAGGGCGTGGTTCGCGTGATCTGCACCGACCCCCGTCACAAGCAGCGCCAAGGTTGATGCAACAGGTTTAAGAGGACGCACATGGCACGTATCGCTGGTATCAATATTCCGCCGCACCAACACGCGGAGATCGGTCTCACCGCCATCTTCGGCATTGGTCGCACCCGCTCTCGCAAAATTTGCGAGGCTTGTGGCATCGCCTATTCCAAAAAGATCAAGGATCTGACGGACGCTGATCTTGAAAAGATCCGCGACCAGATCGCCCAGTTCACCATCGAAGGTGACCTGCGTCGTGAAACCACCATGAACATCAAGCGTTTGATGGACATCGGTTGCTACCGTGGTTTCCGTCATCGCCGCGGCCTGCCGATGCGTGGTCAGCGTACCCGTACCAATGCCCGTACTCGCAAGGGTCCGCGCAAGGCCGCTCAGGCCCTGAAAAAATAATTAAGGGATCACCATGGCAAAAGCACCCGCTAATACCGCCGCTCAACGCGTGCGCAAGAAGGTCCGCAAGAACGTTGCGGATGGCATTGCACACGTGCACGCCTCGTTCAACAACACCATCATCACCATCACCGACCGCCAGGGCAATGCCCTGTCGTGGGCTTCGTCGGGCGGTCAGGGCTTCAAAGGCTCGCGCAAGTCGACCCCGTTTGCGGCTCAGGTGGCGTCCGAAGTGGCTGGCCGTGCGGCCATCGACCAGGGCATCAAGAACCTCGACGTCGAGATCAAGGGCCCCGGCCCCGGTCGCGAGTCGTCGGTGCGTGCGCTCGCCGCGTTGGGCATCCGGATCAACTCGATCTCCGATGTCACCCCGGTTCCGCACAACGGCTGCCGCCCCCAAAAGCGTCGTCGTATCTAATTTCAGTGAAGCCCACCGCCACCGGTCACTGCTGGTGGCTCCCCGCACACCCTGCGGGCAGATGAGATAAAGGAAGTTCAAGTGGCACGTTATCTAGGCCCCAAGGCCAAACTCTCCCGCCGTGAAGGCACCGACCTGTTCCTGAAGAGCGCACGCCGCTCCATCAGCGACAAGGCCAAATTCGACACCAAGCCTGGCCAGCACGGCCGTACCTCGGGTCAGCGCACCTCCGACTTCGGTCTGCAGTTGCGCGAGAAGCAAAAAGTCAAGCGCATGTACGGCGTGCTGGAGCGCCAGTTCCGTCGCTACTTCGCTGAAGCCGACCGTCAGCGCGGCAACACCGGCGCGAACCTGCTGTTCCTGCTCGAGTCCCGTCTGGACAATGTGGTTTATCGTATGGGCTTTGGTTCGACACGCGCCGAAGCACGCCAGCTGGTGTCGCACAAGGCGATCACCGTGAATGGTCAGCAAGTCAACATCCCGTCGTACCTGGTCAAGGCCGGTGACGTCGTGGCCGTGCGTGAAAAGTCCAAAAAGCAAGGTCGCGTGGTCGAAGCCCTGCAACTGGCCACGCAAGTGGGCCTGCCCGCCTGGGTTGAGGTCAACGTGGACAAGGCCGAGGGCACGTTCAAGAAGGTGCCTGACCGTGATGAATTCGCAGCCGACATCAACGAATCGCTGATCGTCGAACTGTATTCGCGCTGATCGCGAATCCGCCTTCTTTTTCCCTGTGCTGCACGCTCGCGCAGCCAGGGGTGGATCACCCAGCCTTACCGGTGTAACGAGCCGGGGGTATTGAGAGGAACTCCGAATGCAAACCCAATTGTTGAAACCCAAAGCCATCAACGTCGAGCAGATCGGCCACAACCGTGCCAAGGTCACGCTGGAGCCGTTCGAGCGTGGTTATGGCCACACCCTGGGCAATGCCCTGCGTCGCGTGCTGTTGTCCTCCATGGTCGGCTATGCCGTGACGGAAGTCACCATTGCCGGCGTGCTGCACGAGTACTCGTCCATCGACGGCGTGCAGGAAGACGTGGTCAACATCCTGTTGAACCTCAAGGGCGTGGTGTTCAAGCTCCACAACCGTGATGAAGTGACCCTGAGCCTGCGCAAGGATGGCGAAGGTGTGGTGACGGCCGGTGATATCCAGACGCCCCACGACGTTGAAATCATCAACCCCGAGCACGTGATCGCCAACCTGTCGCAAGGCGGCAAGATCGACATCCAGCTCAAGGTGGAAAAAGGCCGTGGCTATGTGCCCGGCACGGTGCGTCGCTACGGCGAAGAGCCCTCCAAATCCATCGGCCGCATCGTGCTCGACGCTTCCTTCTCGCCGGTTCGCCGCGTGAGCTACAGCGTCGAGAACGCCCGTGTCGAGCAGCGCACTGACCTTGACCGCCTGGTGGTCGAGATTGAAACCAACGGCGCCATCACCGCCGAAGACGCGGTCCGCGCTTCGGCCAAGATCCTGGTGGAACAACTCGCCGTGTTCGCACAACTCGAGGGCAGCGAACTCGCCGCCTTCGATTCGCCTGCCCCCCGCAGCGCCCAGCAGTTCGACCCGATCCTGCTGCGCCCCGTGGACGAGCTGGAACTCACCGTGCGTTCGGCCAACTGTCTCAAGGCCGAGAACATCTATTACATCGGTGACCTGATCCAGCGCACCGAAAACGAGCTGCTCAAGACCCCCAACCTGGGTCGCAAGTCGCTCAACGAAATCAAGGAAGTGCTCGCCTCGCGCGGCCTGACCCTGGGGATGAAGCTCGAGAGCTGGCCGCCCGCAGGACTTGAGCGTCGCTGATCACTCAGTGACAACCAACGGACCTTGGTCCCCCGGCCGTACCTGATACGGCGGCCGGCAAAATATCGAAAGGAAAAATCATGCGTCACGGACACGGACTTCGTAAACTCAACCGCACCAGCGAGCACCGCCTCGCCATGCTGCGCAACATGATGAACTCGCTCATCGAGCATGAAGTCATCAAGACCACCCTGCCCAAGGCCAAGGAATTGCGCCGTGTGGTCGAGCCCATGATCACCCTGGCCAAGGAACCTACCCTGGCCAACAAGCGTCTGGCCTTCAACCGGCTGCGCGACCGCGACTCCGTGGTCAAGCTGTTCGGCGACCTCGGACCGCGTTTCAAGGCCCGCCCCGGTGGCTACACCCGCATTCTGAAGATGGGCTACCGTGTGGGCGATAACGCACCCATGGCCCTGGTCGAGCTGGTGGATCGCCCCGATGTGAGTGATGCGCCCGAAGCCGCTGCTGAATAAGTTATAATTCCCCTTCTGACGCGCGATGGAGCAGCCTGGTAGCTCGTTGGGCTCATAACCCAAAGGTCGCAAGTTCAAATCTTGCTCGCGCAACCAATACAAACGCCCACCTCGTGTGGGCGTTTTGTTTATGGGGGATGAAGCATGACGTCGTTGATTCAGTCCGTGGTGTCGCAAGCCGAGCGGGTCGAACTGCACACCCGCGGGGGACGACAAGTCTGGCATGTCTGGCACCGTGATGCCGTGAGTCAGCCGCCGCTGGTGCTGTTGCACGGTGGCAGTGGCAGCTGGACCCATTGGGTGCGCAATGTCGAAGCCTTGTCGGTGGACCGCGCCGTGTGGGCCATTGATTTGCCGGGGTTTGGCGATTCGGAACTGCCCCCTGAGGTGCGGGATGTCGACCTGATGTTCCCTTACGTGGAAGAGGGCCTGCAGCAATTGTTTGGCGACACCCGAGTGGACCTGATGGGGTTTTCATTCGGAGGCATGACCAGCGGCTTCATCGCTGCCCATCATCCTGAACGCATCCACCGACTCTTGTTGATTGGCATTCCTGCGTTGGGCTTGTTCGCTGGCGCACAGGCCTTGCGCGGATTGCGCGAAGACATGACGGCCCAGGAGCGGGCCGATGTGATGCGTCACAACCTGCTCAAGATGATGTTGCACCATCCTGAGAGCGTGACAGATGAGACCGTGGCGATGCAGGACGCCAATGTGTCGCGCGACCGCATGCGCCGGCGACGCATTGCGCGCACCGATGTGTTGCTGCATTTGCAGCAGCGTTGGACTTGCCCGGTCTACACGTTCTGGGGCGAGCACGATGTGCTCTACACGGGGCGTTTGCCGCAAGTGCAACAAGCACTGCAGGGCTGTCGGTTGATGTCCTTTCACGTGATTCCCGATGCGGGGCATTGGGTCATGTATGAGCGGGCGCAGGCGTTCAATGCCTTGGTGCGCCAGACACTGAAGTAGTCGACCCCTCAGAAGACGTGGTCCTGTCCGTTCGCCAGCCCAGGTAAAAACCTAGGCAGTCTCGCGGAGTGGGAGCACAATCTCCCCATGCTCTACAAATTCAAGTCCAAGGCCACGGGCGACCTCATCATGCTGGAGCCCCATGGCCGTCAGATTCTGAGCGTGATCGGCAAGGAGCCCTCACCCCGGGGCATTCTGGAGGTCGCCGACATGCCCGCTGCCATCATGGCTTTGCAAAGCGTCATGAAGCAGCACGACGAACGGGACGCCCAGTCCTCGCCAGTGCAGCCGGATCGGGGGGAAGACGATTCGCACGAGGACATCGTGAGCCTGCGTCAGCGCGCCGTTCCGTTCATCGCCATGCTGCAGCGCTGTCTGGACGAACAGCACGACATCGTGTGGGGCGTGTGAGCTCATCCGACTTGCATCCGTTTTCACAACTCACGCCCGAGGTGGTGCTGGACGCCTTGTCGGGCGTGGGGCTGGCAGTGGATGGGCGGCTCATGGGACTGAACTCGTATGAGAACCGCGTCTACCAGGCCATGCTCGATGACGCTGAGCCGGTGGTGGCCAAGTTTTACCGACCCGGTCGCTGGAGTGAGGCGCAGATCCGGGAAGAGCACTCGTTCAGCGCCGAGCTGGTGGCCGACGATATTCCGGTGGTGGCACCGATGACGCTGCAAGGCGACACCTTGCATCGTCTGGTGACGCAAGCTGAGGGTGCGCCGCCGACGGTGTTCTGGTTCAGCGTATGCCCCCGCCGTGGGGGCCGACGTCCCGAACTGGACGACCCTGAGGTGCTGGAATGGATCGGACGTTTCCTGGCTCGCATCCATGGGGTGGGTGAGCGACAGCCGTTTGAGCAACGCCCAGCGCTGAGTGTGCAGTCACACGGGCACGAACCCATGGCGCTTTTATTGCAACATCATGTGCCCATCGATATCCGGAGTGCCTGGCAGCGCGTCGCCGAGCAGGCGCTGGGCTTGGTGGACCAGGCGTTGCGTGAACCGTTCAAGGTGTTGCGCCTGCATGGTGATGCACACCCCGGCAATATTCTGTGGACGCCGGTGGAGATGCCGCAGGGCGGACCGCACTTTGTTGATCTGGATGACGCCCGCTCAGGACCCGCTGTTCAGGACCTGTGGATGCTGCCCAGCGGTGAGCGTCGCGATCGCACGATGCAGTGGTCGGCCCTGCTGGACGGCTACACCTCCCTGCGCAACTTTGATACGCGCGAACTCGCCTTGGTGGAGCCCTTGCGCACCTTGCGCTTGCTGCACTACAGCGCCTGGCTGGCGCAACGCCGCGATGACCCGGCATTTGCCGAGCACTTTGGCTGGTTTGGCACGCCGTCTTATTGGCAGGAGCAGGTGCGCATCCTGCATGACCAGATCGAGGCCATGCAGGAAGCGCCGCTCATGGTCTGAGCGTCAGAGGACCGGATTCTCGATGGCGCCAATGCCGTCGATCTCGACGCGGACACGGTCGCCGGACTGCAGATAACGCGGCGGCTTGAAGCCGATGCCCACCCCCACCGGGGTGCCGGTGGCAATCACATCGCCCGGGTACAGCGTGATGCCCGCACTCAGGGTTTCGATCAGGGTGGGGATGTCGAAAATCAGATCGCGGGTGCTGGCGTTTTGGCGCTCTTCGCCATTCACCCAGCAACGCACCTGGGTGTTGGTGCCATCGCAGGCGTCAGCGGTGACCAGCCACGGACCCATCGGGCAAAAGGTGTCGAAAGATTTGCCCATGTGCCATTGCAGGTGGCGGTTTTGCCAGTCGCGTGACGTCACATCGTTGATGACGGTATAGCCCCACACGTGTTGCATGGCATCAGCGGCGCGAATGCCCTTGCCGCCACGCCCGATGATCACACCCAGTTCGGCCTCATAGTCGATGGCCGTGGACACGTCTGCCCCCGGCATGCGAATGGCTTCGCCGGTGGCGATGACCGACTCGGGCACCTTGCTGAAGATGATGGGGACGGACGGCACGTCGCCGCCGGCCTTGGCGCTGCTGTCAAAGCCGCTGCTGGCGAATTCCTTGGCATGTGCATAGTAGTTCTTGCCCACACAAAACACATTGCGGCGCGGACGTGGCAGCGGCGCACGCAACTGCACTTGGGAGAGTGCAATGCTCGCCAGTGTGGCCGGCAACGCGTCACCGCGTACCTGACGCTCGATGATGCCTTGAGCGCCGAGTTCGCGCTCGGCCAGGGGGAGATCCCACGGGGTCACCGTTTGCAGATCGTCAGAGATTTGACCCACTTGGGGTTGTCCTTGATGGGTGAAGGCGGCAATTTTCATGATGAAGTTCGATGAGACCCGGTGGGTTGGGCGAAAGGATGGAAATGAAGCGATCGCCCGATTGTCGGTGGCCTCGCATAGGCAGGGTAAATCCTCGGATATTGGCGCGGTGCTAGAGTTCGCCCACGTCGGGCCGCGCACGCTGGTGTGGGCGATGCGAAGGCAGTCAATCGGGAGACGGAATGAAAAGAAGACAAGCACTGGGTTGGCTGGCGGGCGCATCGACAGCCTGGGGTGGGTGGACACCCTGTGCGTGGGCACAGGCGACGGCCTATCCCGCGCGCCCCATCACCATGATCGTTCCCTTTCCGCCCGGCGGTGTGGCCGATATCGTGGCGCGACCGGTGGCTGAAGCCATGTCGAGGGACTTGGGGCAGCCCGTGGTCATTGAGAACCGGGCCGGCGCAGGGGGTGGCATCGGCATGAGCGCAGCGGCCAAGGCCAAGGCCGATGGTTACACGGTGCTGCTGGCGCTTTCCTCATTCACTGTGATTCCCGAGGCGGATACGCTGCTGGGACGCGCGCCGATGTATGCCATCCACGACCTGCGTCCGCTGGCACGCTTCACGGCCGACCCCACGGTGCTGGCGGTGCGCGCCGAATCGCCCTGGCGCACCGTGCAGGAGTTTGTCGAGGACGCCCGCAAGCGGCCCGGTGCGCTCACCTACGGATCCTCCGGTAACTACGGCACCATGCATGTGCCGATGGAAATCCTGGCTCAGACCGCCGGCATTCAGATGACGCATGTGCCCTTCACCGGAGCCGCCCCTGCCGTGGTGGCCTTGCTGGGCGGGCAGATTGACGCGGTGTCGTCAGGACCTGCGACCGTGCTGCAGCATATCCGTGCTGGCAAGCTGCGCGCACTCGCGCACTGGGGGCAGGGTCGTCTGGAGTCTTTGCCTGGGGTGCCCGCCTTGCGCGACCAGGGATGGGCTGCCGAGTATGCCCAATGGTCCGGGTTGTTTGTCCCGGCTGCAACGCCTGAACCTGTGGCGCAGCGTCTGCGTGCTGCCGCGCGCATGGCCTCGCAGGATGCCCGCGTGCGTGAGGTCATCCAAAACGCGGGCAGTCCATTGCTCTACCAGGACACGCCAGACTTTGAAAAATATGTCCAGCAAGACGCCCGCGCCATGGTCGAGGTGGTGCGCCGCATGGGCAAAGTTCAGTGAAGACAGGAGGTCATTTCATGTTGCATCGCATTCAAAAGCTGGGCGCGGTCTGTGTGGCGTTGCTGTTGTGCGCCCAGGCCTGGGCGCAGTCGTATCCCAGCCGTCCCGTCAAAATCATCGTGCCCTTTGCCACGGGCGGTCCGGCGGATAACTATGCCCGCTTCGCCGCGCAAAAGTTGCAAGAGGCACTGGGACAGTCATTCGTGGTGGACAACCGCCCGGGCGCCGGTTCGGTCATCGGAACCGACCTGGCCGCCAAGGCCACGCCCGATGGCTACACCTTGCTGATGATGTCCAACACCCATACGGTGAACGAATCGTTGATACCCAACAAGCCGTATGCCCTGATGCGCGACTTCGTGGCCGTCGCGCCCATCAATTACTCGGACCTGTTGCTGGTGGCGCACCCGGGCACGGGCATCCAGTCCGTCAAGGACCTGATCGAGCGCGCGCGAGCCCAGCCGGGGCGCTTGAACTACGCGTCCTCCGGTCCCGGTACGCCCTATCACATGGCCGGTGAATTGTTCAAGCACCAGGCCAAGGTCTTTCTGGTGCACATCCCCTACCGTGGCAGTTCGGGTGCGCGCACCGATGTGCTGGGTGGGCAGGTGGACATGATGTTCGATGCCGTGACCACCATGACCGAGCATGTGCGCTCGGGCAAGGTGCGCGCCATCGCCACCACCGGTCGTCAACGCTCCGAGGTGTTGCCCGATGTGCCCACGGTCAGCGAGTCGGGTGTGCCGGGCTATGAAGCCACCATCTGGGTCGGGCTCATGGCGCCCAAGGGCACGCCCAAGGCCGTGATCGACAAGATCAACGAGACCCTCAACGCCGCCTTGCGACAACCCGAGTTGAAGCAGCAGTGGAGCCGTCAGGGGGCAACGCCCCTGATCATGTCGCCCCAGGCCTTTGACAAATTCTTGCAAGACGACATCGCCAAATGGTCCACCGTGATCAAGTCGGCTGGCATTCAGATGGATTGAGGGCCACAGAGCTCAACAACATGACACAACTGCGATTGATGAGCGGCGGTGCCGCACAAGGACTGGTGGGCGCACTGCGTGAGTCCTTTGAACGCGAACACGGTTGCACAGTGCAGGGCACATTCGGTGCTGTGGGCTTGATGCGTGACCATTTGCTGGCAGGCGAACCCAGTGACCTGATGATTCTGAGCCAGTCGCTGATTGATCAATTGTCGAAGGACGGCCATCTGGTGGCCGGGTCGGCGCAGGCGCTGGGCATCGTCAAGACGGGCGTGGCGGTGTTGCCTGGTGCCCCACGCCCGACACTGCAAACGCCTGAGCAGTTGAAGCGGCTGTTGTCGCAGGCCAGCGCGGTGTACTTCCCCGACCCCGTCAAGGCCACGGCGGGCATTCACTTCATGAAAGTGCTGGAGCAATTGGGCTTGCGCGAGGCCCTGACCGATCGTTTGTGCCCTTATCCCAATGGCGCCACCGCCATGCGCGAGATGGCCGCGCAGGCCCGGCCTGGTGCCGTGGGGTGTACGCAGGTGACAGAAATCTTGTACACGCCCGGCGTGTCCTTGCTGGACGTGCTGCCCGAGAGCCTGGGCCTGTCCACGGTCTACACCGCCGCCGTCTGCTCGCGTGCCGCCGAGCCGGAGCTGGCGCGTGCATTGATCGCCGCACTGACCGGGGACGCTGCTGCGCCGTTGCGTCGAGACGGTGGATTTGTGTGAGGCCCCGCAGGGCCTGCGCGATGCAGTGTGTGCCGGCCGTGTGCGCTGACCGTCAGCCAGCCAGCAAGGCGTTGACGCGACGGACATAGCTCGCCGGATCCTCAGGCAAGCCGCCCTCGGCCAGCAAGGCCTGATCAAACAGGATGTGCGCCAGGTCGTTGAAGTGCATGGCTGAGCCGTCATCGGCCAGTCGCTGGACCAGCTTGTGCTCCGGGTTGACTTCCAGAATCGGTTTGACGGTGGGGGCAGGTTGTCCCGCCTGCTTCAGCATGCGTGACAACTGCAAGGACATGGCCTGGTCCTGAACCACCAGGCACGCCGGCGAATCGACCAGACGGGTGGTCACGCGAACGTCCTCGGCCACTGCTTTGAGCGCTTCCTTGAGTTTGGCCAGGGTGGGCTTGAATTGCTCGGCAGCGGTTTCGGCGGCCTTCTTCTCCGCCTCGTCCTGCAGTTGGCCCAGGTCGACCGCACCCTTGGCCACGCTTTGCAGCGGGGTGCCATCGAATTCATTCAGGAAACCCAGTGCCCACTCGTCCACGCGGTCCGTCATGAGCAAAACCTCGATGCCCTTCTTGCGGAACACCTCGAGTTGCGGACTGTTGCGCGCGGCGGCCGCGGTGTCGGCGGTGATGTAGTAGATGGCTTCCTGGCCCGCTTTCATGCGCGCCTTGTAATCGGCGAACGACACCGACACGGTGTCGGTGGTGGAGCTCGCAAAGCGAAGCAGCTTGGCGAGTTTGTCCCGGTTGGCGAAATCTTCGCCCAGACCTTCTTTCAACACGGCGCCAAACTCGGCATAAAAGCGTGAGTACTTGCCGGCATCTGCCTTGTCCTCGTCACTCGCGTCAGTGGCGGGCTGGTCGCGTCGAGCCAGGTCTTCCAGCATGGCGAGCACGCGGCGCGTGTTGCCTTCGCGAATGGCGCGCACATCGCGGCTTTCCTGCAGGAGTTCGCGGCTCACGTTCAAGGGAAGATCGGCCGAATCCACCACGCCTTTCACAAAGCGCAGATACACCGGCAACAGCACCTCGGCGTCGTCCATGATGAAGACACGCTTGACGTAGAGCTTGAGGCCACCACGCTTGTCGCGGTTCCACAAATCGAATGGGGCTTTGGCGGGCAAGTACAGCAACTGGGTGTACTCGGTGCCGCCTTCGACCCGGTTGTGGCTCCAGCTGAGCGGGTCTTCCATGTCATGGCTGATGGCCTTGTAGAACTCGGCGTACTGCTCGTGCGTGATGTCTTTCTTGGCTCGGGTCCACAGCGCGTTGGCCTTGTTGACGGTTTCCCATTCGTCGGTCAGCACCATGTCGCCGGGCTGGTCGTTTTCGCCGTCCTTCCACGCTTCCTTGCGCATCAGGATGGGCAGTGAAATGTGGTCGGAGTATTTGGCGATGATGGACTTGAGTTTCCAGGTGTTAAGGTATTCCTCGGCGTCCTCGCGCAGGTGCAGGATGACGCTGGTGCCACGGTCGTCGCGAGAGATGGCTTCCACCTCGAATTCGCCGGTCCCGCCGCTGCGCCAGCGCACGCCCTGCTCGGCCGACAGGCCGGCGCGGCGGGATTCCACCGTGATCTGGTCGGCCACGATGTAGCCGGAGTAGAAACCGACGCCGAACTGGCCAATCAGTGCGCCCTGCTCCTTGGCGTCGGTCTTGTTGTCCTGGCTCAGGCGCGACATGAAGTCGCGCGTGCCGCTCTTGGCAATCGTGCCGAGGTGGTCGATCGCCTCTTGCTGGCTCATGCCGATTCCGTTGTCGGTGATGGTCAGGGTACGTGCGACCTTGTCAAAGGCGACCCGGATCTCCAGGTTGGGCGCGTTTTCGTACAGGCCGTTGTTGTCCAGTGCTTCGTAGCGCAGCTTGTCGCAGGCGTCGGAGGCGTTGGAGACCAGTTCGCGAAGAAAGATTTCCTGGTTGGAATAGAGGGAGTGCGTGACCAGGTGCAGCAGTTGGGCCACTTCGGCCTGAAAAGCATGGGTTTGTTTGGACATGGCGTCAGTCATGAATCAACAGAAGTCAGAGGTAAGTCCGCGACACCAGGCGGCAGCGGACGTGAACAATTTAATTGAGGATGCTGAGCCACATTTCAAGAGCCCGCCATCCCAAGGTTTTTGGTTTGAGCGGGTTTGACACAGGACCCCGCCACCTCCCGGTCCGGGGCGGTGTGATGCGGGTCTTGTCAGAACCCTTCATCAGGCCCCAGGTAGCGCCACTGCCCCACGGGCAAATGGCCCAGCATCACCCGACCGATGCGGATGCGCTTGAGCCCCACCACCTGCAAGCCGACCAGTTCGCACATGCGCCGGATCTGACGCTTGCGTCCTTCCTTGAGGACAAAGCGAAGTTGTTCAGGGTTTTGCCACTCGACCTGGGCCGGCTTGAGCACATGTCCGTCCAGCGACAAGCCGTGACGCAGCCGGGCAATCGCCTGCGGGGGGACGGCCTCCTGCACCCGCTCGCGCGCGTCGCCATAGGCCACGCGCACCAGGTATTCTTTTTCCACGCCACTGTCCTCGCCGATCAACTGGCGCGCAATGCGACCATCCTGCGTCAGGATCAGCAGCCCCACTGAATCGATGTCCAGGCGACCCGCAGGTGCCAGTCCACGCAGCTGCGCCGGTTGAAAGCGGCGCGGGCTGTGGTCACCGCGCCAGTGGTTGCGCGCCTGCACCAGGGTGACGGCGGGCGGGTGGCCATCCTCGGCCTGTCCGCTCACATAACCCACCGGTTTGTGCAGCAGGATGGTGACGCGGTCCGCCTGCTGATCTCGCGCCTGTCGTTCCACGGTGATGCGGGCCTGCGGTGACACCTGCTGCCCCATCGTGGCCGCTGCCCCGTCCACCCGCACCCAGCCCCGCTCGATCCAGTCGTCCGCCTCGCGTCGCGAGCACAGGCCCAGCTCGGCCATGCGCTTGTTGAGACGCATGGTGCCCGAAGCGGGCGCGGGGGCGTCGGGGACGGGTGGGCGAGTGGACATGGGGTGACTTTACGCGCTCGGCAGTCCAAAGCGGCGCAAACGCGCCAGGTCCAGCACGCGCAAGCCGCCGTACTCGGTGCGGATGAATTGTTCTGCCTGCAGGGTGTTGAGGGCCATGTTGACCCGCTGACGTGACAGGCCCACCAGATACGCCAGTTCCTGTTGCGTGATGCGCAGCACCTCGCCCACACCCGGGTACAGCACCGGGTTGAACAGAATGGCCAGGCTGCGGGCCACCCGGATGTCCGGGTTGTGAAGACGGTCAATTTCGCGCGCGGCAATGAACTGTCCCAGCCGCTCGTTGAGCTGATTCATCACGAACCGGTTGAACCCGATGGAATGATCGAGCAGCCAGTGGAAGTGGTGCACCGGCAAACCGGCCACCACGCTGGCGCGCAGGGCTTGAATGTTGTAGCGGTAAGCCTCGCGCTTGAGCACGGTGCCTTCGCCAAACCAGCCGCCCGATGGCACGCCGGTGAAGGTCATGCTGTTGCCCTGCTCGTTGTCGGCGCTCATCTTGAGCAAGCCCTCGACCACACCAAACCAGTAAGTCGCGTCGCGTCCCACCCGACAAATATGGTCGCCGGGCAAGGCATCGCTCACGGTGATGGCGTCTTGCACCTCGGCCCGTTCGCTGGCCGTGAGGTGGGCCAGCCAGGGCACGCTGGCCAGTTCGGCGGGCGTGGGGGGGCGGCGCCGTTGATGCAGGGTGAGGTCGGAGGCCATGCGAGAGCGGTTTGTCAGACCTTTGTCAGGTCATCTAGGGGTATTCCCCGAAATGTCATCGTAAAGACAAAATAACGTCAAACTGGATTCTACGATCGTTGCCAAGCTTTAGGACAGTCTGCTTGGTGACACCCCGGCCAGGCTCGTCTCACGGCAAACAAGGATACGACATGCACACCACGTTCCCCCAATTGCTATTGAACCACGCACGCCAGCGACCGGCGGCGGCGGCCCTGCGTGAAAAGGAATATGGCATCTGGCAAACCATCACCTGGCGCGATCTCACCGAGATGGTCGAACGACTGGCTTGCGGCCTGCACCAGGCGGGGTTGCGCCGCGGCGAGCATCTGGTGGTGGTCGGATCCAATCGGCCCCGCCTGTACGCCACCCTGCTGGCTGCGCAATCGCTGGGCGCGATCCCGATCCCGCTGTACCAGGATGCCGTGGCGGCCGAATGCGTGTTCCCGATCAACAACGCCGATGTGCGCTTTGCTGTGGTGGAAGACCAGGAGCAGGTCGACAAGATGCTGGAAGTGCGCGAGCAAAGTCCGCAGTTGCAGCACATCGTCTATGACGATCCGCGGGGACTGCGCAACTACACCGAAGACGGACTGGGTTCGCTCGATGAGTTGCTGGCCGCCGGTGCCGTGTTTGCCCAGCAACACCCGCAGTTTTTCCACCACGAGGCCGAGCAGGCCCTGCCCGGTGACGTGGCGGCGATGTTCTTCACCTCGGGCACCACGGGCAACCCCAAGGGCGTGGTCCACACCCACCTCTCGCTGATCGACCGTGCCCAGGCGGGTGCCGAGTTCGACCGGCTGACCGACAACGAGGACGTGCTGGCTTACCTGCCGCCGGCGTGGATCGGTCAGAACATTTTCAGTTACGCCCAGTGGCTGGTGTGCGGCTATGTGGTGAATTGCCCCGAGTCGAGCGCCACCGTCACCATCGACCTGAAAGAGATTGGCCCGACCTACTATTTCGCCCCGCCACGGGTGTTCGAGGGCATGCTCACCAGCGTCATGATCCGCATGGAAGATGCGAGCAATCTCAAGCGTCGCCTGTTTCGCCACTTCATGGACGTGGCCCAGCGGGTGGGCCCCGCCCTGATGGACGGCAAGTCCGTGGGCCTGCTCGACCGCCTGAGTTACCAGCTGGGCGACTGGCTGGTCTATGGTCCGTTGCGCAACAACCTGGGCTTTTCGCGTGTGCGCGTGGCCTACACGGCCGGCGAGGCCATCGGCCCTGACCTGTTCACGTTCTACCGCTCCATTGGCGTGAACATCAAGCAGCTGTATGGCTCGACCGAGACCGCGGTGTTTGTCTGTCTGCAGCCCGACCACGAAGCGCGCGCCGACACCGTGGGCGTGCCCTGCAAAGGTGTCGAGATCAAGCTGGCTGACAACGGCGAGATCCTGGTCAAGTCGCCCGGGCTGCTCAAGGAGTACTACAAGAATCCCCAGGCCACCGCGGAAGTCCTCACCGCGGACGGCTGGTACCACACCAGCGACGCCGGCTTCCTGGACAGCCACGGTCACCTCAAGATCATCGACCGCGTGAAAGATGTGGGCCGCATCAAGGGCGGCGTCAACGATGGCGCCATGTTCGCCCCCAAGTACGTGGAGAACAAGCTCAAGTTCTTCCCGCACATCAAGGAAGTGGTGGCCTATGGCGATGGCCGCGAAAAAGTGTGCGTGATGATCAACATCGACTTTGACGCCGTGGGCAACTGGGCCGAGCGCCGCAACCTGCCCTATGCCGGCTACACCGACCTGGCGTGCAAGCCAGAGGTGTATGAACTCATCCAGGGCTGTGTGGAAAAGGTCAACGCCGACCTGGCCGAAGATGCCCTGCTCGCGGGCAGCCAGGTCAGCCGCTTCCTGGTGCTGCACAAGGAACTCGATGCGGATGACGGCGAACTCACCCGCACAAACAAAGTGCGTCGCGGCTTCATCGCCGACAAGTACCAGCCCTTGATCGATGGCCTGTATGGCGGTCAATCCGAGCAGTTCATCGAGACGGTGGTCAAGTTTGAGGATGGGCGCACAGGCAGCGTGAGCGCGACGCTGAAGATTTCCGACGCAAAGACATTCACTCCTGTGAAGGTGGCGGCATGAGCAAGGTCATTGGCGATGTCATCCTCGACATCCAGAACATCAGCCTGCGGTTCGGTGGCGTCAAGGCGCTGACCGACATCTCCTTCAATGTCAAGGAGCACGAAATCCGCGCCATCATCGGCCCCAACGGTGCCGGCAAGAGCTCCATGCTCAACTGCATCAACGGCGTGTACACGCCGTCCGAGGGCTCGATCACCTTCCGCGGCCAGACCTTTGACCATATGAACAGCCGCCAGGTGGCGGAGATGGGCATTGCCCGCACCTTCCAGAACCTGGCGCTGTTCAAGGGCATGAGCGTGATCGACAACATCATGTCGGGTCGCAACCTCAAGATCAAGAGCAACATCTTCCTACAGGCCCTGCGCATCGGCCCGGCCGAGCGTGAAGAGATCGCCCACCGCGAGAAGGTCGAGCACATCATCGATTTCCTGGAAATCCAGGCTTTCCGTAAAACGCCTGTGGGCCAACTGCCCTACGGTTTGCAAAAGCGAGTGGACCTGGGCCGCGCCCTGGCCATGGAACCGCAGGTGTTGCTGCTCGACGAACCGATGGCCGGCATGAACCTGGAGGAAAAACAGGACATGTGCCGCTTCATCCTGGACGTGAACGATGAGTTCGGCACCACCATCGTGTTGATCGAACACGACATGGGCGTGGTGATGGACA
>CALBSC010000074.1 GCA_937927685.1 uncultured Burkholderiales bacterium | reverse complement strand
TCAGGTGCATGATGTACAGCTGCTTGTCCACGTTCCAGCGCACGCCATTCCAGACGAGCCACTTGGACCAGGACGCGCAGTAGCGCCAGTCTTCGGCGTATTGGTGTGAGAACGCCAATGCCAGCCCGTCTTCAGTGGAATAGTCGATGCCCTCGATCGGAACAGCAATGTCCTGTGCCCCGAATTCACGGATCACAGGCATCCGCTCCCCAACGGCCAAAAACCCGGCAATGTCAAAACCATCTGTCAAGGCATCGGCTACATCCCAGCCATCGGGTTTTTCTGCAGGAGGCTGCAAGATGGCACATGACTTGGCGCCGGCTCGCATGATGGCTTGAGAGGCATGATCGGCGTACAGCCAGCCTGGCTTGTCGCGGTCCGGCCAGATCAAGACATGCTTGCCCGAGAGCGGTGACCAGTCGGTTTTTTCGACGGGTGCATTGGCACCATGCATGGCCGTGGTGGCGCAGACACCGAACTCAAGCAGGGCTTGAGCGCACTTTTCTCCTTCTACCAGTACCACCTGATCGGCCTTGAGCATGCCCGGCTGGTTGTACAGCGGACGCGGTTCGGGCGGTGTCATCTTGCGGCGGCGCACATCCCAAGGCCTGAACTCCTTGCGACCTGGTTCTGGGTCATAGCGGTACACCACAGCGATGAGCTTGCCAGTGGCATCCTGGTAATCCCACTTGGCCGTGGGCGGACCGAGTTCATCGACCACCGGAGCCTTGGCCTGGCTTGCGGCCACCGCCGTGGAAGGCATGGCCGAGACACGGCCCAGCCAGTTCCGGGCTTTTTCAAGCACCTGCGGGAACTGGGTCTGCACATTGAGGCTGTAGTAGCGGGCAATCAGGTCGAAGATGTCGCCCCCCTCGTTCGTGGCTCGGTCGGTCCACAGGCCCGCCTTGGGACCAGAGAGCAGCAGCTCCAGGCTGTCACCGGGACCGCCCATGACATCGCCCACCAGGTATTTGTTTTGGCGGCGTTTGCCGGAGGGCCAAATGTCTGAAACCAGAAGAGCCAGTTGGTCATTTAAGGCTACGCGGATATCGGCTTTCTCACGATTGGTGTCGACCGCACCCCCTGCCGCCTTGCGCGCGCTTGAAGCGGGTGCATCGTTGAAATCAAGCATTCGCACCTCCGTCTTGAAGCGCCGAATCTTGTTGTTCCTGCAACTTGTTGGCATAGGCGACCTGCCACTGGTGCAGCTCACCCAGCCGGAATCGAACCAATCGATTGACGCAGTAGAACGGCAGCCCCAGGGCTTTGCGCTTTGCGGTCTTGGTGAAGTAGTACAGCGGCAAATTCAGCGCCTTTGATGCATCTTGGGCTGTGAGCAGTGGCTCATCGCTGAAGTCGTTATCGCCTGCAGCTTGCAGGCTCAATGGCGAAGCCAATGATTCAGATTTGTTCATGAAAAGTTCATCCCTGCAGGTGATCTGCGTCACCCGCATTGGTTGGTAGAAGTTGGAGACCGCAGGACGCTTAGTCCTGCGGTGGAGTCAGGGCAATCAACTCAAGGGTGATTGGTCCAGTTGCATGCGAACAGGTGGGTACTTGCTGCGCTCGTGTTCCTGCACCATGGCCTCGACATAGGTCGTGACCACGGCATTGATCAGTCGCAGTGCCTCTTGCTGGGTGTAGCTCGACAGCGGTCGGTCCATACCGATCTCACCAGCGGCTTCGCCCAATGGCTTGAGGCACTGCTGCATGGCTGCCAATTCGGCGTCAGTCGGATCAATCACACCCTGTCCTGTTGGCAAGGTGCCCTCGCGCTCTAGTGCCCGCACACCGGCCGCGTACAGCCGGTGGAAACAGGCCTGGCAGCGCTGTGAGCAAAAGATCCAGTCGATGGGGTACCGCTTGGGGTGCCCCACCTTGAAGCGAAGATCCACATGACCGAAGCCTTTGGCCTGGCGGGAACACACCCAGCATTTCATGCAAAGCCGCCATCACTGCGCCCATGCAGGCCGACCCTGCGCATTGCCAGGACGAGGGGTGTAGCTGCCCCCGGACTGGGGGGCTGGTGCGGCTGATGCGGGAGAGGCCATCGCCGGGGCCCCACCTGAACCACCACCCGTGCCCCCACCCGTGCCACCATCGCGTTGCAGTTTGGCCTGCATCAGATCTGCATATTCCTTGTGATCGGGCTCAATCACCAACCGGATGATGTTGCGGTAATCGCCTTGGCCATCTTTTTCAATGCCGATCCGGGCTGCGAATTCGGCACCATCGAGGTCACCGAAGCTGCGTATCTGACGGGCACGCTGCGCCTCTGGGGAGGCGTCGTCGGGGTGAATGTTGCGCGAGCTGTTGAGCACGGCTTTGACGAAGCTGCGTCCCATCTGCGCCCAGGTCGGCCCCTTGTTGGAGTGCAGACCGACATTGCTCCAGATCTTGCGTTTGGCAAACGGACCTGTGAGCAGCACAAATTCGCAGGACAAGAACACTGCGCCGGTAGATCGGAAGAGCACACGTCTGAACTCCAGTCACCGATGTTTATCTCGTAT
>CALBSC010000073.1 GCA_937927685.1 uncultured Burkholderiales bacterium | reverse complement strand
GCACGTGGAAGATCTGGCTGGCCGTGGTGGGCTGCACGATCTGCATGTTGGTGTCGGCCGCCAGTTGCATGAAGCGCTCGACGCGGGCCGAGCTGTGCTCGGGGCCCTGACCTTCGTAGCCGTGCGGCAGCATCAGGGTGATGCCATTCACGCGGCCCCACTTCACCTCACCGGAGGCGATGAACTGGTCGATCACCACCTGGGCACCGTTGGCGAAGTCGCCAAACTGGGCTTCCCAGATCACCAGGGTGTTGGGATCGTTGGAGGCGTAGCCGTATTCAAAGGCCAGCACCGCTTCCTCGGACAGGATGGAGTCGATCACCACGAACGGTGCCTGATTGTCGGAGACGTTTTGCAGGGGCACATAGGTGCCGGTGTCCCACTTCTCGCGGCTCTGGTCGTGGATGACCGAGTGCCGGTGGGTGAAGGTGCCGCGACCCGAGTCCTCACCGGACAAGCGCACGGCATACCCGCCCGCCACCAGTGAAGCAAAGGCCATGTGTTCGCCCATGCCCCAGTCCACGTTGATATCACCACGGCCCATGGCCGCTCGGTCGTCATACACCTTCTTGACCAGCTGGTGCGGTGTGACAGTCGCCGGCAGCGTGGTGATCTTCTCAGCCAGCCGCTTCCACTCGCTCATGGGAATGGCGGTCTCGCCGGCATCGGTCCACTTCTTGCCCAGGAACGGCGCCCAGTCCACGGCGAAGTTGCTCTTGAAATTGGTCAGCACCGGGTCCACGGTGTGACGGCCTTCGTCCAGCGCAGCACGGTAGGCCTTGACCATGTCGTCACCGAGCGTCTCGCCCAGGCCCTGTGAGGACAGGCGATCGGCATACACGCGACGCGTGCCGGGGTGTGCCGCGATTTTCTTGTACATCAGCGGCTGGGTCAGGCTGGGGGTGTCCTGCTCGTTGTGACCGAGCTTGCGGAAACAGGTGATGTCCACCACCACGTCCTGGCTGAAGGTCATGCGGTACTCAAGAGCCAGTTGACAGGCCAGGACCACGGCTTCCGGGTCGTCACCGTTGACGTGCAACACCGGGGCCTCGACCATCTTGAAGATATCGGTACAAAACAGCGTGGAGCGCAGGTCGCGCGGATCTGAGGTGGTGAAACCGATCTGGTTGTTGATGACGATGTGCACCGTGCCGCCCGTGCTGTACCCACGGGTCTGGGCCAGACACAGGGTTTCCTGGTTGACACCCTGGCCACCCACAGCAGCATCACCGTGCACGATCACCGGCAGCACCTGCTTGCCCTTGGGGTCATCACGACGGTCCATGCGCGCGCGCACCGAGCCTTCGACCACCGGGTTGACGATCTCCAGGTGCGAGGGGTTGAAGGCCAGGGTCAGGTGCACCGGGCCGCCCAGGGTGGACACGTCCGAGCTGAAGCCCTGGTGGTATTTCACGTCACCCGCGGGCAATTCCTCGGGGGCGGTGTGATCGAACTCGGCAAACAGGTCCTTGGGCATCTTGCCCAGGGTATTGACCAGCACGTTCAGGCGGCCACGGTGGGCCATGCCGATCACGATTTCCTGCACGCCCTGCTGACCCGCAGACTGGATCAGTTCGTCCATGGCGGCGATGAAGCTCTCACCCCCTTCGAGCGAGAAGCGCTTCTGGCCCACGTACTTGGTGTGCAGGTAGCGCTCGAGGCCTTCAGCGGCGGTGAGGCGGTCGAGAATGCGTTTTTTCTTCTCGACCGGGAAGGTGGGCTTGCTGCGAATGGATTCGAGTTTTTGCTGCCACCAACGCTTTTGCGCCATGTCGGTGGTGTACATGTACTCCACCCCCAAGGTACCGCTGTAGGTTTCGCGCAGTGCATTGAGCAACTCGCGCAGACTCATGCGGTCTTTGCCAAAGAAGGTGTTGCTGGTGTCGAACACGGTTTCCTGGTCGGCGTCGGTGAAGCCGTAAAAGGAGGGTTCGAGTTCGGCGATGTTGGGGCGCTCGGTGCGCTGCAGGGGATCGAGGTCGGCCCAGCGCTGACCCACGTTGCGATAAGCGGCAATCAACTGTTGGACGGCCGTGCGCTTGCGGCCCATTTCGGCGTCTGCGTTGGCCAGCACCACCTTGGTGCCGCCTTGCTTGGCACGCTCGGCAAAGGCATTGATGACGGGCAGGTGCGGCACATCGCGGGCCTGGGAGCCGTCAACGGCGGGAACGTGTTGGAGGGCGTCGAAATACTGGCGCCAGGTGTCAGGCACGCTGCCCGGATTGGCGAGGTAGTTTTCGTACATCTCTTCGACGTAGGGTGCATTGCCCCCGAAGAGATAGGTGTTGGCCGAGTAGGCCTGGTAGACGCTCGATGACTCACTCATTGCGCTGACCTCCGTTTCCCTGCGGGAAACATTAGCTGGTTGGAAGAAACCTTCCGCGACACGGCTGAACCGGTTGGCGGATGCGACTGTGGCTGGGAAGGGCCTTAGTACAAAACAAGATTATGCCCCTGATTCAGCCTGGAGCGCGATTTTTTATTTCGCGGCAACGCCGGGCATATCAGGACACCAGATCCTGGATCTGTTGCAGGGCCGTGGGGTCCTCGATGGTGGTGAGATCGCCCGGATCGCGCTTTTCGCACACCGCCTGGATGGCCCGGCGCAGCAATTTCCCACTGCGGGTCTTGGGCAGGACGGTGACAAACCGTACCCGCGCCGGGCGCGCCACCGCACCCAGCTGGCTGTCGACCACCTTCATGATCTCGCCTTCCAGCTTCAGTCGGGCGGCCTCGTCAGTCAAACCGCTGGCGTCCTTGGGCACGGCAAAGGCCATGGCCACCTGGCCCTTGAGTTGGTCCGCGACGCCCACCACCGCCACCTCGGCCACATTGGGGTGGCTGGAGATGCTCTCCTCGATCTCGCGCGTGCCCAGGCGGTGGCCGGCCACGTTGATGACGTCGTCCGTGCGGCCCAGGATGAAGTAATAGCCGTCCTTGTCACGGATGCCCCAGTCGAAGGTGGAATACACCACCTTGCCCGGCACGCTGGTCCAGTAGGTCTTGACGAAGCGGTCGTCATCACCCCAGACGGTTTGCAGGCAGCCCGGGGGCAACGGCCCTTCGATGGCGACCACGCCCTTCTGGTCGTGGCCGGTGTATTCCTCGCCATTGGACTCATCGAGCAGCTTGACGTTGTAGCCGTACATCGGGACACCGGGGCTGCCGAACTTGCTGGGGGCCTTCTCCACGCCATTGGCGATGGTGAGGATGGGCCAGCCCGTCTCGGTCTGCCAGTAGTTGTCGATGATGGGGCGGCCCAGGCTGGAAGCAATCCACTGGGCCGTGGGCTCGTCGAGCGGTTCGCCCGCCAGGAAGAGCGCGCGCAGGCTGGACAGGTCGTATTTGGACAGGTAGGCCGGATCCTGTTTTTTCAACACACGCACCGCCGTGGGGGCGCTGAACATGACGGTCACCTTGTACTTCTCGACCAGCTGCCACCAGATGCCGGCGTCGGGTCGCGTCGGCAGCCCCTCATACATGATGGTGGCCATGCCGGCAATGAGCGGTCCGTAAATGATGTAGCTGTGCCCCACCACCCAGCCGATGTCGCTGGTGGAGAAATACGTCTCGCCCGGGTTACCCTGGAAGATGTGCTTCATGCTGGCGGCCAGCGCCACGGTGTAGCCGCCTGTGTCACGCTGGACGCCCTTGGGCTTGCCGGTGGTGCCCGAGGTGTAGAGGATGTAACTGGGGTGGGTGGACTCGACCCACACACACGGCACCTGGGTATTCATGTGCTTGGCGCGCAGGGTGGCGTAGTCGTGGTCACGGCCAGCGACCGCCTGGTACGGCACGAGCTGGCGGTCCACGATGAGCACGCCGGCGGGTTGGTGGGTGGCCAGCGACAGCGCTTCATCCAGCAGCGGTTTGTAGGGCACGCGCTTGCCTGAGCGCGAACCGGCCTCCGCCGCAATCACCACCGTGGGTTGAGAGTCATCAATGCGAGAGGCCAGTGAATGCGAGGCAAAGCCGCCAAACACCACCGAGTGGATGGCACCGATGCGCACGCACGCCAGCATGGCAAAGCTGGCCTCGGCGATCATGGGCATGTAGATCAGCACGCGATCGCCCTTTTTCACGCCCAGTTCCAGGAGGATGGCCGCCATGCGCTGCACTTCCTCGCTGAGTTCACGGAAGGTGTACACCTTCTCCTGCTCAGTTTCGGTGGACACAAAGATCAGCGCGGGCTGATCGGCGCGGTCCTTCAGGTGGCGGTCAACCGCGTTGTGGCACAGATTGGTCTGACCGCCGACGAACCACTTGGCAAAGGGAGGACGGTCGTAGTCGCAGATCTGCTGAGGCTCGACATGCCAATCCACCAGCTGGGACTGTTCGCGCCAAAAGCCGTCTCGGTCATCGATCGAGCGGCGATAAAAATCGGCATAAGCACCCATGCAGGTCTCTCCTCAGGTATTCGTGGGGTTTCCCCGCGAAATTATGAGGAGTGGACTTGCTACAAGCTGACTCTGCGGCTTATTTGATCAGTGCCTGAACCGCCTTGAATTGCGGGTGCTCGGCCGTCCTGAGCCACTCGAAGGCCACCATTTCAGTGGTGAGCAACTCGGCCCCTGCACCGGCGAGGCGGTCAAAGGCGGCATCGCGGTTGCGCTCGGTGCGGGAGGCGCAGGCGTCGGTGACCACCCAGACTTCGAACTCTTCGTCCAGCAGTGCCAGCGCCGTTTGCAGCAGGCACACATGGGCCTCGCACCCAGCGATCACCACGCTGTTGCGGGCCGGTGCCGGCACGGCCTTCTGCAAATGACGGGGCAAGCTGCGGGCATTGCCTGAGGGGGCGCTGGACTCGGGGCGCAGCCACTCGACCAGCCCCTCCTCACCGGCGCTGAAAGCCATCTTGGCCAGGGTGCGCCGGCACACCTCGCTCATCTCGGCGGGGTTGTGACCCAGCCGTTCAGGGTTTTGCTCGGTGCCCCAGGTGGGTACCTTCAGCAAGTGGGCCATCTGCGCCAGGCGTACCCCGTTGCGCAGTACCGCCTCGCCATCGTGCATGGCCGGCATGAGTTGGGACTGGTAATCCACCAGCACCAATTGAGAGTCTTGAAGGTCAAGCAACATGTCAGATCCTCACCACCACACGGCCACTGACCTGCCCCTCCATCAGGGCCTGCGCCTTCTCGATGGCGCGCTCCAGCGGCACCTCCTCGATCATGGCCTCGAGCGTGTTCGGGTCCAGGTCACGGGCCAGACGGTCCCAGGCCTGCTGACGACGCGCCAGGGGTGCCATCACCGAATCGACCCCGATCAAGGCCACATTTCTCAGAATGAAGGGCATGACCGTGGTGGGCAAATCCATGCCCTGCGCCAACCCGCAGGCCGCCACGGTGCCGCCGTAGCGGGTTTGGGCCAGCGCATTGGCCAGGGTGTGCGAGCCCACGGTGTCGACCACCCCCGCCCATCGCTCTTTCTGGAAGGGCTTGCCGGCGGCGGACAAGCTGTTGCGATCGATCATGCTGGCCGCGCCCAGTCGGGTCAGATAGTCAGCCCCCTGAGGCTTGCCTGACGACGCCACCACGGTGTACCCCAGTCGGGCCAGCAGGGCGATGGCCACGCTGCCCACGCCCCCCGTGGCCCCGGTGACCAGCACCTCGCCATCGCCAGGGCGGACACCACGCTCCTCCAGGGCCATCACGCACAACATGGCGGTGTAGCCGGCCGTGCCGATGGCCATCGCCTGTCGTGGGGTAAAGGCAGCGGGCAAGCGCACCAGCCAGTCGCCTTTCAGCCGCGCCTTTTCGGCCAGACAGCCCCAATGGGTCTCGCCAACGCCCCAACCATTGTGAACCACCGCATCTCCGGGTTTCCAGCGTGGGTGAGAGGACTCGAGTACCGTGCCGGCCCCATCGATGCCTGCCACCATGGGCCAGTGCCGCACCACCGGGCTGCGGTTACCAATGGCCAGACCATCCTTGAAATTCAGGGTGGAATAGGCGACCGCGACCGTGACATCGCCGTCGGGCAACTGTGCCTCAGACACCGACTGGAGGGAGGCCTGAAAGCTATCGTTCTTCTCGAGTAACAGGGCTTTGAACATACCAGCGCTTTCGAATTGGGACACGGCGGTTCTATCACAGGACCACCGAATGCAGACGTGGGCAGACATCCGGCCTGCTTTAGGTAAAATGCGTTACATGTTCAGACACCTGATCCTCGCGGTGTGCCTGTGTCTGGGGGTGGCCCACGCGGCCCCTTCCACCAACGCCACCGACGACATCGAGAAGTTTCTGGCCGACCGTGGGCTCATCAGCCAGATGGAGCAGTTGCGCCAACGCATGAGCCAGCAGGCCTCCGACCTGGTGGTCAATGCCATGGGCTTTCTGGGTGTGCCTTATCGCCGCGGAGGGAACACGGCCGAATCGGGCTTTGACTGCAGTGGCTTCGTGCGCGCCATGTATGAACAGACCGTGGGCCTGGTGCTGCCCCGCCGCGCGCGCGACCAGGCCGCCGCCACCGAAACCATCGAGCGTCAAGATCTGCAGCCCGGTGACCTGGTGTTCTTCAATACCATGCGCACCAAGTTCAGCCACGTCGGCATCTACCTCGGCGACAACAAATTCATCCACTCGCCCAAACCGGGCGAGCAAGTGCGCATCGATGACATGCGTCAGGCGTACTGGGATCGGCGCTTCAATGGCGCCAGGCGGGTGAAGGACGCGGACAAGCAGGTCAACTGAGCTCGCTCCCGCCTCTCCGCCAGCGGCCATGAGCCCCTGGCCAAGAAAAAAGCCGTCAACCCCTGGGGTTTGACGGCTTTTCTTTGGCGGCGCTGGTGATGTTCAGCGCTTGGCTGGCGGCAAGTCCGTGCAACTGCCGTGAGCCACCTCGGCGGCCATGCCGATGCTCTCCCCCAGCGTGGGATGCGGGTGAATGGTCTTGCCGATGTCCACCGCGTCGGCGCCCATCTCGATCGCCAGCGCAATCTCGCCAATCATGTCACCGGCATGCGTGCCCACGATGCCACCGCCCAGGATCTTGCCGTGGCCGTGGGCCTCGGGCGAATCATCGAACAGCAGCTTGGTGAAGCCCTCGTCTCGTCCGTTGGCAATGGCACGACCCGAGGCGGTCCAGGGGAACAGGCCCTTCTTGACCTTGATGCCCTGTGCCTTGGCCTGGTCCTCGGTGAGACCCACCCACGCCACCTCGGGGTCGGTGTAGGCCACACTCGGAATCACGCGCGCATTGAACGCGGCAGCGGCGAGTTCGGGTTTGCCTTGCAGTTCACCCGCAATCACCTCAGCCGCCACATGCGCCTCGTGCACGGCCTTGTGTGCCAGCATGGGCTGGCCCACGATGTCACCGATGGCGAAAATGTGCGGCACGTTGGTGCGCATCTGGATGTCGACGTTGATGAAGCCGCGATCGGTCACCGCGACACCCGCCTGATCGGCCCCGATCTTCTTGCCGTTGGGTGAGCGCCCCACGGCCTGCAACACCAGATCGTAGGTTTGCGGTGCAGGCGCACCCTCGCCTTCAAACGTCACCTCGATCCCCGCCGGCGTGGCCTTGGCGTCCACCGTCTTGGTCTTGAGCATGATGTTGTCAAACCGGTGGGCATTCATTTTTTGCCACACCTTGACCAGGTCGCGGTCCGCACCCTGCATCAGGCCATCCATCATCTCCACCACGTCCAGGCGCGAGCCCAAGGTACTGTAGACCGTGCCCATTTCCAGACCAATGATCCCCCCACCGAGGATCAGCATGCGCTTGGGCACCACCTTGAGCGCCAGGGCTCCCGTGCTGTCCACCACCCTCGGATCATCCGGCATGAAGGGCAGTCGCACCGCTTGTGAACCGGCCGCGATGATGCAGCGCTTAAAAGCGATGACCTTCTTGCCACCCGTTTTCTCCTGCGCCGACCCGGTGGTCTCTTCCACCTCGACATGGTGGGCACCAACAAAATGGCCGTAGCCGCGCACCACGGTCACCTTGCGCATCTTGGCCATGGCCGCCAGGCCACCGGTCAGCTTGCCGATCACTTTGTCCTTGTGACCCCGCAGCTTGTCAATGCTGACCTTGGGCGCGCCAAACTCGATGCCCAGGTCGCCCAGGTGGGACACCTCGTCCATCACCGCTGCCACGTGCAGCAGGGCCTTGGAGGGAATGCAGCCCACGTTCAGGCACACCCCGCCCAGCGACGCATAGCGTTCAACCAGCACCACATTCAAGCCAAGATCGGCCGCGCGAAACGCTGCCGAGTAGCCGCCAGGGCCGGCGCCAAGCACGAGCACATCGCACTCGAGATCGGCGCTGCCGCCGAAGGACGCCGCAGCAGGCGCCACCACCGGCGCCACGCTGACAGCCGGGGCTGCGGGTGCGCCCACAGCGGGCGACGCCGCCGGCGCAACCGTGGGTGTCGCCGAAGCCGCGTCTTCCTGCGCTTCCAGGCTCAGCACCACCGAGCCCTCGCTCACCATGTCGCCGACCTTGACTTTGAGCGCTTTGACCACCCCTGCGTGCGAGCAGGGAATTTCCATGGAAGCCTTGTCGGACTCGACGGTGATGAGGCTTTGCTCGGGCTTGACCGTGTCACCGGGCTTGACCAGCAATTCAATGACGGCCACTTCCTTGAAGTCGCCAATGTCCGGAACCTTGATATCGATGAGTGCCATGGTGGACTCCCTTCCCGGTCAGAGCATCACCCGGCGGAAGTCCGCCAGGATCTGCCCCAGGTACGCGTTGAAGCGAGCCGCCGCGGCACCATCGATCACGCGGTGATCCCAGGTGAGTGACAGCGGCAACATCAGGCGCGGCACAAACTCCTTGCCATTCCACACCGGTTCCATCTGGCTCTTGCACACACCCAGGATGGCCACTTCAGGCGCATTGATGATGGGCGTAAAGTAACGACCGCCAATGCCACCGAGGCTGGAAATGGTGAAGGTGGCCCCGGTCATGTCGGCCGGACCCAGTTTGCCATCGCGGGCCTTCTTGGCCAGTTCGCCCATCTCCTGGGAGATTTGCAGCACGCCTTTCTTGTCGGCATCCTTGATGACAGGCACCACCAGACCATTCGGCGTGTCTGCCGCGAAGCCGATGTGCCAGTAGTTCTTGTAGACCAGCGCATCGCCGTCCAGCGAGCTGTTGAACTCGGGGAACTTCTTGAGTGCGGAGACACAGGCCTTGATGAGGAAGGCCAGCATGGTGACCTTGACGCCGCTCTTCTCGTTCTCCTTGTTGGTGGAGACACGGAAGGCTTCGAGTTCGGTGATGTCGGCGTCGTCGTGGTTGGTGACCGCCGGGATCATGATGGCGTTGCGCAACAGGTTGGCGCCGCTGATTTTCTTGATGCGGCCCAGCTCCTTGCGTTCGATCGGTCCGAACTTGGCGAAGTCGACCTTGGGCCACGGGATCAGACCCAGCGCAGCTCCATCGCCACCGGCCGGGGCCTTGGCGGCCTGGGCCCGGGTTTGCGCGGCACCCGCCATCACCGACTTGGTGAACGCCTGCACGTCCTCCTGGGTGATGCGCCCCTTGGCACCGGTGCCCTTGATTTCATCCAGCGGCACGCCGAGTTCGCGCGCAAACTTGCGCACGGAGGGCGATGCATGGGGAACGTTGACCGGCGCTGAGGCGGGATTGTGCGCAGGCACAGACAAGGCGGCCACGGGCTTGGCCGGTGCTGCGGACACCGCAGCGGCCACCGGCGCGGTCGCGGCAACGGCGACAGCCGCTGGCGCGGCAAGTGCTGCAGCGGCCGTGCCTTCCAGTACCGCCAGCAGGTCGCCGATGTTGATCTTGTCCCCCAGCTTGACCTTGAGTTCCTTGATCACCCCAGCGGTTGACGAAGGAATCTCCATCGAGGCCTTGTCAGACTCGACGGTGATGAGTGATTGCTCGACCTTCACCGTGTCGCCAGGTTTCACGAACACCTCGATCACGACCACGTCCTTGAAGTCACCGATGTCTGGTACGCGCACTTCAACCGGACCTGAAGCCGCTGCCGGTGGAGCAACCGCGACAGACGCAGGGGTTGCTGCAGGTGCGGCAGGTGCTGCCGACGGGGCGTTGGCAGGCGCTGCGGCCGTTGCGGCTGCGGGTGCGGTTGCAGTGCCGGCGGCTTCGACCACCAGGACCACCGATCCCTCACGCACCATGTCACCGATCTTGACCTTGAGTTCCTGGACCACCCCCGCATGCGAGCACGGGATTTCCATCGATGCCTTGTCGGACTCGACGGTGATCAGGCTTTGCTCGGGCTTGACGGTGTCGCCAGGCTTCACCAGCAACTCGATGACGGCCACTTCACTGAAATCCCCGATATCGGGAACCTTGACTTCTACCAATGCCATGTTTGTCTCACTTGTTCAAAAAGCGACTCGCCCGGGTATGCGTTGCGTCAACGCAAGCCGGGGCAAACGCGAACTGAAGATCCATCATTGTCCGCTTACGCGTAGAGGGGATTGAGCTTGTCGGCCTTGATGCCGTACTTCTTGATCGCCTCGGCGACTTTGGAGGCGGCAATGGCCCCTTCATCGCTCAGCGACTTGAGTGCTGCCACCACGATGTAGTGACGGTTGATCTCGAAGTGCTCGCGCAACTTGCTGCGGAAATCGCTGCGGCCAAACCCGTCGGTGCCCAGCACCTTGTAGCTGCGGCCTTTGGGCATGAAAGGACGGATCTGCTCGGCGTAGTTTTTCATGTAGTCGGTCGATGCGATCACCGGACCTGCATGCGGCGTCAGTTGCTGTTCGACAAACGACGCGCGCGCCGTCTCGGTCGGATGCAGCAGGTTCCAGCGCTCGGCAGCTTGTCCGTCACGGGCCAACTCGTTGAAGCTGGGGCAACTCCACACATGGGCGGCCACGCCCCAGTCCTGGGCCAGCAGGTCACGCGCGGCGATGGACTCACGCAGGATGGAGCCGGAACCCAGCAGGTTCACGCGCGGGGCCTTTTTGGCACCCTCGCCCTCTTGCAACAGGTACATGCCCTTGATGATCTGCTCTTCGGTCCCGGTCTTGAGGCCCGGCATGCTGTAGTTTTCGTTCAGCAGGGTCAGGTAGTAGAAGACGTTGTCCTGCTTCTCCACCATGCGCTTCAAGCCATGGTGCATGATGACGCCCACTTCGTGCGCGAAGGTCGGGTCATAGCTGACGCAGTTGGGGATGGTGCCGGCCAGGATGTGGCTGTGTCCGTCCTCGTGCTGCAGGCCTTCGCCGTTCAGCGTGGTGCGACCAGACGTCCCGCCCAGCAGGAATCCGCGCGCCTGCATGTCACCCGCTGCCCAGGCCAGGTCGCCAATGCGCTGGAACCCGAACATCGAGTAATACACATAGAACGGGATCATGATGCGGTTGTTGGTGGAGTACGACGTGGCCGCCGCAATCCAGCTCGACATGCCGCCGGCTTCGTTGATGCCCTCCTGCAGGATCTGCCCGGCCTTGTCTTCCTTGTAGTACATGACCTGGTCTTTGTCGACCGGGGTGTACTGCTGACCCGCCGGGTTGTAAATGCCGATTTGCCGGAACAGGCCTTCCATGCCGAAGGTGCGGGCCTCGTCGACCAGGATCGGCACGATGCGCGGGCCCAGGGCCTGGTCACGCAGCAGCTGCGTGAGGAAGCGCACGTAGGCTTGCGTGGTGGAGATTTCACGCCCTTCGGTGGTCGGCTCGATCACCGACTTGAACACCTCAATCGCCGGCACAGTGAAATGCTCATCGGCACGGGTGCGACGATGCGGCAGATAACCGCCAAGTGCCTTGCGACGCTCGTGCAGGTAACGCATCTCGGGCGTATCGTCGGCCGGCTTGTAGAACGGCAACTTGGGCAGTTCGCTGTCGGGGATGGGGATGTTGAAGCGATCGCGGAAGGCCTTGATGTCCTCGTCGGTCAGCTTCTTGGTCTGGTGGACGGTGTTCTTGCCCTCCCCCACCTTGCCCATGCCAAAACCCTTGACGGTCTTCATGAGCAGCACAGTGGGCTGGCCCTTGTGCTTGACGGCCGCGGAATAGGCTGCAAACACCTTGTCCGGATCGTGGCCGCCGCGACGCAGGTTCCAGATGTCGTCATCGCTCATCTTGGACACCATCTCCAGGGTGCGTGGATCGCGACCAAAGAAATGTTTGCGCACGTAGGCCCCGTCATTGGCCTTGAATGCCTGGAAGTCGCCGTCGAGCGTTTCCATCATGATGCGACGCAGGGCGCCGTCCTTGTCGCGGGCCAGCAGCGGGTCCCAGTTGCTGCCCCACAGACACTTGATGACGTTCCAGCCGGCGCCGCGGAACTCGCTTTCCAGTTCCTGGATGATCTTGCCGTTGCCGCGCACCGGGCCGTCCAGGCGTTGCAGGTTGCAGTTGATGACGAAGATCAGGTTGTCGAGGTTCTCGCGCGCGGCCAGGCCGATGGCGCCGAGCGACTCCACCTCGTCCATTTCACCGTCGCCACAGAACACCCAGACCTTGCGGTTTTCAGTGTTGGCAATGCCACGCGCGTGCAGGTATTTGAGGAAGCGGGCCTGGTAGATGGCCATCAAGGGCCCCAGGCCCATGGACACCGTGGGGAACTGCCAGAACTCAGGCATCAGTTTCGGATGCGGGTAGCTCGACAAGCCCTTGCCATCCACTTCCTGACGGAAGTTGAGCAACTGTTCCTCGGTCAGACGACCTTCGAGGAATGCACGCGCGTACACGCCCGGTGCCACATGGCCCTGGATGTACAGCAAGTCCCCGCCGTGGTGTTCATTCTCGGCGTGCCAGAAATGGTTGAACCCGGCACCGAACATGTGAGCCAGCGAGGCAAACGAACCGATGTGGCCGCCCAGGTCCCCGCCGTCCTCCGGGTTGTGGCGGTTGGCCTTGACGACCATGGCCATGGCGTTCCAGCGCATGTAGGCGCGCAGACGCTCCTCGATCTCGATGTTGCCCGGACAGCGCTCTTCCTGGTCAGGTTCGATGGTGTTCACGTAGCCGGTGTTGGCGGAGAACGGCATGTCGATGCTGTTTTCGCGTGCATGTTCGAGCAACTGCTCCAGCAGGTAGTGGGCACGCTCGGGACCCTCGGCCTGGATGACGGCTGACAGCGCGTCCATCCATTCGCGGGTTTCCTGGCTGTCGATGTCATTGATCGCGAAGGTGCGCTGATCATTCGGTTGTGCTGACATGGGTGTCTCCTCTTTCACAACATGATAAGGATTAACGGTCTTTTTGCCGATGGCTGGGATTTTGGCACAGTTTATCCAATATTTCAAATAATGATGTTACGTTTCATATCGTGAATTAACCGATCTCCTACACTTGAAAACATGACGGCCCAGCAAGTACTCAAGCACCCCCTGCGACTGGTCACCCAGCGCTGGATCAACTGGTGGCGCCGGCTCAGCCCCTATCGACAGGACCGCCTGGCGGTGCTCGCCCCCCTGGGGGCGGTGCTGGTGTTTCTGGCCGCTGTCCTGATTGCGTTTGGCTACCTGCGTTTCGAGGAAATCGAGCGCGAGCAGGAGACCGTCCGGCGCGATGTTGAATATGCCCAGCAACGACTGCGCCTGCGATTGCTGGAACGGCAAGAGCAACTCATGCGGATGGCACGGGACCTGGGCAACCGTGATATCGACCAGCGGGAATTCCTGAACGAAGCCGCAGCCCTGGTGGTCCAGCACCCCGAAATTGCTTCGGTCACCTGGGTGGACGCCCAGCGTCGCGTCAAGGCCAGTTACGCCGGACACGGGGTGCAAAGTACACAGTGGCGTGTGGCCGGTGAATCGCTGCGCCATCCGGACACGCTGAACACCTTCCAACTGGCCCGCGAACAGCTCCAGACGGTGTATTCCCCGCCCCTGCTGCGCCAACTGCCTGGCGAGCGCACGGTCTCCGTCGTGCAATTGCATGCACCGATCCAGTTCCATGGCCAGTTCCTGGGGATGATCCTGACGGAATACAACATCGACGGACTGTTGCGGTTTGTCATTCCGCCAGAGATCACCACCCGTCACGCCATCTCGTTCCTGGACGAGAGCCATCACCTGCTGGCGGGTCAACCCATCAACAAGAAGAGCCGCCTCAATGCCAACATGCCCTGGATGAGCCCGGCCTACGATTACGCCGTGCCCATTCCACCGGTGGGCAACAGCCTGGTGCTGCACGCCCAGGCCTATCGCACCTCGCAAGGCCTGATCGGCAATGGCATGTTCTGGCTGATGACCGCCCTGAGCCTGATGAGTGCCTGGATGTTGATTGGCAGCTGGCGTCATACCCGCCGTCGCCAGCAGGCACAACAGGCCCTGGTGTCCGAAACGAATTTCCGTCGCGCCATGGAGAACTCCATGTTGACGGGCATGCGCGCTATGGATCTGAACGGACGCATCACCTACGTCAACGCGGCCTTCTGCCAGATGACCGGCTGGAGCGAGCAGGAGCTGGTGGGACGCTTGCCCCCCTTCCCGTACTGGCCTGACGAGGATATCCAGCTGCTCAACCGTCGACTGCAAGACGAGATCAATGGCGTCACCTCCAACAGCGCCTACCAGGTACGGGTCAAGCGCAAGAATGGCCAGCTGTTTGATGCCCGGGTGTACATGTCGCCCCTCATCGACGCCAAGGGACAGCAGACCGGGTGGATGACCTCCATGACCGACATCACAGAACCCAATCGCATCCGCGAGCAGTTGCTAGCCTCGTATGAACGCTTCACCACGGTGTTGGAGGCGCTGGACGCCTCGGTGTCGGTGGCGCCACTGGGCAGCGCCGAGATGGTGTTCACCAACAAGTTGTACCGCCAATGGTTTGGCAACAAGGCCGAGGGGCACCATGTGCTGATCACCCAGGCCGGCTCGATCGACAAATCCTCGTCCGATGACAGCCGGGACACGGTCGATTCACTGGCAGGGTTGCCCTCCGAGAGCCTGACCATGGCCCAGGCCGAGAACGCCGAAATCTATGTGCCTGAGCTCGACAAGTGGCTGGAGGTGCGTTCACGGTACCTGAACTGGGTCGATGGCCGCCTGGCCCAGATGGTGATTGCCACCGACATCACTCCCCGCCGGCTGGCCGAGGAGCAGGCCGCGCAGCAGGCCGAACGGGCGCAGTCGGCCAGCCGCCTCATCACCATGGGCGAGATGGCTTCCAGCGTGGCGCACGAACTCAACCAGCCCCTCACCGCCATCTCGAACTACTGCAACGGCATGGTGTCCCGGATCAAGGGCCAGCACATCAGTGAGGAAGACCTGCTCAAGGCGCTCGAGAAAACCGCGCATCAGGCCCAGCGGGCGGGTCAGATCATCCAGCGCATCCGCAGCTTCGTCAAACGCAGCGAACCCAACCGCATCGAAACCGAGGTCGCGCCCATGGTGGCCGAGGCGCTCGAACTGGCCGACATTGAACTCAAACGGCGAAGCGTTCGACTGAGCCACTTTGTCTCCTCACGCCTGCCGCGTGTGCACGTGGATCCGATCCTGATCGAACAGGTGCTGATCAATTTGTTGAAGAACTCCGCGGAAGCCATCGACAATGCCCAACGCCCGTCTGACCGGCGCCATGTCGAACTGCAGGTGCTCCCCAAAACCGTGGACGACAACCCGGTGGTGGAATTCACCGTGATGGACACCGGCGCTGGCCTGGCCCCGGAAGTGCTGGAACACTTGTTCGAAGCGTTTTTCTCCACCAAGACCGAAGGCATGGGCATTGGCCTGAATTTGTGCCGCAGCATCGTCGAATCCCATGCGGGCCGGATGCAGGCCGAGAACCTCTACAATGGTCCGGAAATCAGTGGATGCCGGTTCACCTTCTGGGTACCAGCCGTCATCCGGTAAACCGTTCGCCGGATTTGGCCGATGAAGTCAGTGTTGCAGGGAGAGTTGTCCACCATGAGTCTGATACCCAAGAAAGGGACTGTCTACGTCGTCGACGATGACGAAGCGGTGCGTGATTCGCTGCAGTGGTTGCTCGAGGGCAAGGACTACCGGGTGCGCTGCTTCGATTCCGCAGAAACCTTCCTGGGCAGATACGACCCGCGCGAAGTGGCCTGCCTGATCGTCGACATCCGCATGGGTGGCATGACCGGGCTGGAGTTGCAAGACCGTCTGATCGAGCGCAAGTCGCCCCTGCCCGTCGTCTTCATCACCGGCCACGGCGATGTGCCCATGGCGGTCAACACCATGAAAAAAGGCGCCATGGATTTCATCCAGAAGCCCTTCAAGGAAGACGAGCTGGTGGGCCTGGTCGAGCGCATGCTCGAACACGCCAAGGACTCCTTCTCCGACTACCAGCAGGCCGCCAGCCGCGACGCCCTGATGTCCAAGCTGACCTCGCGCGAATCGCAGGTGCTCGAGCGCATCGTGGCCGGTCGCCTGAACAAACAGATTGCCGACGATCTGGGCATCAGCATCAAGACGGTGGAAGCCCACCGGGCCAACATCATGGAAAAACTCAACGCCAACACCGTGGCTGATTTGCTCAAGATTGCACTGGGGCAAGCCAAGGCCTGATCCAGGTCGCGCACGGCCCCAACCAACGCCCGTGCCTCACGGGCGTTTGTGTTTGAGGCAGTGTTTCCCCCTGGCGATTGAACTGTCCCTCAGCACGACCCATCCTCACTTTTTTTCCGAAATCCGTACCATGACTGCTCAACTCATCGATGGCATTGCGCTGTCCAAGCAATTGCGCGAACAGGTGGCCGCGCGCACCCGGGCCTTGCACCAGCAGGGCGTGCAACCGGGCCTGGCCGTCATTCTGGTGGGGGACAACCCGGCCAGCCAGGTCTATGTGCGCAACAAGGTCAAGGCCTGCGAAGAGGCGGGGTTCCATTCGGTGCTGGAACGCTATGACGCGGAGCTCAGCCAGCAGGCCCTGCTGGACCACATCGCGCGACTGAACAACGACCCTCGCATCCACGGCATCCTGGTGCAGTTGCCGCTGCCCGAACACATCGATGCGCAGCGGGTGATCGAAGCCATCGACCCCGACAAGGACGTGGATGGTTTTCACATCGCCAGCGCCGGCGCCCTCATGACCGGGCTGCCTGGCTTCTGGCCCTGCACGCCCTATGGCTGCCTGAAGATGCTGGAGAGCATTGGCTATGACCTCAAAGGCAAGCACGCGGTGGTGATCGGCCGCAGCAACATCGTGGGCAAGCCCATGGCACTGATGCTGTTGCAACGCAACGCCACGGTCACGGTGTGTCACAGCGGCACCCAGAATCTGGCGCACTACACCCGGCAGGCGGATGTGATCGTGGCGGCTGTGGGCAAGCGCAACGTGCTCACCGCCGACATGGTCAAACCGGGTGCGGTGGTGCTCGATGTCGGCATGAACCGCAACGACGCCGGCAAGCTGTGCGGCGACGTGGACTTCGACGGTGTCCGCCAGGTGGCCAGTTACATCACGCCCGTCCCGGGCGGTGTGGGCCCCATGACCATCACCATGCTTCTTGTCAACACCCTTGAATCCGCCGAACGCGTCGCCAAGCTTTCCTCATGAACACTGCTGACAACCCCCTGCTGGACTTTCAGGACCTGCCGCGCTTCGACGCCATCCAGCCTGATCACATCGCCCCCGCCCTGGATCAGTTGCTGACCCAGGCAACTGATGCGCTGGAGCAGGTCACAGCACCGGCATTTCCGTGCGACTGGGTGGCGCTCGCGCGCACCCTGGACACGGCCACTGAGCGCCTGGGACGTGCCTGGGGGGCGGTCTCGCATTTGCACTCGGTGGCCGACTCACCGGCCCTGCGCGCGGCCTACACGGAGGCCCTGCCCCGCGTGACCGAGTTCTGGACCCGTCTGGGGGCGGACGAGCGCCTGTATGCCAAATACAAGGCCATCGCACCCGCAGGCTTGAATCCCGAGCAGCTTCGGGCGCGTGAACTGGCCTTGCGCAATTTCGTGCTGTCGGGGGCTGAACTGCAAGGCGCAGCCAAAGCGCGTTTTGCGGCCATTCAAGAGCGCCAGGCCGAGTTGTCGCAGCAGTTCAGCGAACACGTGCTGGATGCCACCGACCAATGGTCACTGGTTGTGTCAGCCGAAGAACTCGAGGGAGTGCCGCCGGATGTGTTGTCGGCCACACGCCAGGCCGCGCAGGCCGACCAACACGAGGGCCACAAGCTCACCTTGAAAATGCCGTGCTATTTGCCGGTGATGCAGTTCGCGCACAGTTCCGCCTTGCGAGAGCGGCTGTACCGCGCTTATGTCACGCGCGCCTCCGAACAATCCAGCCTGCCGCAGTTCGACAACACGGCCCTGATGCACGAGATTGTCCAGTTGCGCCATGAAGAAGCCGCACTGCTGGGCTTTGCCAACGCGGCCGAGGCGTCGCTGGCCCCGAAGATGGCCGACTCTCCAGAACAGGTGCTGGACTTTCTGCGCGATCTGGCGCGTCGTGCCCGGCCCCATGCCGAGCAAGACCTGGCCGACCTGCGCGAATTTGCCCGCTCGCAACTGGGCCTGACGGACCCTCAGGCCTGGGATTGGCCCTACATCGGCGAGCGGCTGAAAGAAGCCCGCTATGCCTTCAGCGAGCAGGAGGTCAAAACCTATTTCACCGCCCCCAAAGTGTTGGCAGGCCTGTTTGGTATTGTGGAGACCTTGTTCCAGGTGTCGATTCGCCGTGACCAGGCCCCGGTGTGGCACCCGGGGGTGGAGTTCTACCGCATCGAACGCCGCGTGGCCGATGCCAACGGCACGCCGGAATTGGTGGGTCAGTTCTACCTGGACCCGGGAGCCCGGGCGGGCAAACGAGGTGGCGCCTGGATGGACGATGTCCGCGCCCGCTGGCTGCGACCGGACACCCACACCCTGCAAACACCCATCGCCCACCTGGTGTGCAACTTTGCGGAAGGTGTCGATGGCCAACCGCCCCTGCTCACGCACGATGACGTCATCACCCTGTTCCACGAATTCGGCCACGGGCTGCACCATCTGATGACGCGGGTGAACGAGCGCGATGTCGCCGGCATCAGCGGCGTGGAATGGGATGCGGTGGAACTGCCCAGCCAGTTCATGGAGAACTTCTGCTGGGAATGGTCCGTGGTGCGCCACCTGTCGGCGCATGTGGTGACCGGCGAACCCCTGCCTCGTGCGCTGTTCGACAAGATGCTGGCTGCCCGCAATTTCCAAAGCGGTTTGCAGACCTTGCGACAGATCGAGTTTTCCCTCTTCGACATGCGACTGCACAGCGAGACCACGCTGCCGGCCACCCCGGACCGTGACGCCATCCTGTCGCTGCTGGACTCGGTGCGGGATGAAGTGGCTGTGCTGCAGCCACCCGCCTGGAACCGCATGCCCCACACCTTCAGCCACATCTTTGCGGGGGGATACTCGGCCGGCTACTACAGCTACAAGTGGGCCGAGGTGCTGAGTGCCGACGCCTATGCAGCGTTTGAAGAAACCGCCGGACCGCAAGGCGAACCGAATGTCGCCACCGGGCAGCAGTATTTGCACCAGATCCTGGAGGTCGGAGCCAGCCGACCGGCCATGGAATCGTTCAAGGCGTTCCGAGGGCGGGAACCGACGCTGGATGCGCTGCTGCGACACCAGGGCATGTCACGCTGAAAGCGGCGTGCGTTCCGTCACGGGACAGGCCCTGAGGCCTGCCTGCGCTGTCAGAAGGTCAGCGTCTTCACACCGGTCGATGTCCCCAGCAGGCAGACCTGTGCTTTCTGGTGGGCAAACACCCCCACGGTGACCACCCCGGGCCATTGACTGACCTCGGTTTCAAAACGCAAGGGATCGGTGATCTGCAGACCCTTGACATCCACGATGTGCTGGCCGTTGTCAGTCACCAGCGGTTGGCCATCCTGGAGTCGCACCTGGGCGGTACCGCCCAGCGCAGCGAATTGCCGAATGATGCGCGCGCTGGCCATCGGGATGACCTCCACCGGCAGCGGAAAAGCGCCGAGGGTCTTGACCAGTTTGGACTCGTCCGCAATGCAGATGAACTGTCGCGACTGCGCCGCCACAATCTTCTCTCGTGTGAGGGCCGCGCCTCCCCCTTTGATCATGTATCCGTGTGCGTCAATTTCGTCTGCACCGTCGATGTAGACGGACAGGCTGTCGACCTCCTCCGCCTCGAACACGGTGATGCCCGCTGCACGTAAACGGGCGGTGGACGCCTCCGAGCTGGAGACCGCCCCGCGGATACGGTCCTTGATGGTGGCCAGCGCGTCGATGAATTTGTTGACGGTCGAGCCCGTGCCCACCCCCACCACTTCGCCGGCGGGCACATAGGCCAGCGCGGCCTGTCCAACCCGTGCCTTGAGTTCATCCTGGGAGAGCGCTTGCGACATCGGCGAAAATCCTGTGAATTACAACCTGGTTGATTATCCATGGCTCTGCCCAACCTTTCCTCGCTCTACCCCCTGGCCCGTTCCGCACTGTTTGCCATGGACCCCGAAGTGGCGCATGAGCGCCTCATGGACCTGCTGGCCAGCACCCAGCACCACTGGGGCCGCATGGCCTATGCCCAGGCACGCATCGATGACCCCATCACGCTGGCCGGTCTGCGCTTTCCCAACCGGGTGGGGCTGGCTGCGGGGCTGGACAAAAACGCCCGCTGTATCGATGGCCTGGGTGCCATGGGCTTCGGATTTGTGGAGGTTGGCACGGTCACACCCAAAGGGCAGCCGGGCAACCCCAAGCCGCGTATCTTCCGGTTGCCCGAGGTGGATGGACTGATCAACCGCCTGGGCTTCAACAATGAAGGCCTGGAGGTGTTTCTTCAGAACGTGAAACAGGCGCGCTTTCGCCAGGCCTCGGGCACGCCCCTGCTGCTGGGCTTGAACATTGGCAAGAACGCCACCACCCCCATCGAGCGCGCGGCCGACGACTACCTCGCCTGCCTGGATGGCGTGTACCCCCATGCCGACTACGTCACCGTCAACATCTCCAGCCCCAACACGCAAAACCTGCGTGCCCTGCAATCGGACCAGGCCCTGGACGAGTTGCTGCACGCACTGAGTGAGCGGCGCGAGCTGTTGCAGCGACAGCACAGCAAGCGTGTGCCGGTATTCATCAAGATTGCGCCCGACCTGGACGAACCGCAAATCGACCTCATCGCGGCCACCCTGCGTCGTCATGGCATGGCCGGCGATCGCTCCAAAGACGAGGCCTGGGGCGTCATTGCCACCAACACCACCATTTCACGCGAGCAGGTCAAGGGCTTGCCCCATGGTGAGGAAACCGGTGGACTCTCCGGCGCGCCGGTGTATGCCAGCAGCAACGCCGTGATCCGGCAATTGCGCCAACGCCTGGGGCCGCACTTTCCGATCATCGGCGTGGGGGGCATCCTGAGCGGTGCAGATGCGGTGGGCAAGATCGAGGCCGGTGCCGACGTGGTGCAGCTCTACACCGGGCTGATCTACCGCGGTCCGGCGCTGGTGAGCGAATGTGCGCGGGCGCTGCGGGACATGCCCCGGGCTTGAGGCGACGCCTGCCCCAACCCTCCGATCTGACGGTCATCAGCCGGTGCTGATCGGGTGATGACCCGTGGAGTGGAAAGCCGTCAGGCCAGCGCCCATTCGAGTTGCGCTGCCACGCGATCTGCCAGCACCAATGAACTGGTCAGGCCCGGCGATTCGATACCAAACAAGTTCACCAAACCGGGCATGCCGTGTTCTGCAGGTCCGCTGATCACGAAATCCGCCGCCGGCTGGGCCGCCCCGCCCAATTTGGGTCGGATGCCCGCGTACCCGGGCTGCAGACTGTCGTCCGCCAGCGCGGGCCAGTAGCGTCGCACCTCGGCATAAAAATCCCGGCACCGGCTGGGGTCCACCGCCAGTTGCTCGGGATCGTCCACCCACTCCACGTCGGGTCCGAACTTGGCCTGACCGCCCAGGTCCAGGGTCAGGTGAACACCCAGACCCGCCGCCTCAGGCACCGGGTAGATCAGGCGAGAAAATGGCGCCTTGCCACTCAGCGTGAAGTAGTTGCCCTTGGCGTAATAAGCGGTGGGCAGGTGCTCGGCTGGCATGCCTTCAAAGCGGGCCGCCAGCCCTGGGGCGTAGACGCCTGCCGAGTTGACCACGATCCTTGCCTTGAGCTCGGTGCCATCGGCCATGCGCAACACGGTGCCATCCGGTTCACAGCGGGCGGAAGTCACTGCACTGTGGCACACCACCATGCCGCCGCCCTGCTCCAGGTCACCTTGCAGGGACAACATGTAGGCGTGGCTGTCGATGATGCCGGTGCTGGGCGAGAGAATGGCGGCCTTGCAATTCAACGCGGGTTCTAGCGCCTGCGCCTCCTCGCGCGAGAGGATGCGCAAGTCGTCCACGCCGTTGGCCTGGGCCTTGCGCACGATGGCTTCGAGCTGACCGATCTGCTCGGTCTCGGTGGCCACAATCAGCTTGCCACAGCGGCGGTGGGGAATACCGCGCGCCTGGGCGTAAGCATAGAGTTGTTGCCGCCCCTGCACACAACACTGTGCCTTGAGCGAACCGGCCGCGTAATAGATGCCGGCGTGAATCACCTCGCTGTTGCGCGAGCTGGTGCCCATGCCAATCGCTTCCTGCGACTCGAGCACCAGCAATTCGTTCACGCCGAGTCGGGACGATTGAGTCAACGCTCGGGCCACGGCGAGACCCACCACACCGGCACCGATCACCACTGCATCGACCTGATCCACGTCACTCACTCCCATTGACTGCTTGTGCTCAAACCCCAATCATCCAATAAAAAGCCCGCGCCAAACGCAGGTGTGTCTCCAACGTGGCCGTGCGTTGAGCCGACGAAAGCCTGGTGCGGCGCGCCCTTTGACCAAGGAAAACGGCACCCGAAGGTGCCGTCATGGGGAGCGCCCCCGGATCAGAAGACAGGAAGAATCAGCGCTTTTTGGCGGCAGATTTGGCGGCACCCGCCACTTGATCGCTCATGGAGCGAACCTGCGCCTGGGTCAGATCGGTGGCTTGCTTGACAGCCTTTTGCACCGTTTCCAGCGCATTGGTGCCAGCCGACACTGCGGTTTTGAATGCAGCCACGGCGGACTCGGAACCGGCCGGCGCGTTTTTGGCCATGGTGTCGACCAGCGTGTTGAAGGCGTGTTGAGCACCTTGCACCTGGGCTTCGTAGGCCTTGGTGAAGTCGGAGCCAGTGCTGCTGGCGATTTCAACCAGGTGGCGGTTGTAGGCAACCGCCTTTTCAGCCAACGGCTGGAACAGGCTGGCTTGCAGGCCGAGCAGCTGCTGGGCGTCCTTGACGGACAAAGCGGCCTGGGTCTGCTGCTGGCTGTCAGCCATGGCGGCCTTGGCAGCGGCCAGGTTGAGTTCGATCAGTTGCTCAACCCCCGCGAAGGCCTTGTTGGTCAGACCCACCAGGGTCTCCAGATTGGCTTTGTTGGCGGCGATGATTTGTTCGGGCGTGAGGTTCATGGAAATCTCCTGTTATGAATTTTGATGAGGGAACACAAGTGGATGAGAGCACCCATGTTGCAGTGCAGCATAAACCGGATTTTAAGGGGCCTTATCCGGTTGAGAAGCATGTGTGCCGCGCATTAGAGGTGACAGACTAAATCCAGCCGCGGGCGTCAGTCCGGGCCCGCATCACCAGTGGGCAGTGCCCCCGCCAAGGACGTTCAGGTGAGGGCGTTCGGCCGAGGAACGTCAGCTCAGAGGCTTCCAGCCTGGAACCATCCACCCCAACGCCGCCCCGCTCAGGGCCGGCCGGAGCCATGCGCCCAATGGGTCTGCCAGTTGGCGTGGTAGCGCGCTGCCAGCGCGGGGGATTCCAGCACCAGCAGGTTTTCCGCATTGCGGGTGTCGGCCGAGTTGGTGAAGTTGAAGCTGCCGGTCACCACGATGCGCTGGTCGATCACCATCACCTTGTTGTGGGCGATGGCATGCTCACCATCAAAACGCAACGCCACCTGGTTGGACTCCAGCAGGTCGATCACATAGCGGTTGGTCGAACTGCTTTTCTGGTCCAGCAACACGGCCACCCGAACCCCACGCTGGTGGGCGCGCAAGACGGCCTGCGCAATGGCGTTGTGTGTGAAACCATACGCCTGCACCAGCACTTCCTGCCGGGCATCATCAATCCAGTGCACCAGGGCTTTGCCAGCGCCCGCCGGCGGCGTGAAGTAAACCCCCAGGACCTGGGCGGCAGACGCCTCGCCCCCCGACGCAGGGTCGGCTGAGGGGGCTTGTGCCGGCTCACGGGACCTCGCCTCGCTGGGGACGGGCAGGACGGTCCAGACCCACTGACCGAGGGCCACGGCCAGCATCAAGGCCAGACTCCAATGTTTCCAGGAACGCATCCCCCGATGTTAGCCGCAGTGTGAGTGTCACTTACATCGCTTGTGATCGGCACTTCACCTGCTGGAGGTCGTCATGTGATGGCGCCATGCCAGATAATCCCTGCACGTGGGCCTTTCGTTGCCCGCCCCTCTGTGCCGCCCCTGCCCGTGTCTTCCTCCCTGTCCCGCTCCATCCCGGTCCTCGCTTTTGCCTCATGCTGCAGCATGAGCGTGCAGCGCATGTGCGACCCCATGCTGCCGGCCCTGGCGCAAGAATTTCACAGCAATCTGGCAGAGGTGGCCTGGGTGATCTCGCTCTTTGCCATCGCCTACGGCCTGATGCAAATCGTGTACGGCCCCCTGGCGGACCGGATCGGCAAATTCCGGGTCGTGGCCTTCACCACCCTGATGTGCAGTGTGGGGTGTCTGGCCAGTGCACTGGCCCCTGACCTGACCTGGCTGGTGGCCTCCCGGGTGCTGGTGGCGGCGTTTGCCGCCGCCATCATCCCGGTCTCCATGGCCTGGGTCGGAGACAACACGCCCTACGAGATCCGCCAGGAAACCCTCGCCCGGGTGGGCCTGGGCACCATGCTGGGGCTGGTGAGTGGTCAGATCATTGGCGGCGTCTTCACCGATACCGCAGGCTGGCGCTGGGGGTTTGCTTTTGTCGGCCTGCTTTTTTTACTGGCCGGCAGCACGATGTGGTTGGACCCACGGGCACGCCCGGGGACGGAGCGGCGGGCCGACCTGCCCACAAACGCCGCTGCCATCGGCCACACCCCATGGCAACAGGCGCGTCACGTGCTCAGCCAGCGGCGGGCGCGTCGAATCCTGGGCACCGTGCTGTTGCATGGCGCCAGTTTTTTCGGTGCGTTCGCCCTGGTGGCCTCGCACCTGCACGAAAGCCTGCACATTTCCCTGAGCCACAGCGGTGTGCTGGCCGGCCTGTTTGGCCTGGGTGGCGTGCTGTACATGCTCGCAGCCAAACACGTGATCCGCCGATTGGGCACCACCGGCCTGTGCCGTGGCGGTGGAACGCTGGTCGTCATGTCACTGGCCACCATCGCGTTCTGTCCCTGGTGGCCTGCGGTGGCGCTGGCCAGTCTGGTGTCGGGGGTGGGGTTTTCGATGTTTCACAACACGTTGCAGGCCCACGCCTCGGAAATGGCACCGGGCATGCGGGGCATTGGCATGTCATTGTTTGCGGGCACCCTGTTCACCGGCCAGTCCATCGGGGTGGTCATCACGTCCACCCTGTCCGGTTCGCTGGGCATGGGCATGCTCATCGCGCTGGGGGGATGCTCGATGCTGACCCTGGCGTTGTTGTTTCCGACCCTGATGCGGCACGCACCTGCCCACCCCTGAAGGTTTAGCCCCTGCTGGCAACGCACCCCATGACCCAAGACCATCACGAACACGAGCGCTGGGCCCAGGCCTTGGAGCGCAGCCCGAATTACCGCATCCTGCGCCGCCTGGTGCCCCGCTTGCACTACGAGGACGTGGCGCCGGGCACGCCCCTCATGAAGGGGGTGGTGCTGGACACGGAAACCACCGGGTTGAACTCACAGCAGGACCGGGTGATCGAACTGGGCATGCTGCTGTTTGAATTTGACCCTGTCTCCGGTGTGGTGCACCGGGTGCTGGAGGTCTTTGACGAGCTCGAAGATCCCGGCTTTCCCATTCCACCGGAAGTCACGGCCATCCACCACATCACCGACGACATGGTGCAGGGCCAACGCATTGACGATGCCCGCGTGGAACGCTTCCTGCGGGATGTGCAGGTGGTGGTGGCGCACAACGCCGCTTTCGATCGTCCCTTTGTGGAGAGCCGCTGGCCCGTGTTTGAACAACTGGCCTGGGCCTGCAGCGTCAAGGATGTGCCGTGGAAAGAAGAGGGGTTTGGGTCCGCCAAACTCGAGTACCTGCTGCAGACGCAGGGCTTTTTTTACGAGGCACACCGTGCCGAGACGGATTGTCACGCCTTGCTCGAACTGCTCAGCCGGCGTTTACCGCAACGCCAGCAGCCCGTGCTGTTGTCGATCCTGGAAACCCTCAACCAGGCGCAATTCAAGCTCTATGCGCTGGGCTCACCCTTTGAGACGAAGGATTTGCTGAAACAGCGCGGCTACCGCTGGTCGCCCGAACTGCGTTGCTGGACCCGCCTGCTCTCCACCCAGGAACAGTTGCAGGAGGAAACCCAGTGGCTGCGCCGCCGTGTTTATGGCGAGCGCAAGGCGGCGGTGGAGATTGAGTCGCTCGGGGGCACCATTCGCTACTCGCAACGGGGCGGACAGCGGGAGACACGGGTTATTTAATACGGCACCACCTGCCACGGCACCGGGCAGGTGGCCACGTTCGGGTAGTACTGCTGGTAGGTGTTGCAAAAGTAGGCCACTCGGGCGGGGTCAACCACCACGGGAGGCGCGGCCATCACGGTCGGCCCCATCACCATCGGCTGGCTGTAGACCACACGGGGGTAGGTGGCGGCATAAACCGCCGTTCCCACCAAAGCTGCCCCCAGGACGGGGCCCACCCAGCGACCGGATCCGCCGTAGTAGCCGTGTCCACCTCCATGCCCCCATCCGCCATGGGCGAAGGCAGACGGCGCCACGGCCAAGGCACCACTGAGCGCGAGTAACAAAAGGCTGCGTTTCATGGAACTCTCCTGCAAGGGCTGACGGGGTATCGTGGATTGTGACCTGATTCCTTAACGCTGCCCACGCGTCGGCGGATGACAGCGCATTCCCCTTTTTGAAAGGTCAGCCCTGAGCCAGGGCCGTCTCGACACTCATCGCCAGCCCCAGCAGCGCCGCGTCGCGCCCGCCAGGCGCCGAGAGCATCAGCCCCACCGGCAACTCGCCGGGCTGATGGCACGGCAAACTGATGGAACAGCCATCCAGGAAGTTGATGACAAAGGTGTTGCGCAGCAACAGGCGGTTGGCGGCAAAAAAGGCGTCGTCACTGGCCAGCAACGGTTCCAGGGCAGGCGCCACCATCGGCACCGTGGGGCACAACAGGGCGTCGAAGCCGTGCAACGCCTGCTCGGCCCGCACACGCCAGGCCTGGCGGTTGCGCAGCAACTCCAGATAATCTGCGGCGGACACATCACGCCCCAACACCATGCGGGCAGCCGTGCGGGCATCCAGCCGCTCCATCTGCGCGGCAATGCGGTGCCGGTGCTCGGCCCACCCCTCGATGGGCGACAAGCCACCCGGGGCGTTCAAGGTTCCCACCTCTGCCACCCAGGGAGCCGGCGCATGCACCAGGGTGGCCCCCAGGCGCGAGAGGGTTTGCGCGGTGCGCTCGAAGGCGGTGGCCACAGCAGGCTCGATGTCATCGAACATCAAGGTATCCGGCACCAGAAATCGGCAGGCTGACAAGGGCTTGGCACTCACCTCCAAACTCTGACCAGACAGCACGCCGTCGACCACCTGGGCCTGGCGCACGCTGCGCGTGATCGCGCACACCGTGTCTAGCGTACGTGACAAGGCCATGGCGCCCTCGGTGGGCACGCGCGTCTGCGAGTTCTTGAACCCCACCAGCCCGCACAAGGCGGCCGGAATCCGGATCGAGCCTCCGGTGTCCGAGCCCAGACCCGCCACACACAGACCCAGGGCCACCGACACCGCGGCCCCCGAGGACGATCCGCCGGGAATGCGAAACACAGCGGCGTCGGCCGGGTTGCGCGGGGTACCGTCATGGGGATTGAAGCCCACCCCGGAAAAGGCAAACTCGCTCATCGAGGTCTTGCCCATCACGAGCGCGCCCGCACGGCGCAACCGCGCCACCGCCGGCGCATCGGCCTGCGCCACAGGCTCACCTTCGCAGACCACGGCACCGGCACGGGTGGTTTCGCCAGCCACGTCATACAAATCTTTCACACTGACGGGCAATCCCGCCAAAGGGCCCAGCGTGTCGCCGCGCTGGCGCTGCTGATCCACCGCGCGAGCGGCACTCAACGCCTCTGATTCGTACAAGCGGGTGAACACGTGGGCGGCCGAGGGCTCACGCGCTGCCTGGAAAACACGCTGGAGGTTCTCCAGCGCGCTGGGTTGGGGGGCATCAAAAATCGAATTTGCCATGGTGAGTCCGGTCAAGGTTGAGTCCACCTGCCAATGGTACGATGCGGCGCCATGCGAGGCACGATGTGGTGGGGGTTGGTGGGAGGAATGGTCTGCGCGGTGGCGCAGGCGTCATGGTGGCCGTGGTCATCGTCACAGCCCAGGGCGCGTGAAACCCCGCTGGACCGACAGGAACAGACGCGCTTGCGCATCGAGGTCGGCTGGCTTCCCGAAGCGCCCGAGATCCTGCTGATCGAGGTCGGCAACCGCCTGCCCGGGCCGTTGGTGTGCCGGGGCGTGAGCGTGCAGCGCAAGGACAACAGCGTGGCGTCGGTGCCCTTGCAACCGCCTTTGTACATTCCGCTGGACGCCTCGCGCCGCGTCTCGGTCCCCGGGGTGAACAAGTCCCAACTCAAGCAGTGGTCCCTCAGTTGCAGTTGCTTCAAGCGTGACGGTGGCAAGGTGTGCGAAAGCGCCCCGCCCTGATCAGGCCAACAGCCGGCGGTGGATCTCGTTCGCAGGCAACACCTCGAGCGGGAGCGGATCGTCGCTGGGCAAACCGACCTGCGTGGCGTTGAGCAACATCGACACCATCACATAGGTGCCCGAGAGCACCACCAGATCAATCACTTGCTGTTCGCCCATGGCGGCCACCGCGCGCGCCCACAGGTCGTCGGGCACCCGGTGGTTCAGCGAGAGTTGCACGCAAAAGTCATACACCAGGTCTTCATCGGCCTGCATGCCTTCGGGACGGCGGCATTCGCGCAGGCTGCTCATCACCTGTTCCGACAAACCCGCCTTGCGCGCGATGCGCTCGTGCGCCCACCACTCGTACTGCGCGTTGGAGATGCGCGCCTGAATCAGAATGGCAAATTCATTCAAGCGCTTGGGCACCGTGGTGTTGAAGCGCAGATAGTCGAGCAGGTCCAGGGTGCGTTGCGCCATCACCGGGCTGCGCATCAGGGCGTTGTAGGGACCACCCAGTCCTGCGCTGGAAATGCTGAGGATGTAATCGGCCATGGGTTTCACCTCGGGGCTCAAGTCCTCGTAGGCAATCTGGCTCAGTCGTTCGGTCATGGTGGCTCCTTGTGTTCGATCAGGTGATAAAGAAGTTGGTGCTCTCGGTCTGCTGCAAGAGGCAGGGCAGCACCAGGGGGATCCAGGTCCACTCAGACGCTGGGACGACGCCCGTCGAAGGCGTCTTGCAGCAACTGGCGAATGGCCGCCTGCTCCAGGGGGCGGGGGTTGTTGTACTGGTTTTGCATGGCCAGTTCGCAGGCGCGGTCCAGGTCGCTCGCCTTCATGCCGAGTTCGCGCAGCGACACAGGCGCGCCATGGCGCTGTGCCAGGTCAAACGCACCTTGCGCCGCCGTGGTGCTGCCCATGGCGCGAGCCAGGCGTGCCATGGCTTCGGGCGCCGCAGGCGTGTTGTAGGCCAGCGCTTGCGGCAAGACAACCGTGTGGGTCTCTGCGTGGGGCAAATTGAAACTGCCCCCCAGGGTGTGACACAACTTGTGGTGCAGCGACATGGCCACATGGCCCAATACCTTGCCGCACAACCAGGCACCGTACATCGCCTCGGTGCGCGCGGTCAAGTCCTGGGCGTCGAGGCACAGTCGCGGCAAGGCCTGGGCGATGGCAGCCACACCGGCTTCGGCCATGAGGCTCATGATGGGATTGCCATCCGGCGCGTACAGGCCTTCTGCCGCGTGTGCCACCGCATTCATGCAGCTCGTGACCGACAGGTTGACCGGCAGTGTGAGGGTGAGTGTCGGGTCGTAGAGCACCGTGCGCGGCAGCACGCGCGGGTCACGACCAGTCTTTTTGACGCCCCCTTCGGTGATGCCAAAGATGGTGGTCATCTCCGAACCCGCATACGTGGTGGGAATGGCAATGATGGGCAAGCCCGATTCAAGCGCAATCGCCTTGCCCAGCCCGATGGTGGAGCCGCCGCCCACGGCCACGGCCACATCCGCCCCGAGTTCGGCAGCACGGGCACGGGCTGCGCGCGCGGTTTCGATGGGCACATGCATGACGGCCTGATCAAAAATGCCCGCCGATCGCTCACCCAGCTGGCGCGACACACGCTCGGCCACATCACGTTGCTCGGGGGTGCACAGCACCAGCGCACGTTGGGCGCCCAGGGACTCGACCTCGGCGACCAGGGTGGCGAGACAGCCCTCGCCAAACACGACGCGCCCGGGCAGGGCATCAAACACAAAGGAGGAATCGGTAGACAGTTTCATGGTGAGGGTTGCAAAGTTCCAGCCGTGCGATGTGACCGAAGGTTGCGGGGGTGAGGGCGGTTGCAGGGATTGCGTGTGTTGTGTGGGTGGCAAAGCGTGTTGTCCATGCCAGGTGATCAGGCCGTCGGGCTTACTTCCATCGCTCGGGCTCGATGTGGACGCTGCCGCGCTCGCTGCTGAGCGTCAGGCTGTGTTCTTGAATGGTGGCCTGCAACTGCATGCTGCGCTCGGCCAAGGGGCTCAGAGCGTGGTCCGCCGACAGCGGCAAATGCCAGACCGACAAGCGGTCCAGGCGCGAGAGGCGCGACTCGATGCCACGCCACCAGATCGGCGCATTCGACTGGTAGGCATACACCACCACCTCATCGGCCTTGCTGCAGGCGCGCGTGAGCGGCTTGTCCTCGGGCAACCCCACTTCCACCCACAAGCGCTTGCGACCGGTGAAATCGGTGAGCGAGACGTCGGGGTCATCCGGGTCGGACAACCCGGCGCCAAAGGCCAGTCGCCCGTCACCCTGGCAGCGGTCCTGCAGTTGATGCGCTGACAGGGCCATGGCCGCCAGTCGCACCATCATGCGCTCGTCGGTCTCGCTGGGATGACGCGCCAGGGTCAGGGATAAGTCCTGGTAGAAACCGTGATCGATGTCGGCCACTTGCAAGAAGGCTTTGTAGATGGTGGATTTAAGTGCCATGAAGGAATCTTGAAAATGGGTGGGTCCAGACCATCAACGGTTCTGCACAGGGTCTGCGGGTGACTGTCGCCCCCCCTCAGGCACCTCGACCGAATCTGGGTTCGCGGCCTGGGCTTCACGCTGCTCCTCCAGCAACCGCTGGCGCCGCCGCACGGGTGTGCCCATCACATAGAGCACCAAGGCCAAAGGCAGTATGCCGTACAGCAGCAAGGTGATGACCGCGCCCAGCAGCGAGCCTTGCGAATGCGTGGCCTCGGCGATGGCCATCATCACCGCCACATACAACCAGGCAATGGCAACCAGGTACATGGGTCAGGGCAAGTCGATCACGATGTTGCCCAGGGCCTGTCCGGCCTCGACCGCCTCATGCGCTTTCACGATATCGGCCAGCGGGTAGTGCTGCGCCACCGCGTGCTTCAAGCGCCCACTGGCCAGCAAGTCAGTGATCTGTGAGAGCGTGCGCGCCCGGTCTGACGCGGTGAGGTCATACACGAGGAAGAAGCGCAGATCGAAGGAACCCCACAGCAAGGGCCGGAACGTCACCGGCACCTCGGTGCTCACGTTGGAGCCGTAACACACCAGCACACCATGCCGACGCAACACACCCTGCGACAGCCAGCCCGCCGTGGTGGAGAAGTCCATGTCGATGATGACATCCACGCCCTGCCCCTGGGTCAAGGCCTTGATGCGATCCACCACCGGTTCGGTCTTGTAATTCACCAGTTCGTCGGCGCCCGCCGCGCGAGCGTGGTCGGCACGTGCCTGACCGCCCACGGTGCCGATGACCCGGGCCCCCGCCAGCTTGGCCATCTGGGTGGCGTAATGCCCCACAGCGCCTCCCGCGCCGATGACCAGCACGGTACGCCCCTTCAGGTCGCCGGCCAGATTGATCGCCTGCTGCGCGGTCAGGGCCGGAATGCCCAGGCAAGCCGCTTCGGCGTCTGTTGTGCCCGTCGGCAGGGTCACGGCCTGCTCGGCGGCCAGTACGATGAACTGGCTGGCCGTCCCCAGCGGGCGTTGCCACTGACCATTCCAGATCCAGACGCGCTCGCCCACGCGCGAGGCGGGAACGCCCGCCCCCACCGCGGTGATCACCCCCGCGCCATCGCTGTGCGGCACGATCAGGGGGGCATCGACCGGACGGGTGCGACGGGACTTCACATCCGAGGGGTTCACGCCGGAGGTTTTGAGCCGGACGCAGACCTCGCCGGCCGCTGGCTCGGGCAGGTCGATCTCACCCACTTCAAGCACGTCACGGGCGTCACCATTTTTTCGGTACCAGGCAGCCAGGGATTTCATGGGGGGATTCTCCACATCGTTGTCGTTAGCGTCGTCGCGGCTCGCCCAGTTGCGAGACCGCACCGGCTGGGCCAGAATGGGCCCATCGGCACAGCCCGCATTGAGCCAAATCTTTCCACTTCTGCCAAGCCAGCGCGAGACAGAACCATCAACCATTATCAAGGGCCCTGCGGCCCGCCACCGCCTCGATCCCCGATGACCCCACAAGCGCTTTTGACCCATCTCGACACGGGCCAGCTCTGGCCGCACCCGCCCAGCAGCGCAGCCGGCTTTGACACCGCCCGGGCCTACCAACAGGCGCTGGCCGTTCGCGCCCTGCGAGAGCAGCGAGGGGAACAGCCCCGGGGCTTCAAAATCGGGTTTACCAACCGCACCCTCTGGCCGCTCTACCAGGTGTACGCACCCATCTGGGGCACGGTGTGGGACAGCACCCTGCAGCTGTGTGAGGGTCAGGGCCGGCTGTCGCTGGACGCCACCTGTCAGCCCCGGTTGGAACCGGAAGTGGTGTTTGGTCTGTCCCGCACCCCGCCCAAGGCAGCGAACCTGCAAGCCTTGTTCGAGTCCATCGACTGGATCGCGCCGGGCTTTGAAGTGGTGCAATCGCACCTGCCCGACTGGAAATTCCAGGCCAGTGACACCATTGCCGACAGCGGGTTGCATGCGCGTCTGCTGGTGGGGCAACGCGTTCCCCTGGGTAGCCTGGCCGCGAACGCCGACGAACTGGACACGCGGCTGGCCGACATGACCATGCGCTTGCTGAAAGACCAGACCGAGGTCGCGCGCGGCAGGGGTCGCCACGTGCTGGACAGCCCCTTGCGTGCCCTGCACTATTTCATGCGGGAACTTCGCGCTTGCCCGGGTGCCCCGGATCTGAAGCCGGGCGATGTGATCACCACCGGCACCTGGACCGATGCCTTCCCGATCGCATCAGGCCAGCACTGGACGGCCGACTTCCCTGCCCCCCTGTCCACGCTGCACCTGACGCTGGACTGATCGCCCCCGCAACGCGACTGCCCCCGGAGACACGAGATGACCCACAACCCCTACAACACCGACCTGGACAAGAACGCCGCCAACCATGTGTCCCTCTCGCCGCTGAGTTTTCTGGAGCGCGCAGCAATGGTCTACCCCAACCGCCAGGCCATCGTGTATGGCGCTCGGCGCCAGACCTGGTCGCAAACCTATGCGCGTTGTCGCCGTCTGGCCTCGGCCTTGCAACTGCGGGGGATTGGCGAGGGGGACACGGTCGCGGTGATGCTGCCCAATGTGCCCGCGATGTTTGAAGCCCATTTTGGTATCCCGATGACGGGGGCCGTGCTCAACACGCTCAACACGCGGCTGGACGCTCAGGCCATCGCCTTCATGCTGGAACACGGCGAAGCCAAGGTCTTGCTCACCGACCGCGAGTTTGCCAGCGTGGTCGAGGGCGCTTTGGCCCATTTGGGTGCACGTCGCCCGCTGGTCATCGAGGTGGAGGACGACGAGGCACCGGCAGGCAAGTCGCTGGGCGATCTGAGCTACGAGCAGTTGCTGGCAGAAGGAGACCCGCAGCATGCCTGGGCCCTGCCCAGCGATGAGTGGGACGCCATTGCCCTCAACTACACCTCGGGCACCACCGGCAACCCCAAAGGCGTGGTCACCCATCACCGTGGCGCCTACCTCAACGCGGCCAGCAACGTCATCACCTGGGAGCTGCCGCACCACGCCGTCTACCTGTGGACGCTGCCCATGTTCCATTGCAACGGGTGGTGCTTCCCCTGGACCATGGCACTCATTGCCGGGACCAGCGTATGCCTGCGGCGGGTGGACCCTGCGCTCATCTTCCCGCTGATTCGCGAGCACCACATCACCCACCTGTGTGGAGCCCCCATCGTTTACAGCATGCTGATTCATGCGCCGCAGGAACTGCGTGCCGGCATCACACACAACGTCAAGGGCCTGATCGCCGGAGCGGCGCCTCCCGCGGCCGTGATTGAAGGTTGCGAGGCGGCTGGCATCACCCTCACGCACGTGTACGGACTCACCGAGGTGTACGGACCGGCTGCCGTGTGTGCCAAGCAACCCGAATGGGATGCCCTGGACTTGCCCGAGCGCGCCCGCCTGAACGGGCGTCAGGGCGTGGCCTACCCGCTTCAGCAAGCCGTCACCGTCCTGAATCCTGAAACCCTGCAACCCGTGCCGGCTGACGGTGAAACCCTGGGCGAGATTTTCTTCCGTGGCAACATCGTCATGAAGGGCTATCTCAAGAATCCGGCAGCCACCCAGGAGGCCTTCCAGGGTGGCTGGTTCCACACGGGCGACCTGGCCGTGATGTACCCGGACGGGTACGTGAAAATCCGCGACCGCAGCAAGGATGTCATCATCTCCGGCGGTGAGAACATCTCCTCCATCGAGGTCGAGGACGCCTTGTGCCGCCACCCCGCCGTGATGCTGGCGGCGGTCGTGGCCATGCCCGATCCGAAATGGGGCGAAGTGCCGTGTGGGTTTGTGGAACTCAAGCCGCAGGGCCAGGTCACCGAAGCGGACCTGATCGAGTTCTGCCGTGGACTGCTCGCGCGCTTCAAGGTACCCAAGCGCATAGTCTTTGGCGTGCTGCCCAAAACCTCAACGGGCAAGATTCAGAAATTTGTCTTGCGCGAACAGCTCAAATCGGCCTCCGCCATCGATTGAGGCACCCGGCCGGGTGCTCACCACCCAGCGCCCCTGAAAAGTCGGTCGGGATGGATTCAATCGAGAGGTTCTTGCCGGCCATGAAAAAGGCCCCTCACGGGGCCTGATGGGGGTTGAGCGCGAGACTGACTCAGGCCTTCACGGCGCGCAAACCTGAATAAATACGGGCAACCGGGCGGCTGCGCTGCTCGGCGTCGAGGGCGAGTTGGGCTCGCAGACGGTCGAAGGTGACGCGAAGTTGCGGGGATTCTGACGACACATACCGGAAGCAACGGTCCAGGGTGGTCTGGGTGACAGACTTGGAGGTGTTGGCTTTGCTCATGTCATGTAAGAAGCGTTGAGATGCTCCTACAACGCCCGTCATGCGGGAATGGTGTACACGATCTTGAAAAATATTTGCAAAAAGTGATCGCTGCAGCGGCAAGCAAGATTGAATCCTTTAGAACTATTTTTGAAGAATCAAAAGAAAAATGGAATTCCAATGGATTCAATCTGGAGGGACAGGTGGCCGACACTCCTCCTTAGGCCCCGCCCCGGAACTGTCACAGAGGCTTTTTCAGCCAGTTCGCCAGCTCGCCGATGATGCCGCGGCGAAACGCCAGCACGCACACCACAAAAATAGCCCCCTGAACCACCGTGACCCAGGCACCCAGCTGGGCCAGGTAGTTCTGCATGGTGACAATCACCGCCGCTCCGACCACCGGGCCAAACAGGGTGCCCAGGCCGCCCACCAGGGTCATCAGCACCACTTCCCCCGACATGGACCAGTGCACATCGGTGAGCGAGGCCAGCTGGAAGACCAGCGACTTGAGTCCCCCAGCCATGCCGGCAAAGGTGCCCGACAGGATGAATGCAATCAGCTTGTACAAATCGGTGTCATACCCCAGCGACAAGGCGCGTGGCTCGTTTTCGCGAATCGCCTTGAGCACCTGACCAAAGGGCGAATGCACGATCCGCCAGATGGCCCCAAACCCGATCAGGAACATCACCAGCACAAAGGCATACATGGCGGTGTTGTCAGCCAGGTCGATCGAGCCAAACAAGTGCCCGCGCGGTACCGCCTGGATGCCATCCTCACCGCCGGTGAACGGGGTTTGCAGGTAGAAGAAGAACACCATCTGCGACAGTGCCAGGGTGATCATGGCAAAGTAAATACCCTGGCGGCGAATGGCGAGCAAGCCCACCACCACGCCCAATGCCGTGGAGCACAGGGTGGCAAACAACACCGCGAATTCGGGGTTCCAGCCCCAGGCCTTGGAGGCATGGGCTGCCGCATAGCCCGCCGTTCCCAGGAACATGGCATGGCCGAAGGACAACAAGCCCCCGAACCCGATCAGCAGATTGAAGGCGCACGCAAACAAGGCGAAGCACATCACCTTCATCAGGAAGACGGGATACACCACCGTGGGGGCCAGCACCAGGACGGCCACCATCACGGCCATGGCCACCCACAGATGACGGGAGGACTCGGACGTTTGCACAGTTGAATCAGGGGTGTCTGCCATGGCTGCTTATTTCTGCGTCCCAAAAAGGCCGGCTGGTTTGATCAGCAACACAATGGCCATGATGACAAAGATAACGGTGTTGGAGGCCTCGGGGTAGAACACCTTGGTCAGGCCTTCGATCAGCCCGAGGCCAAAACCGGACACGATGGCACCCAGGATCGACCCCATGCCGCCGATGACCACCACCGCAAACACGACGATGATGATGTCGGCACCCATCATCGGACTGACCTGGTAGATGGGCGCTGCCATCACCCCGGCGAGTGCAGCCAGCCCCACGCCAAAGCCGTAGGTGAGCGTGATCATGCGCGGCACATTGATGCCGAAGGCCTGGACCAGGGAGGGATTTTCAGTGGCCGCACGCAGGTAGGCCCCGAGCTTGGTTCGCTCAATCACGTACCAGGTGGACGCACAGATGACCAGTGACGCCACGATCACCCAGGCCCGGTATTTCGGCAGGAACATGAAGCCGGTGTTGAAGACGCCTTGGAAGAGTTCGGGCACCGGATACGGCATGCCGGACGACCCATACTCGTTGCGGAAGACGCCCTGGATGATGAGGGCCAGACCAAAGGTCAGCAACAGCCCGTACAGGTGGTCGAGCTTGTAGAGCTGCTTGAGCATGGTGCGCTCGATCAGCACACCCGTGGCCCCCACCACCAGGGGCGTGACCACCAAGGCCAACCAGTAGTTCACGCCCAGCTTGTTCAACGCCAGCCAGGCCACGAACGCGCCCAGCATGTACTGAGCCCCGTGCGTGAAGTTGATGATGTTGAGCAGGCCGAAGATCACCGCCAGGCCCAGCGAGAGCAACGCATAGAACGAACCGTTGATCAAACCGATCAGCAGTTGTCCGAACAAGGCTTGCGAGGGAATGCCAAAAATTTCCATGGCGGTGTGTCTTCGTGGATCTCAGGTCAGGGGGATTACTTCTTGACCAGCGGGCAGTCGCTTTCCGACAAGGGGCGGAAGGCTTCGTTGGCCGGGATGGTCGCGACCAGCTTGTAGTAGTCGTACGGGCCCTTGGACTCGGACGGCTTCTTCACTTCAAAGAGATACGCCGGGTGAATCTTGCGACCATCGGCGCGAACCGTCCCTTTGCCGAACAGCGGATCGTCGGTGGGCAGTTCTTTCATCTTGGCAGCCACCTTGGTGCCATCGTCGGTCTTGGCGGCGTCCACCGCCTTCAGGTAGTGCAGCACGCTGGAGTAGACACCGGCCTGCACCATCGAGGGGTTCTTGCCACCGTTGGCCGCGGCAAAGCGCTTGGTCCAGGCGCGGGTCTGGTCATTCAGGTCCCAGTAGAAGGTTTCGGTCAGCATCAGGCCTTGCGCCGTGTTGAGGCCGAGTGCGTGCACGTCGGGCAGGAACACCAGCAAGCCGGCCAGGTTCTGACCGCCTTTGGTGATGCCGAATTCAGCTGCTTGCTTGATCGAGTTGGTGGTGTCTCCGCCGGCGTTGGCCAACCCGATGATCTTGGCCTTGGAGGCTTGCGCCTGCAGCAGGAAAGAGGAGAAGTCCTGGGTAGGGAACGGGGTGCGCACCTTGCCCACCACACGGCCACCGTTTTGTGTCACCACGGCTTCGGTGTCACGCTCCAGGGCATGACCGAAGGCGTAGTCGGCGGTCAGGAAGAACCAGGTGTTACCACCGCTCTTCACAATGGCCTTGCCGGTGCCGTTGGCCAGCATCCAGGTGTCATAGGTCCAGTGGATGGTGTTGGCATTGCAGGCCTTGCCGCTCAGATCGGCGGTGGCCGAACCGGAGTTGACGTGCAGCTTGCCCTTTTCCTTGCTGACCTGGGCCACGGCCAGGCCCACCGACGAAGTGGGCACGTCAGCGATCATGTCCACCTTGTCGGTGTCGTACCACTGGCGGGAAATGTTGGAGCCGATATCCGGTTTGTTCTGGTGGTCAGCGCCCACCACTTCCACCTTGAGTTTGCTGCCGCTGGCCTTGAGGTAGTCTTCCACGGCCATCTTGGCGGCCACCACGGAACCCTGGCCCGTGATGTCGGAATACAGGCCGGACATGTCATTGAGCACGCCAATCTTGACGATGCCGTCAGAGATTTGCGCCTGTGCCGTGGCCCCGACGAGGCAGGCTGCAGCAGCCAGGGTAGAGAGAAGGGTGCGTTTCATGGTCAGTCTCCAGGTTGAACGATGCGATTGAACGATTGAATTTGAAGGAAGGAACTTTTGAATTTGACAGCTTGTGTGTGGGCGCTTGGGGGTGAACGCTTAGACGCCGAGGTATTCACTCAGCATGCCCATCTTGGCGGACAACTCGGCGGCGGCAAAGCCCTCCACGATCCGCCCGTGCTCCATCACATAGAAACGGTCGGCCAGTGGCGCAGCGAAGCGGAAGTTTTGCTCCACCATGATGATGGTGAAGCCCTTGGCCTTGAGGGCCAGGATCATGCGAGCCAGCGCCTGAACAATGACCGGCGCCAGCCCTTCGGAAATTTCGTCCAGCAGCAACAGCTTGGCCCCGGTGCGCAGAATGCGCCCCACCGCCAGCATCTGCTGTTCTCCGCCCGACAGGCGAGTGCCCGGGCTGTTCCGGCGTTCCAGCAGGTTGGGGAACATCTCGTAGATCTCGTCCAGTCCCATGCCACCCTCGGCAAGCACCGGGGGCAGGAGCAGGTTTTCCTCGCAACTGAGGGACGCAAAGATGCCGCGTTCTTCCGGGCAGTAGCCAATGCCCAGCTTGGCAATCTGGTGCGGCGGCATGGCCACCGACTCGACGCCCTGGATCCGGATGGAGCCCGAGCGACGCCCCACCAAACCGAGGATGGATTTGATGGTGGTGGTGCGCCCGGCACCGTTACGCCCCAGCAGCGTCACCACCTCGCCCTCGTGCACCGTCAGGTCCACGCCGTGCAAGATGTGCGACTCGCCATACCAGGCGTGCAGATCCGTCACGCGCAGGAATTCGCCCGTCTCAGCCATGAGCGCCCTCCAGTTCATGGTCCGTGCTGCCCATGTAGGCCTCCAGCACCTGCGGGTCCTGCGACACGGTGGCGTAGGACCCTTCGGCGATCACCTGCCCGCGCTGCAGCACGCTGATGGTGTCGGCAATGCTCGACACCACGTTCATGTTGTGCTCCACCATCAGGATGGTGCGGTTGACACTGACTTTCTTGATCAGTTGCGTGACACGGTCCACATCCTCGTGCCCCATGCCCTGTGTGGGTTCGTCCAGCAGCATCAATTCGGGTTCGGTGGCCAGCGTGGTGGCGATTTCCAGCGCTCGCTTGCGACCATAGGCCAACTCGACGGCCGGCAACTGGGCAAAGGCTGTCAGGCCCACGGTCTCCAGCAAGGCCATGGCCTGGTCATTCAGGGCATTGAGCGATGTCTCTGAACGCCAGAAATGCAGGGAGGTGCCCGTGGCCCGCTGCAGGGCGATACGCACGTTTTGCAACACGCTCAGGTGCGGGAAAGTGGCCGAAATCTGGAATGAACGCACGATGCCTCGGCGCGCCACCTGGGACGGTTTCTCGTTCGTGATGTCGTGGCCATTGAACAGGATGCTGCCGCTGGTGGGAATGAGGAACTTGGTCAGCAGATTGAACACCGTGGTCTTGCCTGCGCCGTTCGGACCGATCAGCGCATGGATGTGTCCGCGCTGAACACCCAGACTGACTTTGTTGACAGCCACGAAGCCTTTGAACTCCTTGACGAGATCACGGGTTTCCAAAACAAAGTCAGACATGGGTACCAGGTTCCTCATGCCGCTCCAGGCGGCGTTGGCGTGATGGTAATGTCAAATACAAAGTTGCCACGAATCCAAGGGCTATGAAGTGCCGATTCAAGGGAAAACCATGAGGAGAATATTCCCGTGCCAGTGACTGCATCGCGCAGCCCTGCACCGGTTGGGCCGCTCAGGGCGATACGGCCGCTTCAGCCGGTATCCGCGCTGTGGACTGGCGCGCCACCACGGCCAACACCGACCCCTCGGTCTGGGCAAAGACTTGGTAGGGTCGCAAGACCGTCTCCAGACTCAGGGCTTGCACCACTGGCTGGACCGGCGACTCTTTGAGGAAATCCAGCAACTGCGAGGACTTGAGCGCAAAGCTCACATTCACCAGCACATCCTGGGTTCGCTCGGCAACGCGCTGAACATTGACCTTCTTTTGCACCATGCCGACTACGGTGCCGTCCGGCGCCAGCACCGGCCCGCCTGAGTTGCCCATCGCCACTTCGGCACTGAACTGGAAGTAGCCGGTGTCGATCGACTCGTTGCGATCACTGCGGTTGCCGTTGATGATGCCCTGGGTGATTTTCTTGCTGAGGCCCTGGACGCGGGGCTGCGGAAAGCCGATGACGCTCACCTCCAGTCCCACGGGAACATCCTGCCAGCGCGCCATCGGCAGCGCCGGTCGGTTCACGCGCGACTTGAGCAAGACCAGATCGAGGCGCGGGTCGGTCTTGACCACGTCAGCGCGCACCCAACGACCGCGCTCAACCGGTCCGAGCAGGACAAAATCCTTGCCCTCCAGCACGTGCCAGGCCGTGAGCCAATAGCCCTCGGCCACCGAAAAAGCTGTCCCCACCTGAAAAGGCGATGGGGGCCGGGGCGTGTTGAGGGGTGGGGCCGTGCCAGGGGCCACCGGCGAGGCATTGTCGGGCGTGACTGCCGGTTGCGCCCCTGCGCCCGACCAGCAGCCACCAGCGAGCATCAATGCCAGCGTCAGCCAGACACGCCTGATGAAGATCATGGAGGGGCTGGCTGCTCGGTCAATGCGACGGCAAGCGTTTATTTGGCAAACAAGCGCGACGGATCGGCAAATGCCTTGAACTCGATGGCGTTGCCACACGGGTCCAGGAAGAACATGGTGGCCTGCTCGCCGACCTGACCCTTGAATCGGATGTGCGGCTCGATGATGAAGGTCATCTGGGCCTTCTGGAGCTTCTCGGCCAGCACGGTCCAGTCGTTCATCGTGAGCACCATGCCGAAGTGACGCACCGGCACGTTGTCACCATCCACCGCGCTGGTGTTGTGGTGGCCGGCCTCGTTCGGGCTCAGGTGCGCCACGATCTGGTGGCCATAAAAATTGAAGTCGACCCAGTCATCCGACGAACGCCCTTCAGGGCAGCCCAGCAGATCACCATAGAAAGCCCGGGCCTTGGCCAGGGAGGTCACCGGAAAAGCGAGATGGAATGGTTGCATGACTGCGATCGTAACGGATATGCAATGCTGACCCTCGGCCTCAGGCTTGCGGCAGACGCCAACTCTGCTGCATCGATTCCCGTTGCATGTAGGGAGCCATCCATCCGGCCAGCGAAGGGTATGCCTTGCGCCAGTCCAACTCGGGGAAGCGCAGATCCAGGTACCACAGCGAACACCCCACCGTCAGGTGTCCGATGTCGAAGCCGCCGCGCGCCCGGTGCCCCTGACGCTCCAGCTCCTTCAGGCAGGTGTGAATCTTGTCCATTTGTCCGGCGATCCAGTCGGGCCAGCGAATTGCCTCCGGACGCGCGTTGTTCTCATAACGGATCAGCAAAGCCGCGTCGAGCAGCCCGTCGGCCAGGGCCTGCCAGGCCAGCGCCTCCCACCGATGCGGGCCGTTGGCCGGAAACAGGCTGCCCCCACCCTGGGCGTTGAGGTACTCACAAATGACGCGGCTGTCGTACAGCGCCAGACCGTCGGGAGTCACCAGCGTGGGCACCTTGCCCAGGGGGTTGTGGGCAATGATGCGGGCATCCCGGTTGACCGGGTGTGCGGCGCAGTCGACCAACTCGAGTTGCTGGTCCAGGCCCATTTCGTGGGCCGTGACGAGGACCTTGCGGACATAGGGCGAGTTGGGCGAAAAAAACAATTTCATGGGATCTCCTCAGCAGATGTGGGTATCTGGGTGCACCGACGCGCGCGGCACCCGCGAGTTCAGCGCCCCTGGAATTGGGGGGTGCGCTTTTGGGCGAAGGCCTCGCGGCCTTCCTTGTAGTCGCTGCTGGCAAAGCATGCCTGCACCATGGACCGGGCGAGTTCCACGTTGCGCTGGTCCGGGTTCTTGCTGATTTCCAGCAGGCAGCGTTTGGCCGCCGCCAGCGTGAGCGGTGCGTTTTCGCCAATCATCTTGACGTAGGCATCCACCTCCGCATCAAAATCCTGCCCCGCGATCACCTGTTTGACCAGGCCCATCTGCAAGGCGTCGGCGCCGCCAAAGATGCGCGCACTGAAAAACAGATCGGCGGTGTTGGCCATGCCCAGCACATCGACAAACCGTTGAATGCCTTCAAAGGCATAACCCAGACCCAGGCGCGCAGCGGGCATGCGAAAGCGCACATCATCCGAGCAGATGCGAATGTCGCAATTGAGGGCCAGGCCCAACCCACCGCCCATGCAAATGCCGCGGATTTTGGCCACGGTGGGCTTGGGACAATTCAGCACGGCGGCATAGCCCGCCGCCGTGGCCAGGTTGTAGGCATCGGCCGCATCGCCCTCGCGGCGGTCCTTGAACTGCGAGATGTCAGCACCCGAGACAAACGCCTTGTGGCCCGCGCCCGTAAGCACGACCACCCGGATGTCGGGGTCCGCCGCGAATTCAGCCATGACGCGAGGCAGCGCACACCACATGTCGTAGTTGACGGCATTGAACTTGGTCGGGTTGTCAAAGGTGACCACCCCCACGTGGCCGTGTTTGTCGTGGCGCAGAACGCCCACGCTTTCGCTGTCGGATGCAGACATGGTTTTCTCTTCAGGTGGCAAGGTCGTGATGGGTGGTCCGGCACAACAGGTCGCGCCAGGCCCTTTGATGGTCATTGTGGCCCGCCCTGGCGGATTGCGCTGTCCGGACAGTCACCTAGACGATAGGCCGCCTGCCCAGCGACCACGACGAGCGGGCCCGGTCTCACTTATAGTTGGTCACCCCCTTGAATGGCTTGTCAACATGACGATCAAACGCAAGGCCTGCATTGCAGGCATCTACGAACACCCCACCCGCAAGGCACCCGATAAAACCGTGGCCCAGTTGCATGCCGAGTGCGCACGCGGCGCCCTGGCCGACGCTGGCCTCTCGCTGCAGGATGTCGATGGCTATTTCTGCGCCGGCGATGCACCGGGCATGGGGGGCAACAACATGGCCGACTACCTGGGCCTGCAACTCAGGCATGTGGACAGCACGGACACGGGCGGCTCGTCCTACCTGCTGCACGTCTCGCACGCTGCCCAGGCCATCGCGGCAGGCAAATGCAAGGTCGCCCTGGTCACTCTGGCCGGACGGCCCCGCAGCGAAGGCAGCAGTGGCCTGGTGCCGCGCAACATCAACCCCCTCACGCCGGACACCCCCTGGGAACTGCCCTACAGTGCGGTCACCGTCAACATGTACGCGCTGGCCGCCGCCCGCCACATGTACGAATTTGGCACCACCGCCGAGCAGCTGGCCTGGATCAAGGTGGCGGCGTCGCACCACGCCCAGCACAACCCGCACGCCATGCTGCGCGATGTGGTCACCGTGCAGGACGTGCTGGACTCGCCCATGATCTCCGACCCCTTGCGCAAGCTCGACTGTTGCGTGGTGAGCGACGGGGGCGGCGCGCTCGTCATCACCCACCCCGACATTGCCAAAAGCCTCAAACAACCGGTGGTCAACCTGCTGGGTGCGGGCGAAACCATCAAGGGCCAGAACGGCGGCCGCGTGGACCTCACCTACTCGGGCGCGGCGATCTCCGGCCCCATCGCGTTTGAAGAGGCCGGGGTCAAACCGGCCGACATCCAGTACGCCTCCATCTATGACAGCTTCACCATCACCGTGCTGATGCAGCTCGAGGACCTGGGCTTTTGTGCCAAGGGCCAGGGCGGCTCATTCGTGGCCGACGGCAACCTGATCTCCGGGGTGGGCAAGCTGCCCTTCAACACCGATGGCGGCGGTCTGTGCAACAACCACCCGGCCAACCGCGGCGGCATCACCAAGGTGATCGAGGCCGTGCGCCAACTGCGTGGCCAGGCCCACACCGCCGTTCAGGTCCCCAACTGTCAACTCGCGCTGGCCCATGGCACCGGCGGGCTGCTGGGCTCGCGTCATGGCAGTGGCACCCTCATCATGGAAAGGGCCTGACACCATGGCCACCCCCTCACAAGACCGCCCCCTCATGTCCGCCATGGTGGACGCTGCCACCGAGCCCTACTGGAACGCCACGCAACAAGGCGTTCTGAAATTGCGACGCTGCTTATCCTGCCACGAGCCGCACTGGTATCCGCGACCGGTGTGTCCCTTCTGTCAGGGTGACACCGAATGGATCACCGCGGCCGGCACCGGCACCATCTACAGCGTGAGCGTCACCCGCAAGGCGGGCCCCATTGCGTTTGCCATCGCCTACGTCGAACTCGACGAAGGTCCCCGCATGCTGACCAACATCGTGGACTGTGACCTCGACACCCTGCACATCGGACAGCGCGTGAAGGTGTGCTTCAAACCCATGGAAAGCGGCCACCAGCTGCCCATGTTCACCCCGCTGTGAGAACCTCATGACCACTCCCCTGCCCTCGACACTGCCCACCACCCGCCTGGGTCATTCCTCATTGGATGTCACCCGCATGGGGTTGGGACTGATGTCGCTGTCCGGCCTGTATGGCGCGTCCAGCGATGACAACGGCATTGCCGTGATTCACCACGCGCTGGACCGCGGCATCACGTTTCTCGACTCAGCCGACATGTACGGCTGGGGACACAACGAGCAGTTGCTCGGGCGCGCCTTGAAGGGGCGGCGGCGTGACCAGATCATCCTGGCCTCCAAGTTTGGCCAGACCCAGCAGGCAGGCGGTGGCAACGGCGTGAATGGCCGACCCGAGTATGTGCAGTCGGCGTGCGAAGCCAGCTTGCAGCGCCTGGGGCTGGAGACGATCGACCTGTACTACGTGCACCGCATCGACCCCTCGGTCCCCATCGAGGACACGGTGGGCGCCATGTCACGACTGATTGAGCAGGGCAAGGTGCGGGCGATCGGTCTGTGCGAGGCCAACCCCGCCACCATCCGCCGCGCTCATGCGGTGCATCCGCTGACCGCCGTCCAGACCGAGTATTCCTTGCTGTATCGCCAGGAAGCGGAAGAAACCCTCAAGACCACGCGTGACCTGGGCATTTCTTTCGTGGCGTACTCGCCCTTGGGTCGCAGCCTGCTCACCGCCTCGGTGCACTCGGCCGACGAGGTGGCCAACGATCGACGCAAAGACCATCCCCGCTTCTCAGCCGAAAACCTGGCGCGCAACAATGCCCTGGTCGCACGGGTCCAGGAAGCCGCTCAACGCAAGGGCTGCACGCCCGGGCAACTGGCGTTGGCCTGGCTGCTCGCGCAAGGCCAGGACATCGTCGTCATTCCGGGCACCAAGCAAACCACCCGTGTCGATGACAACCTGCGCGGGCTGAGCGTTTCGCTCACCCCTGAGGAAGTGAATGCCCTGTCACAGGCCGTTCCCCCCGGCGCCGCTGCGGGCACACGCTACCCCGCCGGTGGCATGAAGGGCGTCTACCTCTGAGGGAGCGTTCGATCGGCGACAGGTGCGGCGCCGATCGACGCCGCATCGCCCTCAAATCCTGGCCACCACCCGGCCAATGACGCCACCCTGCTTGAGTTGATCCAGCACACCCGAGACTTCATCCAGCGAGCACAGTGCCGTGGGGATCGACTGGAGCTTGCCGCTCTTGGCCAGGTCCACCACTTCGCGCAACTCTTGCAACGAGCCCACGTAGGAGCCTTGTACCGTCAAGGCACGCTGTGCCAGCGGAACCAGCGAAATCGGCACCTCGCCGCCATACAGGCCCACCACGACATAGCGTCCGCCCTTGCGCAACACCGCCAGCCCCAGGGTGGCCGTTGGTTCGGCCCCCACAAAGTCAGCCACACCCCAGACGCCGCCGGGCAAGGCCATCAGCTTGTCCTGCGTCTCGGGTTGGGAGGGATCGAGCACTTCTTTGGCGCCGACGGCCCGCGCAGCGTCCCACTTGCGGCTGTCGATGTCGCACACGGCGATGTTCTCGTGGCCCAGGGCACGCAACATGGACACCGCCATCAGGCCCAGGCCGCCCGCGCCCATGAGCACGATCCAGTCCTGCGGTGAGCAAGGCATGAGTTTGCGCACCGCGCTGTAGGTGGTCAGTCCCGAGCAGGCCAGGATGGGGGCGTACTGCGGATCCAGTCCGGTGACGTCAACCAGGTACTTGGGGTGCGGCACGATCATGTGGTCCGCATAGCCACCCGACTTCTGGATGCCCAGAAAACGTGGCGTGGGGCACCAGTTGTCCATGCCTTCCTGGCAACGCGCACATTGGCCGCAACCGGTCCAGGGGTAGACCAGGCGGTCCTGGCCGATCGGCACGTCCTTCGCCTGCGGGCCAGCCGACAGGACGGTGCCCAGGGGTTCGTGACCCATGGTGACCGGCGGTTTCATGCCGCGCTGGGACATGTGGAATTTTTTCCCGCCTCCCAGGTCGAAGTAACCATCCCGAATGTGCACATCGGAGTGGCACACGCCGCAGTACTTGACCCGGACCAGCACTTCGGTGCCTTGGGGCGTGGGGGTATCCCGAAGCGCTTTTTGCAGGGGCTTGCCCCATTCGGTCACGTCATAGCTGTACATGTGAGAAATCTCCGATCAACATGGAATGCCGGGGAATTCTGCGTGCCGGGGTGGGTTTTGGCAAGCCCCGCTCAACCCCCCCAGCGAGGCCGTCAGGCCTCGGCTGTCCCCTGCGCAACATCGCCTCGGTCCGCCTGTCGCCATGAAACCCGAATTACCCCGACAATGCCTCTCATGATGAATGGTGCAGAAAGTCTGGTTCGCACCCTGGTTCACAACCAGGTGGATGTGTGTTTCACCAATCCCGGCACGTCCGAGATGCATTTTGTGGCGGCACTTGACACGGTGCCGGGCATCCGCTGTGTGCTAGGACTGTTTGAAGGGGTGGTCACCGGCGCCGCCGACGGCTACTACCGCATGGCCCAGCGTCCTGCGGCTACCCTGCTCCACCTCGGGCCAGGCCTGGGCAATGGCCTGGCCAACCTGCACAACGCGCGCAAGGCGCACTCGGGCATCGTCAACATCGTGGGCGAGCACGCGATGCACCACCTGGCCTATGACGCACCGCTCACCGCCGACATCGAGGGCGTGGCACGCCCCATGTCCCACTGGGTGCATACCAGCCGCTCCTCCCAGGGGGTGGCACAGGATGGTGCGCGCGCCATCACCGAGGCCCGCACTGCACCGGGCCGCATTGCCACGCTGATTCTGCCGGCCGATACCGCTTGGAATCCAGGCGGCGAGGTGTGCACCGCGCAGGGACCTGCGGCCCGTGCATCGTTTGATCCTGAGGCCCTGGAGAGCGCAGCTCGCGCGCTGGAATCCCTGGCGCCCAACGCTGGCCGCTGTGCCATCCTGCTGGGCGGCATGGGCGGCCTGGATACCGCCCTCACATGGGCCGGTCGGATCGCGGCGCGCACCGGGTGTGCCGTGCTGGGTGAATACAACGTTCCGCGCACTGAGCGCGGTGCCGGCCGCGTGAAGGCCAGGCGCGTACCCTACGCGGTGGATCCCGCCGTGGCGATGCTGAAGGAATTCGACACCCTCATCCTGGTGGGCAGCAAAGTCCCGGTGGCGTTCTTCGCCTATCCCAACAAACCCAGCGTGCTGGTGCCACCCGAGGCACGCATCATCCCGTTGGCCACCGTGGAGCAGGACATCAACGGTGCCTTGGAGGCCCTGGCTGACCGGCTGGGCGCACGCCACCAGGCCCCGCAGGGAGTGGCCGAGGCCTTGCACGCATCCGCGTTGACCAGCCTGCCGACCGGTCGGCCAGATCCGGCCGGCATCGGCCAGGTGCTGGCAGCGCTCTTGCCCGAACACGCCATCGTGGTGGACGAATCGGTGTCCACCGGTCGTGGCTTTGAGGTGCCGACGTCCAGCGCACGGCCGCATGACTGGATCAATGTGATGGGCGGCTCGATCGGGTTTGGTCTGCCCGCCGCCGTCGGGGCTGCCATCGCAGCCCCAGACCGGCCAGTCATCGTGCTGGAAGGTGACGGCAGTGCCATGTACACCGAGCAGGCCCTGTGGACCATGGCACGCGAAGGACTGAACGTCAAAGTGCTGATCTTTGCCAACCGGGCTTATCAAATTTTGCGGGGTGAATTGCAGGCGGTGGGCGCCGGCACGCCCGGTGAGCGCGCGCGCGACATGCTCACCCTGGACCGTCCGCATCTGGACTGGGTGTCCCTCGCCAAAGGGCACGGCGTACCCGGACGACAGGTGGACACCCTCGAGGGACTCGCCACAGCGTTTGCCCAGGCCCTGGCCACACCCGGTCCCGTCCTGATTGAAGTCCTGATGTGAAGAAGATTTTTTACGGCTGGAAGATGGTGGCTGCGGCCGCCGGCATCCAGTTCATCCAGGCCATGATGCTGCATCAGGCCTTCGGCGCCTACCTCTCGGTGCTGATCGAGGAAAAAGGGTGGAGCAAAACCTCGGTGTCGGGCGCCTCGGCCCTGCAGTCCATGGAAGCCGCCATCATCGGGCCGTTGCTGGGCTGGTTCATCGACCGTTTCGGCTCTCAGATGCTGATCAAGATCGGCATTGTGCTGTTTGGCATCGGCTTCATCTGTCTGAGCCAGATCGACACCCTGGGCGGCTTGTACGGCGCGGTGGTGGTGATTGCCATCGGGTCGTCCATGTGCGGCTACTTTCCGCTCAACTGCGCCATCATTCAGTGGTTCGAGAAAAAGCGCGCCCGTGCCATTTCGATGGTGGGACTGGGCCTGGCCCTGGGAGGCATCTTTGTGCCGCTGGTCGCCTGGGGCATGGAGCAGTTTGGGTGGCGTACAACAGCCCTCAGTTGTGGCGTGCTGGCCATCCTGGTGGGGTTTCCCATCTCGATGATCTTTCGCCGGCGTCCCGAGGACCATGGCGAAGTGGTGGATGGCCACGACCACGCGGCAGTCAGTCACGGCCATGCCAGCGAACTCAAGGCCCATGAGGACCCGGGGCATGAATTCACCGCACGGGAAGCCTTGCGCACCAGTTCATTCTGGCTGGTCTCCGCCGGGCATGGTCTTGCCCTGCTGGTGGTGTCGGCCGTGAACACGCATGCCATCAACCACATGCGCATCTCGCTGTCCTACACGGTTGCGCAAGCATCTTTCTTCATCACCCTGATGACCCTGGCGCAAGTGGCGGGCGTACTCACCGGTGGCGTGATTGGCGACAAGGTGAACAAGACGCGGGTCTCGGCCCTGTGCATGCTCATGCACGCCAGTGGCTTGTTGATGCTGACCTACGCCACCGACTCGATCTGGCTGGTGGGTTTCGCCCTGCTGCACGGATTTGCCTGGGGCTTGCGTGGCCCTTTCATGCAAGCCATTCGCGCCGACTACTTTGGACGCCGCTCGATTGGCATGATCCTGGGCTTGTCCGCGGTGATTGCCGCCATTGGCCAGGTGCTGGGCCCCATGTTGGCGGGTTTCCTGGGGGACATCACCGGGGACTACCAGTTGGGCTTTACCGTGCTCGCCTTGCTGGCCGGCACGGGGGTGCTCTCGTTCTGGTTGGCCAAGCCGCCCAAAGCGCCGGCGCAAGCCTGACGCACAGGCCTGCCCCGCCGGCCCGAAGCGGCCGCCCGCAACCACGGGACCGCTTCATGTCCCCGCCGTCAAACGGTGTCGGGTTGCCGCATGCGCCACCACTGCGAACCGACGGCAACGATCACCATGGCCAAGCCGCCCAGATCAGTCCAGGATGAGGGATAGACCAGCGCAAAGCCGGCCACGATCAGCAAGGTGCGCTCCAGCGTCGTGGTCTTGAGCCAGGCCCAGCCCTGAAAGCCCGCCGCGATGGCGGCAATGCCCAAGGCGGCCGTCAAGGTCACGAGGGCGATCGAGCCCCAGGGGGCGGTGGCCAATGCCTTGGTCGAACCCATCAGCAAGAGGCCCTGACCGCTGGGGTCCAGCACAAACATGAACGGCACCAAAAAAGCGGGCACGGTGTACTTCCAGCACTGCAGCGTGGTCTTGTACGGATCACCGCCCGTGATGGCTGCTGCCGCGAATGGCGACAAGGCCGTGGGAGGCGAGACCTCGGAGAGCACGGCGTAATAAAAGATGAACATGTGGGCGGCAAAATCCGGCACGCCGAGCTTGGTCAACGCAGGGGCTGCGATCACGGCACAGATGATGTAAGACGCCGTCACCGGCACCGCCAGACCCACGATCCAGACCACCAGGGCCGAAAATATAGCGGTCAACAGCAGCGAGCCCGCCGCGTAGTCGATCACGATGGTGCTGAATTTCAGCCCCAGCCCGGTGAGCGTCACCACGCCCACGATGATGCCCGCACCCGCACACGTGGTGGCCACATTGAGCATGCCCACCGAGCCGGCTTCCAGGGCTTTCATCAAGGGCATGGACATGAGTCGATGCCCCAGTCCCGACGACGACGCCGAGAGCACATCCCGGGGAATCAAGGCGGTGTCCGAGCGCAGCAGGCTGGTGATCAGGGACACGACCGTGGCCCAGAACACCGAGAGCACGGGCGAGAAGCCCCACATCATGAAGGCCACGATGGAGATCAGCGACAGGAAGTGGAACCAGTAGCGACGTGCGAGGTTCCACACCGTGTCCACGGCCTCGATGGCGCTGTCTTGCATGCCGTATTTGCGCGCGTCAATCTCCACCATCAGGAACAGCGCCAGGTAAAACAGCACCGTGGGGATCACGGCCATCAGCAGCACGTCCAGGTAGGAAATCTTGAGGAACTCGGCAATCAGGAACGCAGCCGCGCCCAGCACTGGCGGCGAGATGATGGCACCCAGCCCACCCGCTGAGAGCAAGCCGCCTGCAGCATTGCGCTCGTAGCCTACCTTGGCCAGCATGGGATAGGCCACCGCCCCCAAGGTCACCGTGGTGGCCACGCCCGAGCCCGAAGGCCCCCCCAGCAGAAAGGAGGACAGCACCACCGTGCGGCCTGCGCTGGAGGACTTGCCGCCCATCGCCGCAAAGGAAAAATCGATGTAGAACTTGCCCGCTCCGGAGTACTGGAGGAACGCACCGAAGATGGTGAACAGGATGATGAGTGAGGCAGACACATCCACCGCCACGCCATAGATGCCTTCCAGCGTCATGTACAACACACCCACCAGACGACCCAGCTCATAGCCCTTGTGCGTCCAGGGAGCCGGCAGCAGGGGACCCGCCAGCGCGTAAGCGATGAACGCCAGCGTGATGACCGGCATCACCCAACCGTTGGTACGGCGCATGCCCTCCAGCACCAGCGCAATCAGACACACGCCAAAAAACACATCCAGCGAGTTGGGCAGGGTGTTGCGGTCGGTGAAATCGTCACCGCCCTGGATGAGGTACCAGACCACGGCCACCGACAGGGCTGCGGCCATCCAGTCCCACCACATGATGCGGTGGCGAAACCGGGTGGCGATGGGAAACATCAGGAAGCACAGGAACAGCACCATGCCCACGTGCACCGGACGCAGCACCTGCGTGGGCACGATGGCATAGGCGGTGTACAGGTGGAACACCGACATGCCCACCGCCATGAGGGTGAGCACCAGGGCCATCCAGCCCTTGAACTTGTTGGCCGCGCCCTCCTCGGCTTCAATGAACTCTTCGGCCTTGGCGAGCGATGCCTGACTGACCTGGTGCTCGCTCAAGGCACCCGATGGTTGCGCTGAGGTCATGGGGCGATCTTGATGCCCTTCTCAGCGTAGTAGCGAATGGCGCCGGGGTGGAAGGGAATGGGCGAGGCCGAGGCTTTCTGGCTGTCAAGCCTGAAATTGATCGCCTCCTTGTGCACGGCAACCAGTTCGTCCTTCTTCTCGAACACCGTCTTCACAATGTTGTAGGCGGTTTTTTCGTCGAGGTTTTCATGGGCGACCAGGATGTTCATCACCGTGGCCTGCTTGTTGTCGGCTTCCATGCCTTTGTAGATGCTCTTGTCGATCACGTCCTCGATGTAGAGGTTGCCGTACTTCTTGTTCATGGCCGCCACCGCATCGGCATGGTCAATCATCTTGATTTTGGTCCCCGGGGTGTTGGCCAGGTCCGTCACCGCGGCGGTGGGGAGACCGCCCACCCAGAAGAAGGCGTCGATCTTGCCGTCCTTGAGTGCGTTGACCGACTCGGCCACGCTCAGGCGCTCGCGCTTCATGTCCTTGTCCTTGTCCAGGCCGGCGGCTTCGATCAGGCGAAATGCCATCACCTCGGTGGCGCTGCCCGGTGCGCCCGTGGAGACGCGCTTGCCCTTGAGGTCAGCCATCTTGCTCACGCCCTTGCCTTCGATGCTCACCACATGCATGCGGTTGGGGTACATCACCATCAGGGTTTTGAGCGGCACCTTGTTGCCATTGAATTTGTCCACGCCCCTGAGCGCGTCTTGCGCCGCATCGGACATGACCATGCCGAGGTAAGGCTTGCCCGTCCCGATGAGTTTGAGATTGTCGACCGAACCACCGGTGACTTCGGCCGTGGCCTGCAACCCGGAGACGTGCTTGGACAAGACGGCCGCCATGCCGCCCCCCAGGGGGTAGTAGACACCGCCCGTGCCGCCCGTGGCGATGGAAATATTTTGCGCCATCGCGCTGCCCACCATCAATGCGCCCAGCACCCCCGGTGCCAGCAGTCGATTCCAGAACGTCATGGTCTTTCTCCTCGTGGCTTGATCGTTAAGCCGTTGTCCCTACCCATTGCAGCTTGCCACCTGGCAGGCCATCAGCGCCCGAACCATATCAGTTTGTAAGACGGACGGCCATTGGTAGTTGTGCGCAATGCAAGGGTATCGCGGGCAGCCCGGGGTGGGGGTTGTAGCGCTTGAGACAATTCGGATGGAGCTATCGCCCTCACAATGCGTGTGGATGATCTTGTCAAATGGCTTGTCCCCCTGCCCGGTTTCACCATGCTTATCCCGATCAGAAAGAATCTTTCATGCGACGCATTCTGGGCCTGTTGCTGGGCCTCCTCCTGTGGCATCACGCCATCGTGATGGCTGCCACTGACATGAAGTGGGTCACCAGCTGGATCGGTTCGGTCCAGGGACCCTATCCGGTCGGGAACCCCTCGGCGCAACCGCTCATGACCGGGGCGTTCCCGCAACCCGCCATCGGCGCGCGCGACCAGTCATTCCGACTGATGGTTCGTCCCGATCTGTGGGGACCCCGGACCCGCATCCGACTCTCCAACGCCCTGGGCACACAAGCCGTCACCTTTGCCGATGTGTACGTGGGCGTTCAACAAGGCAGCTCGGAAGTGTTGAAGGGGACCAACCGCCCCGTGAGTTTCGGCGGCCAGCGCCGGGTGAGCGTGCCCGCCGGCCAATCCGTGTGGAGCGATCCGGTTGAATTGCCCTTCGTTCGTCCCGACACCCTGCCCTGGCTCGATGGTCGACGTCTGGCCGTGAGCTTTCATGTCCCCGAGTCCAGTGGTCCGATGACCTGGCACGCCAAGGCCCTCACCACGTCGTATGTCACGGCACCGGGTACGGGATCGCAAGGACACCGGGAGGAAGAGTCCGCCTTCACCTACACCACCGCCTCGTGGTTCTTTCTGGACGCGGTGGACATGCTGGCCCCGGCGGATACGCGCGTGGTGGTGGGCTTTGGCGACTCGATCACCGATGGCACCGCCTCGACGATGAATGGAGACGATCGCTGGCCGGATGTGCTGTCGCGTCGCCTGCACAGGGAGTACGGCCAGAAAGTCGTGGTGCTCAACGCGGGTATCGGTGGCAATCAGGTGGTGGGTCCGGCCCAGTACAGCCCGACCCAACCCTTTCCTGGCGGCCCTTCCGCGTTGATGCGGCTGGAACGGGACATCCTGAGCCTCTCGGGCGTGAGCACAGTGATCTGGCTCGAGGGCACCAATGACTTCAGCAAGAACGGCAACGCAAGTGCTGAGGCGGTCATCGCGGGCATGCGCACCGGTGTGGCGCGCATGCGGCAACTCATTCCCTCGATCCAGGTACTGGGTGCCACCGTTGTCTCGGCACTGGGCAGCACCAGTCCTGCCCACGGGTTCGACGGGCAGGACGAGAAGCGCAAGGCCCTGAACCAGTTCATCCGCAGCTCGGGGGTGTTTGATGGTGTGGTGGAATTCGATCCGGCCATCCTCGACCCCAACACGGGCGGCATGAAGCCGCAGTTTGTGCATGACACCACCGTGGGTGGCCCCGGTGACAAGCTCCACCCCAACCGGTTGGGCTACCAGGCCATGGGCCTGTCGATCGACCTGCGCTCGCTGGTTGGACGTTGAACGCTTGCTACACTGCGTCGTTGATTTGATTTGTTGAAACGGAACCCCCTCATGATCACCACCGAATCTGGCCTTCAGTACCTGGACGTTGTCGAAGGCAGCGGCGACACTGCCACCGCCGGCAGCTATGTGCAAGTGCACTACACCGGGTGGCTGTATGACAACGGCGAGCAAGGCGCCAAGTTCGACTCCAGCCGCGACCGCAACGATCCGTTCGAATTCCCCCTGGGTGGAGGCATGGTCATCCGCGGCTGGGACGAAGGGGTGCAGGGCATGAAGGTGGGCGGACAGCGCACGCTGATCATCCCGGCCGATCTGGGCTACGGCGCCCGCGGCGCCGGTGGTGTGATTCCGCCCAACGCCACCCTGAAATTCGACGTCGAGTTGCTGGGCATCGAGTAACGGCACTTCGTGCCCCTGATGCGCGTGCCCGGCACCCCATGAGGGCTGTCTCAGCACGGGTTCAGGACTGGTTCAGGGACGACTCGGCGCTGACCGGGTCCGAGACATCAACCGCTCGGCCCCCTCGTGGACGGTGTCCCCCGGGCTGATCCCCAGCGCCTGGGCCTGCACGTTGGCGTGGGTCACCACACCATGGTCCAGCCCATCCTGCGCGTCCCCGATGCGGGCTGAGTCATGGGAATAGGTGGCACACGCCACTCCCTGTGCGCCCAGCATGTCCAGGGCCACGATGCCGGCCCGGTCCTTGCCCCCTCCCGCATCGTTGTAGAACACGATGAAGGGCCAACGTCCAGGGGCCAGTCCCAGGTCAAGCACAAACTGGGCGGCCGAGGCGCCACCGTGCGAGCCCGATACCACCACCTGATCCCACGCACTGGCGTCGATCAGGGCGATGGAATCCAGCAACACCCGCATTCTGGTCATGACCCGATGATGGCATGGCGGCCAGGATGTTGTTAACCTAGGGGGTCTACCTGGTGACTGCCATGACCTCCTCTCCCTCGCCCACTCCAGCCACCTCGACGCCCACACGCTGCGTGGATTTGCGCAGCGACACCGTGACCCGTCCGACCCGCGCCATGCGCGACGCCATGATGCAGGCCGAGGTGGGTGACGATGTGTTCGGGGACGATCCCAGCGTCAATGCCCTGCAAGACAAGATTGCCGACCTGCTGGGCTTCGAGGCAGCGCTCTTCATGGCCACCGGAACCCAAAGCAATCTGTGTGGCATCGTCGCGCATTGCGAGCGTGGCGACGAATTCATCGTGGGACAGATGGCGCATGCCTACCGCTGGGAGGGGGGAGGCGCTGCCGTGCTGGGCAGCGTCCAGCCGCAACCCCTCCTGCAACAAGCGGATGGCAGCATTGCGCTCGCCGACATCGAGTCCGCCATCAAACCCGATGATGCGCACTTTGCCCGCACCCGCATGCTGGCGCTGGAAAACACCTGGGGCGGCAAGGTACTGCCCATGAAATACCTGGTGGAAGCCAGCACGCTGGCACACCAGCGCGGCCTCACCACCCACCTGGACGGTGCACGCCTGTTCAACGCCGCCGTGGCGCAGGCCGCCGCCACGGGCAGCAACCCCATGACCGAGGCCCGTCGGATTGCGTTGTGCTTTGACAGTGTGTCGGTCTGCTTCAGCAAAGGGCTGGGCACGCCGGCAGGATCGGCGTTATGCGGCTCGCGTGACTTCATTGCGAGGGCCCATCGCTGGCGCAAGATGGTGGGTGGCGGCATGCGGCAAGCCGGTTTTCTGGCGGCAGCAGCCACCCATGCCCTCGACCACCACGTGCACCGGTTGTACGAAGACCACGCACGCATGCAACGCCTGGCGCGCGGGTTGCAGGGCTTGCCAGGCATCGAGTTTGAGGCACCGCAAACGAACATCCTATTTGTGGACCTGGTCGGCCCCACGCGGGAGCGCGCTGCAGAACTGTCAGCCCATTTGAAGCAGCACGGGGTGCTGGCCAATGGCAACACGCGGTTGCGGCTGGTGACGCACCTGGACATCAGCCAGGAAGATGTGGACCACGCGATTGCCGTGTTTCGGGGGTTTTTTACGAAGTGAGAGCGCTGCCGTGGGCAGGCAGGCAGGGCATTCCGCTCAGCCCCCACCCCGCTGCATATACAGGTCAAAACGCTTCATGAACCGATGCCGCTCATCGTCCGGCACGTCATCAAAGACAAACCGCACCAGCATCCGCGGAATGCGCACCAAGGCAATGGCACGCGGTTCGGCGATCTGCCACGAGATGATCAAACGACCGGTCGACAACACCGCCGTGACGCAGGCCACCTCGCGTTGCCACAGGACATCGCCCATCGCCGCCGGCAGCCACCCCAGCCACTCCTGCTCGGCGCACCCCATGTCCCGCTCAAAACGGGCGGGATAACTCGACTGCATGAATTCACCCCCCGGCGATGGGGGGCCAGATCGCCAGCACATCGTCCTCCACGAGCGCATGGCTGGCGCGCGCTTCGGGCGCAATGTAGCGGCCATTGACCAGCACCAGGTGCACCAGTTTGTCCGGCAGGCCGAACGGCGCGTACGCTTGCGTCACGGTCGTGCCCTCGGCCAGCGTCAGTTCGACACGGTTGTCGCGACGGGCCGCGTCAGGCAGGTAGTCCGTGAGGGTGGCAAAAAGCTTGAGCGTGATGTGCATGCGGCCAAGGATAGCGGCATTCAGCGACGGCGTGTGTCAGCCGCCCCGCTCCACTGACCCTGGCCTTGTGCGCAGGCCAGGTAGGCTTGCATCAACTGGGTCGGGTCATCCAGCAAACGGTCTTTCCAGTCACCCAGCCGGACCTGACCTTCCACCAGACCCCGCATCACGCCGACATGGTCGGTCCAGCCCACGCTGTTGCACCCCACCATCAAGTCACCGTCGAACTGCAGACTGAGGTGGCGCCCCAGTCCGCTGGCGTCCTTGTCGGTCAACTCGACGTGCTGGCCACCGGGCACACCTTGCCACTGGCCGAAGCTGGTCGAGATGAGTCCCAGGGTGTCGAGCACGTTGATCTGCGTGACGCCCTTGAGTGCTGTGGTCTGCCCCAGCATGTTGAGCGCGGCCACGCGGGCCTGCTCGGCCGCGTTGGGCTGAATGGCACTCACGATGGTGCGGCCACTCACCTTGTCGAAGGCTTCGGCACAATCGCCCGCCGCGTACACACCCGGCACAGAGGTCTGCAAGTGTTCATCGGTGAGAACACCCTGCAGACAGCGGATGCCTGAATCCTGGAGGAACTGCATGGCAGGTTTCACCCCGGTGGCGCTGATGACCAAGTCGGCCACGATCTTCTCGCCGGTGGACAAGCGCACCGACAGGGGTTGTCCGACTTCACCCGGCACGATGGCTTCCACGCGCGCTCCGGTGCGCACATGCACGCCCTTGTGCTCGCACCAGGCTCGGATCATGCCGCCAGCCACCGGGCCCATCATGCGCGGCACCATCCGGTCACCCATTTCCACCACGGTCAATTCCACACCCCGGGAAGCCAACGCCTCCATGATGATGCAACCGATGAAGCCCGCGCCCATTTGCAACACGCGCGCGCCCGGGCGGGCGAGTTGCTGGATGGCACGGGCGTCTTCCAGCGTCCAGCAGGTGTGCACGCCTGCACTGTCGATGCCGGGTATCGGTAGCTGCACGGGTTTGGAGCCCGTGGCAATCAGCAGACGGTCAAAACTGAGGGTCTGTCCGTTGTCCAGCAACACGCGATGCTCAGCCGCCTGCACCGAGGTGGCGCGGGCCTGAATTTGCTCGATACGCAGTTGCTGGAAGTGCTCCGTCCCTCGCCGCAGGTACGTGCCCGGCTCGCCAATGTTGCCCATCAGCAGGTAGGGAATCGCCATGCGCGAGTACGGTGGCTCAGGCTCATCACCCACCAGGGTGATGCGGTCGTGCGGGGACTGACGGCGCAGGGTCTCGGCCGCAATCACGCCGGCAGGCCCTGCCCCCAGGATGACATGGTGCAACATGGCGACGTCCGATCAGAGACCCAGACGCTTCTTGGTGGCGGCAGTGGGACGGCCTTCGCTGTCCCAGCCTCGCACCTCGTAGTACTTGGGCAGCATGTGCGGCAGCATGCTGACCTTGCCCTTGGCCGGGCCGGTCTTGGCAGCCTCGGTGAGCAGACGTTTGGGCAGCGAGTCGTCCTTGGCGGTGAAGCCGGCGGCGTTGTTGAACTCGCGCTCCATGTTCCAGATGCGTTCCCCGATTTTTTCCAGCTCTTCGGTGGTGTAGGCCTGATCGCACGCGGCTTGCAGCTGCGGTGCCAGATCAGCCAGGCCCCAGGCGAAGGTGGTGAAGATGCACAGGCCGGAAGAATCAAAGGCCGCCGTGGCATCCTGGAAGGCTTTGACCAGCTCGGGCTTGCCTTCGTGCTCCAGCGGATCGGTCTTGACCGGAATGCCCAACACTTCCGAGGCGATGGTGTAACCGCGCAGGTGGCAGGCCCCCCGGTTGGAGGTGGCGTAAGCCAGGCCGATGCCTTGGATGCCGCGCCCGTCATACGCCGGGAACTCCTGGCCCTTGACGCTCATGCTCAGGTCCGGGTGGCCGTACTTGGCGGTCAGGCGCTTGGAACCCTGGCCCACTTCCTTGCCAAAGCCACGGCCATTCACCGTCTCTTCCGCCAGGAAAGCAAGTGCAGCCGCAGAACCAAACGGGGCCTCGATGCCGATCTGTTCCTTGGTGAGCACACCCATTTCATAGAGTTCCATCACAGCGCCCACGGTGGCCCCAAAGCTGATCGGGTCGATGCCCTCTTCGTTGCACAGCAGGTTGGCGTACTGGAGGGCCTCGAGGTCGTTCACCCCATTGGCGGCTCCCAGCGCCCAGGCAGCTTCATACTCCAGGCCACCCGAGGCACCCCAGTACTGAGGCTTGTTCTGGATGGTGAAGTGGTTCTGGTCCATCTTGCTGATGCGACCGCAGGCAATGGTGCAGCCAAAGCAGGCCTGGTTGGTCACCAGATGCTTCTTGCCATCGGACTCACGCGGCGTGGCCATGGCTTCAGCGGAGATGTCCTTGGCGCCCTCGAACTGCACGTCCTGGTGGTTGCGCGTGGGCAAGGCGCCCACTTCGTTGATGACGTTCATCAGCACCTGGGTGCCATAGGTGGGCAGGCCCTGGCCGGTGACGGCGTTGTCCGCCAGGATCTTTTTCTTTTCGGCCACGGCTTGCATGAACGCCTTGGGGTCGCGCACGTTGCCCACGCCGATGGTTCCACGCACGGCAATGGCCTTGAGGTTCTTGCTGCCCATCACCGCACCCACGCCGGAGCGACCGGCCGCACGGTGCAGGTCGTTGACCACCGAGGCGTACAGCACGTGGTTTTCACCGGCCTTGCCGATACACGACACGCGCACCAGCGGGTCCTGCAGGGATTTCTTGATGGCTTCTTCGGTGTGCCACACGCTCTGGCCCCACAGGTGGGAGGCGTCACGCAGTTCGGCCACGTCGTTCTGGATGCACAGGTACACGGGCTTGGGCGACTTGCCCTCGAAGATCACCATGTCCCAGCCAGCCATCTTGAGCTCGGCGCCCCAGTAGCCACCCGAGTTCGAGCAAGCAATGGCACCCGTCAGCGGGCCTTTGGTGATGACGGTGTAGCGTCCACCCGTGGACGCCATGGTGCCGGTCAAGGGGCCCGTGGCCCAGATGATCTTGTTGTCCGGCGAGAGCGGATCGACCTGGGGGTCGATCTCGCTGATGAGGTACTTGGACCCCAGCCCGCGTGAGCCGACATACTCGCGCGCCCAGTCGCGGTTGAGCGGTTCGGTGGTGACAGTTCCCTGGGTGAGGTTGACGCGAAGGATTTTTCCAGCCCATGCCATAGTCGTATCTCCTGTGGGGTTCGGTCTCAGGCGGCAGCGGGCGTGTTGCCCAGCTTGTCGGCCCATTGCTTCATGCGATCCAGACCGGTCCAATTCGCGTCGATGTAGGTGATGGCGCCCGTGGGACACGCCGTGGCACAGGCTGGATCGCCGCCACAGAGGTCGCACTTTTGCACCTTGCCGGTTTCCTGCACATAGTTCACCGTGCCGAACGGGCAGGCAATGGTGCACACCTTGCAGCCCACACAGGTGCTCTCGCTCACCACCTTGGCACCGGTGGCCTTGTCCAGTGTGATGGCCTCCACCGGACAGGCATGCAAACACCAGGCTTCATCACACTGGGTACAGGTGTAAGGCACCTTCTTGCCCGTGTCATGGAAATCGAACACCTTGATGCGGGACTTGGCGGTGGCAAAGACGCCGTAGTTCTCGAAAGAACAGGCCATCTCGCACTGCAAGCACCCGGTGCACTTGTCGGCGTTGATGTGTAGGACTTTTTGCATCGTGCACTCCTATGCGGGCCCCCTGATGAAGCCCTCTATGAAAGACATTGCATAAGATTCTCTGCAGGCCTGCACATGGCACGCTAGGGGTTTACCCTTGACGGCCTGGCGACCGAGTTGACGGGGATCAAGGCCGACTCGCAGACCGACGACACGCACCGCACTGCGCTGCCCGAGCCACCGGCCATCTTTGCAGGCAGGACCCGCGCTGTCGCCCGCGGGGGCGGCCCTTCAGCGCTTGAGCAGTTGCCGGGCCGCCTGTGCCGTGGCGTCGACCGTGACACGCGCCTGCGCCTCCAGCACCGGCGCATAGCCCACCGGAATGCGAGGCGCGCCCAGTCGACGCACGGGGATGCCCAGTGTTTCGGCCACAGTGGCGGCGATTTCGGCGCCAAAGCCCGCCACCTGGATGGCCTCATGCGCCACCAACAAATGGCCCGTGCGCGCGCACGACTCGAGCACTGCCTGACGATCCCACGGCCACAGGGTGCGCAGATCCAACAGATCGACCTCGATGCCCTCTTTCGCCAGCACCTCACAGGCCTGACGGCACACCTGGACCTGCCGGCTCCAGCTCACCATCGTGAGGTGACGGCCCTCACGCAGATGCGCGGCCTGTCCCAGTGGCACCTGCAAGGATGTGTCGACATCTTCCTCGGCTCCCCACAGCGTCTTGTGTTCCATGTAAACCACCGGGTCGCCACAGTGCAGGGAAGCTCGCAGCAGGCTGTAGTTGTCCTGCGGCGATGACGGACACACCACCACCAGTCCCGGCAAGTGGGCGAACCAGGCCTCGAGCGACTGGGAGTGCTGCGCGGCAGAGGCGTCCCAGATGCCAATGGGCATGCGGGCGACGAGCGGCACACGGCCCTGTCCGCCAAACATGTAGCGGTTCTTGGCGGCCTGGTTGACGATTTCATCCAACCCGCACAGCGCGAAGTCGACCACACGCATTTCCACCACGGGCTTCATGCCAGCCAGCGCCATGCCCACGCCGCTGCCCATGATGGCTGCCTCGCTGATGGGGGTGTCAATCACGCGTGTCGCCCCGAACTGTTCCTGCAAGCCCTTGTATTGACCAAAGATGCCGCCGCGACCGACGTCCTCGCCCACCACCACCACACGGGGGTCGGCTGCCATCTCGGCCTGCAGGGCTGCCACCGCAGCCTGGCTGTAACTCATGCGTTGGCGGTTCAAAACCATTGTCCTTCTCCGGTGGTTTGGATGTCGGTGTAAGCCGCGGCCGGGTCGGGCCAGGGCGCAGCATCGGCATCGCGCATCGACTGGGCCACCTCGGCGTCGGCCTCGGCCTGGATGCGGTCCAGTTGCGCAGCCTCACCGCCCGCAGCCGCGAAGGCCTCGCGGGCCCGTCGCATCGGGTCGGTCTTCAGCGCAGCCTCCAGTTCGGCCGGGTCACGGTAAGCCGCCATATCCACGGACACATGTCCCTTCACGCGGTACGTGTGCGCATGCAACAGGCGTGGCCCACCCCCCGAGCGAATCTGGTGGACCAGTTCGCCCGCCTGCTGGAATACCGCCATCACATCATTGCCATCCACCTGCACAGCCTGCAAACCCAGGCTGGCGGCACGCGCCGCAGCGCCGGGCCCCGCCACCATCGGGCCACTGGCCGTGGTGGCACTCCATCGGTTGTCCTCACACACGAACAGCACCGGCAGTTGATGCACACAGGCCCAGTTGAGTGATTCGAGAAACGGCCCGCGGTTGATGGCACCATCCCCAAAGAAGCAGACGGTGATGTCGGGGCGACCTTGCAGCTTTTGCGCGTGCGCTGCGCCCACGGCGATGGGCAGACCGGCCGCCACCACCCCATTGGCGCCGAGCATGCCCACCGAAAAATCAGCGATGTGCATGGAACCGCCCTTGCCGCCATTGAAGCCGGTGGCCTTGCCGTACAACTCGCTCATCATGCGACCGAGGTCCGCCCCTTTGGCCAGGGTGTGGCCGTGGCCGCGGTGGGTGGAGGTGAGGTAGTCACCCGGCGTCAGGTGTGCGCACACGCCGGCAGGAACCGCCTCCTGCCCCGTCGACAGGTGCAAAGGACCGCGTACTTTGGCAGAGCCGTCGGCGGTCTTGTTGTAGGCACTGACGCCGCCCTGGCTCAGGACTTCGGCAGCGTTTTCAAAGGCACGGATACGGGCCATGCAGCGGTACAGGGCCGGCAGGTGTGCAAGGGTTGGCGTTACAGTGGCGATGGCAGTCAAATCGGGTCTCCGGTTTGACAATGATTATTCCGCAAACGCGGCACAGTCCCTGCACTATGAGCGACTCTTCCTCCCTTTTTGCTGACGCCATTGCCCATGCCCAATCGCATGAGGTGAAGTGGACCCGTGATCCCCACGCCGAACCCGAGCGTTGGGGCGTGCACCATGAAGACCCCCCGCCGTGGAACCGGTTGTTCGGACCCGTCCGGGCCCGGGGCGGCGTGAGCGGCGTGATCACGCGGCGCGGCGACGTGCTGTCGCAATGGGGTGAACCCGCCCGAGCCGACCTGACTTTCAGTGTCGCCAAGACCTATCTCGCCTTGCTTGCCGGTGTGGCACAGCAGCAAGGTCTGCTGCCTGATGCCGACGAACCCGTGGTGGCGCGCCTGCCCGGCATTGGCTTTGACAGTCCGCACAACCGCCCCATCACCTGGATGCACCTGCTCACCCAGGTGAGCGAATGGGAGGGCAACTGTCTGGGGCTGGAAGACCTGGTGGACCGCTATCGTCAGGTGGCCCATGACCCCAAACCCGTCACCGGGGTGAAGGGGTCTGCGCGTCCGCTGCAAGCCCCCGGCACCTACTGGGAATACAACGACGTGCGAATCAACCAGCTCTCGCTGGCGTTGCTGCACCTGTTCGGTCGCCCGCTGCCGCAGGTATTTCGTGAACATGTGCTGGATCCCTTGGGCTGCTCGCCCGACATCGACTGGGTGGGTTACGACCAGTCCTGGGTGGACCTGCCCGCCCGGGATGGCCGGGCGGCACAGCGGGTGCAGTCGGTGCCGGGTGGATCGCACTGGGGCGGCGGGGTGGCCATCTCGGCGCTGGACCAGGCGCGTCTGGGCCAGTTGCTGCTGGATCGGGGTGCGGTGCGACGCAACGGCTCGGTGGAACAACTCATTCCGGCCAGCTGGATTGATCGCATGGGACAACCGGGCGCTCTGGCGCCCTTTTACGGCATGCTCACCTGGCTCAATCCAGGCTGTGAACATTTTCCTGGCGCGTCCGAGCGCAGTGTGTTCATGGTGGGTGCGGGGGGGAACTATGTCTGGGTGGAACCCGAACACGAGGCGGTGGTGGTGGTGCGCTGGATCGACTCGGCGCATTTGCCCGGGTTTTTGCGGCGTGTCACACAGGGCCTGCAAGCCGTCTCGGGTTAAATGACCCGGGGCTGGCGTTCCACGGGCCCTGCCCCGTGTCACCGTCCACCACACCACACCACACCCTTGCGTCGCTTGTCTTTCATCATTGACTCATGAACCTAGACCACCAGCACGACTTGTTGATTGTGGGCGGCACCGTGATCGACGGGTCCCGTGCCCCGCGACGCCAGGCGGATGTCGCGGTGCGCAACGGCCGTATCAGCGCGATCGGACATCTCGCGCAACACCAGGCCGCACGCACCATCGACGCCAGCGGCTGCATCGTGGCGCCAGGTTTCATTGACGCCCACACCCATGACGACCAGGCTCTGCGCCAGCGACCGGACATGGATTTCAAGGTGTCGCAAGGTGTGACCACGGTCATCACCGGCAATTGCGGGGTCAGCGCGGCCCCCCTGCCCCCGCGGGGACCGTTGCCCATGCCGCTGGATTTGATCGAGGTGCCCGAAGGACAACGCCAGACGCGCTTTGCCGACTACCTGCAATCCCTGCGCGCACAACCCGCTGCCGTCAACATGGCCGCCCTGGTCGGCCATACCAGTTTGCGCGCGTGTGCCATGTCATCCTTGGACCGCGCTGCCACACCCGACGAAATCACCCGCATGCAGCACATGCTGGAAGAAGCGTTGGAGGCTGGTGCCATCGGCATGTCCAGCGGCACGTTCTACCCCCCGGCCCGCCAAGCGCCCATGGCCGAGCTGATTGAAGTGGGCCGCCCTCTGTCCGCCCGCCAGGCCCTCTACACCACCCACATGCGTGACGAGGGCGATGACATCCTGTCCTCGTTGCACGAAACCTTCGAAATCGGCCGCACGCTTGATGTGCCCGTGGTGGTCTCGCACCACAAGATTCGTGGTCAGCACAACGCAGGACGCTCCCGCGTGACCTTGCCCCTGATACGCCACCACATGCGCCATCAGTGCGTGGGGCTCGACTGCTACCCCTACGACGCCAGCTCCACCATGATCCACGCGGACCCGGCCATGCTGGGTGGGCGGGTGCTGATTGCGTCGAGTGAACAGCATCCTGAATGCGCGGGGCGTTTTTTGCACGACATTGCGGCTGACTGGCAGGTTCCCCTGGTCGAGGCAGCACGCCGCCTGCAACCGGGCAGTGCCATTTATTTTTTAATGGCCGAGGAAGATGTGCAACGCATCCTGGCGTTTGACGACACCATGGTGGGTTCGGACGGTATTCCGCTGGGTGACCACCCGCATCCGCGCTTGTGGGGCACATTCCCCCGCGTGCTGGGACACTACAGCCGGGACCTGGGGTTGTTCCCGCTGGAAACGGCCGTCTGGAAAATGACGGGCCTGACCGCCCGTACCTTTGGCCTGGCAGGCCGCGGTCAGCTCGCCGAGGGCTTTGCCGCAGACGTGGTGGTGTTCAACGCCAGCCAGGTGGCCGACCGCGCCACCTATGACGCGCCGCAACAAGCCGCCGCAGGCATCGAGTGGGTGCTGGTCAACGGTGAAGTCACTTGGCAGCAAGGTGTCCACTGCGCTACACGCGCGGGCCAGGTGTTGCGCCGAACCCCCTCACAATAGTGCGGTGCCAACCGGGCACCGTGTGGGCCCTGTCGTGCCGACCGTTGGAGAAACACACCATGCATGATCTTGTCATCCGTGGCGCCGAAGTCCATGACGGACTGGGTGGCGCTCCCCGCATCGCCGATGTGGCCATCGACCAGGGCCGTATCACCACCATCGGTCAAGTCGCTGCGCAGGCCCATCAGGAGGTCGAGGCCAAGGGCCTCACCCTGATGCCGGGCATTGTCGACTTGCACACCCACTTTGACGCCCAGGTCACCTGGGACCGCACACTGTCGCCCTCACCCGCCCTGGGTGTCACCACGGCCGTGCTGGGCAATTGCGGCTTTGGCATCGCGCCCTGCCCGGCGCCGCTGCGCGAAACCATGATCAAGAACCTGTCGGTGGTGGAAGGCATGGATCTCCATGCCTTGCGCACCGGCATTCGGTGGGATTTCGAGAGCTTCTCGGACTACCTGCAGCAATTGCGCCGCACCGGCCCCTACCTCAACACCGCGGTGTTTGCCGGCCACTCCGTGCTGCGCACGGCGGTGATGGGTGATGCCGGCTCCGAGCAGGTCGAGCCCACCGATGAGCAGCTGGACACCATGTGCCGCTTGCTGCGTGAATCGATGCAGGATGGCGCCATCGGACTGGCCTCGTCCTTCTCGCCCAACCACAGCGGCTATGGCGGGCGCCCCATGCCCTCCACCATCGCCACCGAGCGCGAGCTCAAAGCCCTGACCGGCGTGCTGGGCGACGTCGGCAAAGGGGTGTTCATGATGGCCACCGGCCCGCGCGGCACGCCCGACATGATGGAGTCGATCGTCGAAGCCAATGGCCGGCCCGCCTACATCTCCACGGTGCTGACCATGTACAACGAGGCCAACCCGGGCCTGGGCCTCACCTACTATGACCGCTGTGCACAGGCGCTGGACCGTGGCCATGAGCTGTACATCCTGACCAGCTGCCAACCGCTGTCCTTCGACTTCACCCTGACCGATCCGTACGTGCTGCTGAGCCACTCGGCCTTTGACCGGGTAAAGCAATCCCAGGCCGACGATCTGGCCGGCATCTACGCAGACCCGGCCTTTCGCCAAACTTTCCGCGAGAACCTGCGCCAGCCGCGCTCCGGCATTTTGTTCCTGGGCAACTGGAACAACATCGAAGTGGGTCCGACGGCATTGCCAGAACACCACGAGCTCGAGGGCCTGAGCATGGTGGCCCTGGGGCAACGCTGGGGCAAGGACCCGCTGGATGCCTTCTTCGACCTGGCGCTGGCTGAAAACCTGCAGACCCACTTTGTCGGCAAGTTCTTCCAGAACGTCGATGAGGGGGTGGCGCCACTGCTCAAGCACCGCGCGGGCGTGGTCACACTGTCCGACGCCGGTGCGCACCTGAGCTACATGTGCGATGCCGGCTTTGGTTTGCACTTCCTGGCCCACTGGGTGCGTGAGACAGGTCACTTCAGCCTGGCCGAAGGTATTCGCAAACTCACCAGCGAGCCCGCCCAGCGATTCCGCATTCCTGAGCGTGGCCGCCTGGTGGAAGGCGCCCCGGCCGATCTGTTGTTGTTCGATCCCGCCACGGTGGGCATTTCCAAGCCCCTGCCCAGGCAGGATCTGCCGGGGGGCGGAACACGGATGGTGCGCGAGTCGCGCGGCGTGCACGGGGTGTGGGTCAACGGCGTGCTGGTCCACGACGGACAGGACTATGTCGCCCTCGATCACGGCCCGGGCCACGTGCTGGACCGTTTTGACGCCTGACATCTGATCGGGCACTTTGATCGCTGGCTGACCCCCACCCATGACTGCACTGCAGGAGAACCGCATGCACCTCGTCTCAACCCCCCGCCGTCGCGCCTGGTTTGCTGTGCTGCTGAGTGCGCTGTGCGCCGTGACGACAACGGCACAGGCCCAGTCACCGGCCTGGCCTGCCAAACCCATCCGGATGATCGTCGCGTTCCCGCCCGGGGGCCCCACCGATCTGGTGTCGCGCGTGATTGCCCAGCGGCTTTCCGAGCAAATCGGACAGCCGGTGCTGATTGACAACAAACCCGGTGCAGGCGGCAACATCGCCGCCGAGATGGCGGCCAATGCGCCGGCTGATGGCTATACCTTGTTCTACAACACCTCGGCCATCGTCATCGGACCGGCCCTGTATGGCAAGGTCAACTACGACCCGGTGAAAGATTTTGCCCCGGTGGCACTGACCGCCGCCGTGCCCATGGTGCTGGTGACGCACCCCGCCCTGCCGGTTCGCAGCGCCAAAGACTTCATTGACTACGCGCGCAGCCGCCCGGGGCAACTCAACTATGGATCATCTGGTACGGGCACCATCACCCATCTGGCCAGCGCCATGATGTCGGCGCAGCTGGGCTTGCAAACCCAGCACGTGCCCTACAAAGGCAGCGCACCCGCCCTGGTGGATCTGTCAGCAGGGCAAACGCAATTCATGATTGACACCATGAACACCGTGTTGCCCTATGTGCGCGATGGCCGTTTGCGTGCGCTCGCCGTGTCCAGCCTGAAACGCTCGTCGGTGCTGCCCGATTTGCCGACCCTGCATGAATCCGGCATGAACGGGTTCGATGCCGCGGCCTGGCAAGGGGTGGTGGTGCCGGCAGCCACGTCACCCGACATCGTGCAGCGTCTGAACACGGAACTGAACAAAGCCCTGGCGCATCCGGACGTGCGCGCCAAGCTGGCGTTGCAGGGCGCAGACCCCTTGGGGGGATCGTCGGCTGATTACGCCGCCTACATTCGCAGTGAATTGCCCCGGTGGAGCAAGGCGGTGAAGGATTCTGGCGCCCGCGCCGACTGAATCCGTTCAGCGGGTGACGTAGCCCATGGCGTGCGGCAACCAGAGCACGATCTGGGGGAACACGGTCATGGCCAGCAGCAAGGTCACCAGCATGACGAGGAACATCCAGCCCTCGCGCATCATCTCGCCAATGGGGATACCGGTGAGGGCCTTGGTCACGAACAGCAACATGCCAAACGGCGGGTGAATCAGGCCGATCATCATGTTGAGCACCACCAGCACCCCAAAGTGCACCAGGTCGATGCCCAGCGCCCGCACCGAGGGCAACAGCATGGGCACAAACACCAGCAAGAGCACCGAGACATCCAGAAAGCAACCCAGCACCAGAAACAGCAGGTTGGTCATCAGCAGAAAAGCCACCGGCTGCAGATGCATGCTGTCCACCCACTGCGCCACCGACTGGGGCACGCCCTCGGCGGTGAAGGCATAGTTGAGCAGCAATGAACCGGCCAGGATGATGGTGATCACGGCGCTGGCCCGGGTGGACTCCTGCACCACCTCCCACAAGCGGCGCCAGGACAAGGCCCGGTAGACCACCCCGGCCAGCAGCAGCGCATGCAGCGCTGCCACGGCAGCGGCCTCGGTAGGCGTGAAGGCACCGCTGTAAATACCGCCCAGCAGCACCACCGGCAAGGTCAGTGGGAGTGCGCCCCGCCACAGGATGGCCGGCCATTGACGCCACGGGATGGCGTCTTCACGCGGCATGTTCCGCTTCACGGCGATGAACTGCACCACCGCCATCATGGACAAGGCCATGAGTACACCGGGCATCAGCCCGCCGATGAACAAGGCGCCCACCGATGCACCGGAGACCAGGGCATAGATGATCATCGGAATGGACGGCGGAATCACCGGGCCGAGCGTGGCACTGGCCACCACCACCGCCCCGGCGAACCCGCGCGTGTAGCCGGGCTGGTGCATCATCTGCTTGAGAGTGACCAGCCCCGGGCCAGCAGCATCGGCAATGGCGCTGCCGCTCATGCCGGAAAAAATCACACTCACCAGAATGTCCACCTGGGCCAAGCCCCCACGCAAGCGGCCCACGAGCACCCGACAGAAATCGAACAGCCGCTCACTCACCGTGCCGGCGTTCATCAACTGGGCCGCGAACACAAAGAGCGGCACCGCCAGCAACACATAGCTCTGGTACAGGCCATTGCCGATTTGCTCGGCGGCCAGGCCCAGGTCCTGGCCCGACACGCCCAGATAGGCGATGCCGGCGGCGATCATGGCAAAGCCAATGGGCAGCCTCAGCAACAAGCCCGCGAGCAATACGCCCGCCATTCCCCAGAGCGCTTGGCTCATGCTTGATCTCCCGGCCCGAGGGCGTCGTGCAAACCGTTGCCCTGCCAGGCCTGCTTCAGCCCCCACGCCGAGCGGATGACCAGGGAGACCAGCAACAGCACAAAGGGCAGAAACACCAGGCTGAATGGAATGTCGAGCACGGGCGTGGCCTCGCGCGACATGAAGGACACGTAGTCCCAGCAAGCGGGCAAGGCCCAGAGGGACAGCCCCCCCAGCAACAGATGCCCCGCCATCGCCATGACGCGTCGTGTGCGCGGCGAGGCGGCTTGCCAAACCAGGTCAAACATCACGTGCTCGCGGGTGGGCACCATCGTGGCACAGGCCCACAGGATGATCCAGACGTAAAGCACCACGGCCAACTCATCGGTCCAGGGCAAGGGGCGATCGAACACGAATCGTGACACCACCTGCAACACGAACACGCCGAAAAGCGCCACGAATAAAGCACCACCCAGCGCCTGCGCGGCGCTGGCGCCGTGTTTGACAACGGGTCGCCACATGCCCTGGCCTCAGCGTACCGCGTTGAGGCGCTCGAGCAGACCCGGCGGCCACACCCGCGCATACTCCGATTGCAGATAGGTCTGCTGCACAGCGGCGCGAAATGCTGGCACATCGGGCGTCTGGATCTGCAGGCCCTGTTGACGGAAGTAGTCCACCAACTGCGCTTCCTCCTTCAGCCGGTTGTCGTTGTTGTAGCGAGCCGCGGCCTGGGCCGCTTGCCGCATGCGCTGTTGCTGCGCAGGGGTGAGGGCCTTCCATACCTTGTTGGACACGGCCAGGAACAGGCCATCGACCAGATGCCCGGTCAGCACCAGTTGTTGCGTGACCTCGTGGAACTTGGCCGCTCGCACGGTGGGCAGCGGGTTGTCCTGGGCATCGATGGTGCCGGTCTTGAGACCCAGGTACACCTCGCCAAACGCCAGCGGTGTGGCCGTCGCCCCCAGGGCCTGCCCCAAAAACAACCATTCCTTGGTGCCCGGCATGCGCAACTTGACGCCTTTGAGGTCGGCCGGGGTTCGCACCGGGCGCGCCTCGCGCAAGTTGAGCTGGCGCGTCCCCAAGTAGAGCGTGGACAACACGGTGATGTCCATCTTGTCCGAGACTTTCTGGAACATCTCGGCTCCGATGGGCCCGTCGAAAATTTTCTGTTGGTGCGCTGGATCGCGCACCACATACCCGGCCGTGAAAATGGAAAACTCTGGCACCACCTTGGCGATGTCAAAGGCAGAGACCGTGGCCAGTTCCAGGTTGCCGCGGGCCATGGCGGCAGGTTCGGTTCCCTGCTTGAAGAGCGAGGCATTGAGGTGGATCTGTACCTGGAAGTCGGCAGCCGTGCCCGCTTCCAGGGTGTCCTTGAACACTGTCCACATGCGCGCATGCCAGTCGTCGGGCACGGCGGGTGATGAAGCGCGCAAGGGGGTGGCTGCCATCGCGGACGATGCGCCCGCAAGCGTGCCGGCCGCCGTTACAAGCCAGGGCCAGGTGCGAGCCAGCCAGGCCCGGCGGGAATACAAAGAGTTCACAAGCTTCTCCTGCCCTCGCGCTCAGGCATCGGGCAACACACGGTCACAGGATCTGGCCGCCCCCACGCCTGACATGTCGCGGTTGACGCCCCTGAAAGCTCCGTGAGCATACACGCCAACGGGTTCGCAGCCCACCTCAGTGTCGCCAGGCCTTGGCGAGGAGGGCGTCCACCGACTGGTGAAAGACCCTGGACCACCACAGGGACACGCCCCAGGTGAGGAGCAACACCATCAAGCCCATGATGGCGGACTGTCCTCCGGCCACCATCCAGAGCGCATTGGCGATCACCAGCGGCACGAAGTGCGTCAGAAACAGCGAATAGGACCCATCGCTCTGGCGTTGCAACCAGCGCGAGAGTGCCGCTGGCGGCTGCCAGCGGTGGACACCCCACCACAAGACAGCGCACACAGCCACTGAGATCAACAAGCGCGGCCGGGGAAACATCAGCCCGGCCACCACTGCACTGCACATGCACAGCATCAACACCCCGCGCGCCGGGATGCTGGCACGGGGTGCATGCAGGGTCCAGGCCAGCACAGCGCCCAGGCCATAAGACTCGAAGAAATACACGGCCCACATGTCTGCGTCCGGGTTGCGGTTGAAAAACCACTGGGACGCCAGGCACAACAGCGCCAGCGAAATCAGGATGCTGCCGTGTTTGAAGCCCAGCCGCAACAGACACCAGACCAGCCCATTGAGCAAAACAAACAACTGGAAATCGATGGCCACGTACCAGGCCCCCAGCGTCATCGCAGGTTGGTCGATCACGTCCTGAATCAGCAAGGCATGCGAGAGCCACTGCTGGAGGCTGGGCGGTTCCGTCAGCCAGTCCTGGTTGATCCAGGGGCGCAGGCAGGTCACGACCAGGGCCGCCAACAGGATGGCCAACAAGTAAGGGGGCATGAGGCGCGCGTAGCGCTTCCAGACGCTGCGAACAATCGACGGGTGTCGGGGCTTCATCAACGCCAGCGCCGACAGATAGCCCGACATCACCAGGAACACCTGGGTGGCAAAGCGGCCGTCATCGTAAAGCAGTTGAAACAACGCGGGCCACACCTGCTCCAGGGTCTGACCCAAGGGGCCGTACGACACCAGGTGGTGCAGCACGATCAGATGCGCCGACGCGATGCGCAACGCATCCATCAAATGGGAACGTGGGGTCATGTTTTCCAGCCGGGCGTTCGCTTGTCCAGGAAGGCCTGGAAGCCTTCCTGTGCATCGCCATCCATCATGTTGCAGGCCATGGTCTGTCCCGCGAGCTGGTAGGCCGCCGCGATGCCCATCTCGAGTTGTTGATAAAAGAGCGCCTTGCCCAGGCGCACCGCGACCGCGGGCTTTTCGCTGATTTTGCGGCACAACTCCAGCACCTTGGCCTCGAGCTGATCCGCCGGCACCGCATGGTTGAGCAGGCCCTCCTGCACCGCCGTGGCTGCGTCGACAAAGTCTCCCGTGAGCAGCATCTCCATGGCGCGCTTTCGGGCCACGTTGCGCGACAAGCCCACGCTGGGAGTGGAGCAGAACAAGCCGTAGTGAATGCCGGACACTGCAAAGCGGGCCGTGTCCGCCGCCACCGCCAGGTCACACATGCTCACAAGCTGACAGCCCGCCGCAGTGGCGATGCCCTGCACCTGCGCAATCACCGGCTGAGGCAGTTGCTGGAGTTGCAGCATCATGCGCGAACATTGGGCAAACAGGTCCTGGTAGAAGGACAGCTCAGGCTGGCTGCGCATCTCGCGCAAGTCATGACCGGCGCTGAACGCACGACCGCTGGCCGCCAGCACAACGACTCGGCACGCGGGATCAGCCGCCACCTGCTTCAGGGCATCGGACAGGGCGGCCATCATCTCGGAAGACAGTGCATTGAAGTTGTCCGGCCGGTTCAAGGTCAGGCGCACCACGTCCGTGGTGGGGCGATCCATCAATACACAGGCGTTGGGTTCAGGGGTCATGTTGATGCTCATGGGCCGGTCAGCCCATAATTATCCACCTGACATGACCACCCCTCCCCTGCCCGCCCTGCCCTGGCTGGACGATGATGATCCCCTGCCTTCCCCCCTGCTCGCCTGGGGCGAGGACACCCCTGCGCCTGGATTGCTGGCCGCCGGTGGGGGCTTGACGGTTCACCGACTGAAGCAGGCCTATGCCCAGGGCACCTTTCCCTGGTTCAGCCAGGGACAGCCGGTGCTGTGGTGGTGTACCCAGCCGCGCATGGTGCTGGCCACCGACGCCTTTCGCCTGCACCGCTCCTTGCGCAAGACCCTGCAGCATTTTCGGGCCGATGCCCACTGCGAGATCCGCGTGGACAGCCAGTTTGACCGTGTGATCCAGGCCTGCGCCAGCACGCCCCGTCAGGGTCAGACGGGCACCTGGATCTTGCCCGAGGTGGTGCGCGCCTACCAGGACCTGCACCGAGAAGGTCACGCCCACAGCGTGGAGACCTGGGTGGACGGGGAGCTGGTGGGGGGCCTGTACCTGGTCAATCTGGGTCAGGCCTTGTATGGGGAATCGATGTTTGCGCACCGCACGGATGCCTCCAAGATTGCGCTGGCCGCCCTGGTCGCCTGGGCACGTCACCATGGGATCGGCTGGATTGATTGCCAACAGCAAACACCGCACCTGGCCCGGATGGGGGCCTGTCCGACGCCGGTGACCGAGTTTCTAATGCGCGTGCAGTCGGCCCGGCAACGACCCGCGCCCGCCTGGCAATTCGACCCCGTATACTGGAACGCGTTGCTGTCTTCGCCCTCTTTCCCCTGACCTGCTGCCTGACGTGACGCACCTCAAAGACCTGCCGCTCCAGACCCTGCAATTCTACGCCACTGCACCCTACCCCTGCAGCTACCTCGCAGACCGGCAGGCTCGCTCGCAGGTGGCAACGCCCAGTCACCTGATTCAGAACGACACCTACTCCGATCTGGTGGCCAAGGGGTTTCGCCGCAGCGGCATGTTCACCTACCGTCCCTACTGCGACGGCTGCCGCGCCTGTGTGCCCTTGCGTGTGCTGGCTGCCGAACATCGCCCCACCCGAAGCCAGCGCCGCGCTGTGCTCAAGCACGGCGAACTGCAGGCACGCGTCACCCGCCTGAATTATTCGCCCGAGCATTACCAGTTGTACCTGCGCTACCAGACCGGGCGGCACGCAGGCGGCGGTATGGACCACGACAGCATCGACCAGTACACCCAGTTTTTGCTGCAAAGCCGGGTCAACTCTCGCTTGGTGGAGTTCAGGGCCCCCGACATCGGCAACCAGCCTGGCGCACTCAAGATGGTGTCGATCCTGGACGTCCTGAATGATGGCCTGTCAGCGGTCTACACCTTCTATGACCCCGAGCCCGGGGCCAGCTATGGCACCTACGCCGTCATGTGGCAAATCCAGCAAGCGCGACAGCTGGGCCTGCCACATGTCTACCTGGGATACTGGATACAGGCCAGTGACAAAATGAATTACAAGTCCGGTTTTGTGCCCCACGAAATCCTGCAGAACGAAGTTTGGATGGCGCCAGGCGATTTCACAAAGTAAAATTCCGGCATGCGCAGCAAAGATTCTCCCAAGCCCACCACCCCCTCGATCCAGGTGATCGAGCGCATGTTCACCCTGATTGACGTGCTGGCTTCACGCGAAGAGGCTGTGAGCCTGAAGGAAATCAGCGAGAAAACCGGGCTGCACCCGTCCACGGCGCACCGTATCCTCAACGACCTGACCCTGGGCCGCTTCATTGACCGGCCCCAGGCCGGCAGTTACCGCCTGGGCATGCGTTTGCTCGAGCTCGGCAACCTGGTGAAGGCCCGACTGAACGTGCGCGATGCGGCCCTGGAGCCGATGCGCGATCTGCACAAACTCATCCAGCAACCCGTCAACCTCAGCGTGCGGCAGGGTGACGAGATCATCTACATCGAGCGGGCCTACAGTGAGCGCTCGGGCATGCAGGTGGTGCGTGCCATTGGTGGGCGGGCCCCGTTGCATCTGACCTCGGTGGGCAAATTGTTCCTGGCGGCCGAGGACGCCCCGCGTTTGCGTGCCTATGCCACCCGCACCGGGCTGGCCGGCCACACCCGCAACAGCATCACCCAACTGCCCGTGCTCGAGCGTGAACTCTCCAAAGCCCGGCAATACGGCGTGGCGCGAGATAACGAGGAACTGGAGTTAGGGGTGCGCTGCATGGCTGCAGGCATTTACGACGACCAGAGCCGTCTGGTGGCGGGACTGTCGATTTCAGCCCCCGCGGACCGTCTGGACGAAGAGTGGTTGCCCAAGTTGCAGGACACCGCCCGCAAGATTTCAACCGCGCTGGGCTACCGGGAAACCTGAATCAGGTATGGGGCACGCCAGCGCGACCGGCGTGGTTCACTTCCACCCAGCGACGCACGCGCTCGGCGTCGGCAATACGCCCCACCTTGCCCGCTGAATCCAGGAACACCATGATGAGTTTGCGACCCGCCACGCGAGCCTGCATCACCAGGCAGCGGCCAGCCTCAGAGATGTAACCGGTCTTTTGCAGACCGATGTCCCAGTTGGGGTTTTTGACCAGGCGGTTGGTGGTGTTGTAGCGCAAGGACTGACGACCCACTTCGACCACATGGCTGGCAGAGGTGGAGAACTCGCGCAAGAGCGAGTCCTGGTAGGCCGCAGCCACCAGGGTGGCCAGGTCCTTAGCGCTGGATTGGTTTTTGCTGGACAGCCCGGTGGGCTCCACGTAACGCGTGTCACGCATGCCCAACTGGACGGCCTTGGCGTTCATCAGATTGACGAACGCCGACAGACCGCCCGGGTAGGTGCGACCCAGGGCATGCGCGGCGCGATTTTCGCTGGACATCAGGGCCAGGTGCATCAACTCACCGCGCGTGAGTGTGGTGCCGACCTTCAGACGGGAACTGCTGCCCTTTTCGGTGTCGACATCGTCCTGGCTGATGGTGATGTGCTCGTCGAGATCCAGATTGGCTTCGCTGACCAGCAGGCCGGTCATGAGCTTGGTGATGGAGGCAATGGGAAGCACGGCGTCGTCGTTCTTGCTGACCAGCACCTCGTTGGTGTCCTGGTCAATCACATAGGCCACGCTGGAGTTCAGGGCCAGTGAATCCGCCGAGCCGCGCAGGCCGGCCAGCTGGCCGTAACTGGGACGCTCAGGCAGGGTTTTGGCGGCAGCCTTGCGAATCTGGCTGGCTTTGGCGGCGTGCGTGACTTTGGTGCGAGACTTCGGGGATTTGCTGTCGGCAGCGGCCCAGGTGGCTCCATGCACAACCATCAGCGACAAACCCAAGGTGACAATCAGTGAACGCATCGGCGCGAATTCCTCAAGGTGAACATCATCCGCCTCCCCCAGGAGGACAACAGCTGTCGCGAGTGTAACTGTAAAAAAAAATTCACGCAAGATCAAAGACTTGCGTGAATTTCTTAAGGAGCCAGCCGGATCAGGCGCTCCCGCATGATGACCCGCTTGGCGCTGTTCAGCCCTGGGCGGCCACCCGGTCGGCTTTGCTTTGCAGTTTGTTGAGTGCACTCAGGTAGGCTTTGGCGGAGGCCACCACGATGTCGGGGTCCGAACCCACCCCATTGACCACACGGCCGCTGTTTTGCAAGCGCACGGTCACCTCGCCCTGGCTCTCGGTGGAGCCGCTGATGGCGTTGACCGAATACAGCACCATCTCGGCACCGCTCTTGACGTGGTGCTCGATGGCTTTGAGTGACGCGTCCACGGGCCCGTTGCCATCGGACTCGGCACGCACTTCCTGTCCCTTGTCGAGAATGACAATGGAGGCGTGGGGCCGCTCGCCGGTTTCGCTGTGCTGGGACAGCGACACAAAGCTGAACTGGTCGCCCTCTTCAGCCACCGTGTCCTGACTCACCAGGGCCAGGATGTCCTCATCAAAAATTTCACTCTTGCGGTCGGCCAATTCCTTGAAGCGCGTGAAGGCGGCGTTGACTTCCGACTCACTGTCGAGCTGAACGCCCAGGTCCTGCAGGCGTTGCTTGAAGGCGTTGCGCCCGCTGAGTTTGCCCAGCACGATCTTGTTGGCTGACCAGCCCACATCTTCGGCCCGCATGATCTCGTAGGTATCGCGTGCCTTGAGCACACCATCCTGGTGAATGCCCGAGGCATGGGCGAAGGCATTGGCCCCCACCACCGCCTTGTTGGGCTGCACCACAAAGCCCGTGGTCTGGCTGACCATGCGACTCGCCGCCACGATGTGGTGGGTGTCGATGCCCAGGTCCAGGCCGAAGTAATCCTTGCGCGTTTTGACCGCCATGACGATTTCTTCGAGCGAGCAGTTGCCCGCGCGTTCACCCAGCCCGTTGATGGTGCACTCCACCTGGCGCGCGCCACCGATCTTCACACCGGCCAGCGAGTTGGCCACGGCCATGCCCAGGTCGTTGTGACAATGCACCGACCAGATGGCCTTGTCGCTGTTGGGAATGCGTTCGCGCAAGGTTCGGATGAATTCACCATACAACTCGGGCACCGCGTAACCCACCGTGTCGGGCACGTTGATGGTGGTGGCGCCTTCCTTGATCACCGCCTCGAGGATGCGGCAGAGAAAATCCATCTCGCTTCGGTACCCGTCTTCGGGACTGAACTCGATATCGCCGACGAGATTGCGCGCATAGCGCACGGCTTGCACCGCCTGCTCCAGCACCTGGTCGGGTGTCATGCGCAGCTTCTTCTCCATGTGCAGAGGTGACGTGGCGATGAAGGTGTGAATGCGAGCGCTGTTCGCCCCCTTCAAGGCCTCGGCCGCACGGGCAATGTCACGGTCGTTGGCGCGTGAAAGCGAGCACACCGTGGAGTCCTTGATGGCCTGCGCGATCGACTTCACCGCCTCGAAGTCCCCGTTGGAGCTGGCGGCGAAACCGGCCTCGATCACATCCACCTTCAACCGCTCAAGTTGACGCGCGATGCGCAACTTTTCGTCGCGGGTCATGGACGCGCCGGGCGACTGCTCGCCATCGCGCAAGGTGGTATCGAAAATGATCAGTTTGTCGGTCATGTTTCACTCCTGTCGGTCAAGATGGTGGCCCCTTGCCCTTCCCTTGACGCCTGCTGCATAAAGCAAAAGGCCCGCTGCGGGTGGGCAAACGGGCCTGTTGGGAAAGATCGCGTGCGCTACCGTACCCGCCCGTGTGAGCGTAGAAGCAGTAGTGCCAGGTGCGATTTCATGCGTAACAATGTAGCACACTTTTCAGCCCAGTGCCCCTCACTTGTGCAAGCCCTGTTCGTCGGGTTCGTCCGTCGAGGTGCTGATCACGCTGGCCTGCAGGCCCTTGGCGCGGCGCCAGCCGTAGACGACATACCCGCTCAGCCCGTAGATCACGAAGAGTGAAAACAACACGGTGGGCGGATGGATGTTGATGACAGCAATGATGAGCGCCAGCAGCACAATGGCAGCAAAGGGCACGCTCTTTTTCATCTGCACGTCCTTGAAGCTGTAGAACGGCACATTGGTCACCATGGTGAGGCCACTGAACAGGCACATGGCAAACATGGGCCAGGCCATGGTCTCGGGGGGCACTTCAGTCTCGGTCATCAACCACAGGAAGCCCGCCACCAAGGCAGCGGCCGCGGGCGATGGCAGCCCCTGGAAGTAGCGCTTGTCCACCACCGCCGTGTTGACGTTGAAACGTGCCAGGCGCAGCGCCGCACACGCGCAATAAACAAAGGCCGCCATCCAGCCCCACCGACCCAGGCCCCTCAACGACCATTCGTAGGCAATCAGTGCCGGCGCGGCGCCGAAGGACACCATGTCTGCCAGGGAATCCATCTGCTCACCAAAGGCGCTTTGCGTATTGGTCATGCGCGCCACACGGCCATCCAGGCTGTCGAGCACCATGGCGCAAAACACCCCAATGGCGGCCTGATCAAACCGGTTGTTCATGGCCATCACGATGGCATAGAAACCACCAAACAAGGCTGCCAGCGTGAAGAGATTGGGCAGCACATAAATACCCTTGCGCAGGCGGGTGGCCACCTCGTCGGAGGGGGGGCGAAGATCGTCTGTCATGGGTGAGCAGCCTTCGATGACATGAAGCGATGACGCGTCACAGCGTGGCCAGCACGGTGGACGTGGCCGACACCTTTTCTCCGGGCACCACACGTGGTGTGGCCGTCAACGGCAGATACACATCCACACGCGAGCCAAAGCGGATAAAGCCATAACGCTGTCCTTTGTGCAAGGTATCTCCCGGTTGAACGTAGCAGAGAATGCGTCGGGCAATGAGTCCTGCCACCTGCACCAGGGTGACGGTGTGGGCAACGCCCGCCACGGTGGCGTCGATGACCACAGCGTTGCGCTCATTCTCGGTCGAGGCTTTGTCCAGGTCAGCATTGACGAACAGGCCGGGAAAGTACTGCACACCACGCACCTGCCCGTCGACGCCACAGCGGTTGCTGTGCACGTTGAACACGTTCATGAACACACTGATGAGCAACGCCTCGCGATTGGCATAGGGGTCGTGCGCTTTCTCGATCTTGACGATGCGACCGTCCGCCGGCGACAGCACGGCGTGCGGATCTTCAGGCACGGCCCGTGGGGGGTCGCGGAAAAACTGGATCACAAACACAGCCACCACATACAGCGGCACAGCAGCCCAGCCACCCCACAGGACGTGAGCGCCCAGGGCCAGCAGCACGCTGATGAAAATGAAGGGCCAGCCTTCGCGGGCCAGCAAGGGGTGCGGATAGTTCATGGTGTCAAGTGTAAGCGGGGAAGCCGCCCCTTCAGCCCTCGGGTAATCAGGGGATGCCCCAAATCAAGAGGGCTGCAGCCTCCCCCGAATGGGGAAGTTGCAGCCCTGCGGCAAAGATCCGGGAAGGATCAGTTGCGGGTCTGGTCCACCAGCTTGTTCTTGGCGATCCAGGGCATCATGGCGCGCAGTTGTGCGCCCACAACTTCGATGGAGCTCTCGGCGTTCAGACGGCGGCGAGCGGTCATGCTGGGGTAGCCGGTACGGCCTTCCAGAATGAACATCTTGGCGTAGTCACCGTTCTGGATACGCTTGAGCGCGTTGCGCATGGCTTGGCGCGACTCTTCGTTGATCACCTCCGGGCCAGTCACGTACTCACCGTACTCGGCGTTGTTGGAGATCGAGTAGTTCATGTTGGCGATACCGCCTTCATAGATCAGGTCGACGATCAGTTTCAGTTCGTGCAGGCACTCGAAGTAGGCCATCTCGGGGGCGTAGCCGGCTTCGACCAGGGTCTCATAACCCATCTTGATCAGTTCGACTGCACCACCGCACAGCACGGTCTGCTCGCCGAACAGGTCGGTCTCGGTCTCTTCCTTGAAGTTGGTCTCGATGATGCCGGCCTTGCCGCCGCCGTTGGCCATGGCATAGCTCAGGGCCAGTTCGCGGGCCTTGCCGCTCTTGTCCTGGTGCACCGCCACCAGGTGGGGCACGCCGCCGCCCTGGGTGTAGGTGGAACGCACGGTGTGACCGGGGGCCTTGGGCGCCACCATCCACACGTCCAGGTCGGCACGGGGTACCACCTGGTTGTAGTGCACGTTGAAGCCGTGGGCGAACGCCAGCGAGGCGCCCTTCTTGATGTGGGGCTCGATGCCGCGGTACACATCAGAGATCTGCTCGTCGGGCAACAGGATCATGACCACGTCAGCGGCCTTGACGGCGTCGTTGACTTCCATGACGGTCAGACCGGCCTTGCCGACCTTGTCCCAGGAGGCGCCGCCCTTGCGCAGGCCGACCACCACCTTCACGCCGCTGTCGTTCAGGTTTTGGGCGTGGGCATGGCCCTGCGAGCCGTAGCCGATGATGGCAACGGTCTTGCCTTTGATGACGCTCAGGTCACAGTCTTTGTCGTAATAGACCTTCATGATTTCTCCTTGGTTGGGGTCTGGGGTGTGATTCAAACACGCAGGATGCGTTCCCCGCGGCCAATGCCGCAGGCGCCCGTGCGCACGGTTTCAAGAATGGCGCTGCGGTCGATGGCGACCAGGAAAGCGTCGTTTTTGGACAGGTCACCGGTGAGCTCGATGGTGTAACTCTTCTCGGTCACGTCGATGATGCGGCCGCGGAAGATGTCGGCCATGCGTTTCATCTCCTCGCGCTCCTTGCCCACTGCACGCACCTTGACGAGCATGAGTTCGCGCTCGGTGTAGGCGCCTTCGGTGAGATCCACCACCTTGACCACTTCGATCAGGCGGTTGAGGTGCTTGGTGATCTGCTCGATCACGTCATCCGACCCGGTGGTCTGGATGGTCATGCGCGAGAGGCTGGCGTCTTCGGTCGGAGCGACCGACAGGGACTCAATGTTGTAGCCACGGGCGGAAAACAGGCCGACCACGCGCGACAGCGCGCCGGGTTCGTTTTCCAGCAAAACGGAAATGATGTGTTTCATGGGATTCCTCTTTTCGTCGCCCTCCCCCGTCGGCGGTAACCGGCGGGCTTGGCGAGCAATAGATTCGTCGGGGGGTGATCGGTGATGGGCGCTTAGAGGTCCTCGCTGCCCAGCAGCATCTCGGTGATGCCCTTGCCAGCCTGGACCATCGGGAAGACGTTTTCCGTCGGGTCGGTGCGGAAGTCGATGAACACGGTGCGGTCCTTGAGCTTGCGGGCTTCGAGCAGGGCGCCTTCGACATCCTGCGGACGCTCCACCAGCAGGCCCACGTGTCCATAGGCTTCGGCCAGTTTCACGAAGTTGGGCAGTGCATCCATGTAGCTGTGGCTGTAGCGACCGGAATATTCGATTTCCTGCCACTGGCGCACCATGCCCAGGTAACGGTTGTTGAGCGACAGCACCTTGATGGGCGTGTTGTATTGCAAGCAGGTGGAGAGTTCCTGGATGCACATTTGCACCGAGCCTTCGCCCGTGACACAGAAGACCTCGCTTTGCGGCCGGCCCATCTTGACACCCATGGCGTAGGGAATGCCCACGCCCATGGTGCCCAGGCCCCCGGAATTGATCCAGCGGCGCGGTTCGTCAAAGCCGTAATACTGAGCGGCCCACATCTGGTGCTGACCGACGTCGGAGGTGACGTACACATCCTGGCCGCGCGTCATTCTGGACAGGGTTTCGATCACGAACTGGGGCTTGATGACGTCTTGGTTGTTGCGGTCGTAGGACAGGCAATCGCGTGAACGCCAGCCCTCGATGGTGTCCCACCAGCCGGACAGCGCCTTGGCGTCCGGCTTGACGCCTGCTTCGCGGATCATGCCGATCATTTCGGTCAGCACGTCCTTCACATCGCCCACGATGGGAATGTCGACCTTCACCCGCTTGGAAATGCTGGAAGGATCGATGTCGATGTGGATGATCTTGCGTTCGTTTTGGGCGAAGTGCTTAGGGTTGCCAATCACGCGGTCGTCAAACCGGGCCCCGACAGCCAGTAGCACATCGCAATGCTGCATGGCGTTGTTGGCTTCAATGGTGCCGTGCATGCCCAACATGCCCAGGAACTTGCGGTCGGAGGACGGGTACGCACCCAGGCCCATCAAGGTGTTGGTGCAGGGGTAGCCCAGCATGTCCACCAGCGTGCGCAGTTCGGGGGAGGCGTTGCTCAGCAACACGCCGCCGCCTGTGTAGATGTAGGGGCGCTTGGCGTTGAGCAGGAGCTGCATGGCCTTGCGGATCTGACCGCCGTGGCCTTTGCGCACCGGGTTGTAGGAGCGCATCGACACCTGCTCAGGGTAGCCGGTGTAAGGGATTTTCTTGAAGGACACGTCCTTGGGGATGTCCACCACCACCGGGCCGGGTCGACCGCTGCGGGCAATGTGGAAAGCCTTTTTGAGCGTGACGGCCAGATCACGCACATCCTTGACGAGGAAGTTGTGCTTGACGATTGGACGCGTGATGCCCACGGTGTCGCATTCCTGGAAGGCGTCCAGACCGATGGCCGCGGTGGGCACCTGGCCGGCAATGATCACCATGGGAATGCTGTCCATGTAGGCCGTGGCAATGCCGGTCACCGCATTGGTCAGGCCGGGGCCCGAGGTGACCAGGGCCACGCCCACATCACCGGTGGCACGGGCATAACCATCGGCCGCATGCACCGCCGCCTGTTCGTGGCGTACCAGGATGTGCTGGATGCTTTCTTGCTTGTAGAGGGCATCGTAAATATAGAGGACGGCCCCACCGGGATAGCCCCAGACGTACTGGACCTGCTCGGCCTGCATGGCACGAACCAATATTTCAGCCCCGTTGAGGTCTTCGGGATGGGAGGGTGAGGCTTGCGCTGCGGCAGCAGACTGCATTTCCGCCTTGGAAATTTCCATGATGAACCTTAGTGAATTTCGAGCACGAAAAACCTGGGGTGCCCCTTGGCGCCTTCTCGTGGACGCGCCGCGGGACTTTGGATATGAGGCCATGGACGACACGCGTCCGACTTCAATCCGTTTGCCTGGTGTGAAGAGGTAGGATTATGTCACCTTTTCGGCGGTCTTCCGCGTTATTGAAGGGGATGCATGGGCAATGACATAATTCGAGCCCTCGACGCCCTGCCCGTCACCCTCTCTTTCCGGCAACCTTGGCCACCGACTCCGAACTCTCCGATTTCCTCAAAAGCGTGGAAAAGCGTGCCTTCAAACGCTCGCTCTACCACGTGCGGGACGAGGACGCTGCGCTGGACATCGTGCAAGACAGCATGATGAAACTGGCCGAACACTACGGAGACAAGCCCACCAACGAACTGCCGATGCTGTTCCAGCGCATCCTCTCGAACACCACCCTGGATTGGTTTCGTCGACAAAAGACCAAAAATGCGCTTTTCACCAATTTCAGTCAATTCGAAACCGACGATAGTACGGAAGAATTCAATTTACTGGAAACTCACCAGATCAGCGAAGGTAACCAGCAGGTCGAAAGCGCCCAACGCACCGTTGAGCGCCACCAATCCATCCAGGAAATTGAAAACGAAATCCAGAAACTGCCAGCGCGTCAACGGGAAGCCTTCCTGTTGCGTTATTGGGAGGAACTGGATGTTGCCGAAACCGCTGCCGTCATGGGCTGCTCGGAGGGCAGTGTGAAAACACACTGCTCACGAGCGGTTCAGGCATTGGACAAGGCACTGAAAGCCAAGGGACTCACATCATGAACACCACCGACTACCTCACCGACGCCCAAGCCGACCATCTGGCCCGCCAGTTGGCCGTTCAGCTCGACCAGGGTTTGCGTGAGTTACCGCACGACATCAGCGAGCGTCTGCGGGCTGCCCGCACCCGCGCGGTGGCCGCCCGCCGCCAACCCGTTCCGGTGCTCGCCACCGGCGCACGGGTCCAAAAAGGCACCCTGGTGCTGGAAGGTGGTCCGGACAAGATGCGTTTCTGGGGCTGGATGGGCAGCGTGCTTCCCCTGGTCGCTCTGGTGCTGGGTCTCTTTGTCATCCACTCTCTGCAAAACGACTGGCGAGCGGACGAGCTGGCCAGCGTGGACACCGCCCTCCTGACCGACGAACTCCCCCCTTCCGCCTACACCGACCCGGGGTTTTTGCGCTTCATCCGCGCCGGCTCGACCGAAGCGGCCTCCTCCAGCGCCACTGCTGACTGAACCTGCGCAAAGGCGCCTGCTCGGTGACGCCTGCTTCGCCAGTCGTACACTGAACACCTGCACATGAATTGCATCAAGGCTCTCTCCCTCCTGCGCACACGTGGCCTGTGGCCCTGTGTGGTGGCGGGGTTGTGTCTGGGTCACGCCATGGTGCAAGCCCAAGGTGCCAGCGGCAGTGCAGGGCCTTCGGCACCCGCAGTCGTGTCGGCCCCGTCCCTGGCAACGCCTTCTGACGCGCCCCCCCCAGGAGCGGTGGGCGCTGCGGTCGCCACTCCAGCCACCGCCCAGCCCGCCTCGCCCCCTCCAGTCACTTCGCCGGTCACTGGCACCGCCCTTCCCCCCCTCAACAACCCGCACAAGCCTGCGGTCGCGCGCAATACCCGCCCGACCTGGGCTGAGTTGACCCGCCCCCAGCAGGAGGCCCTTCGCCCCCTGGCTCAGGCCTGGCCGGGTCTGAGCGAACTGCACAAGCGCAAGTGGCTGGTGCTGACGCAAAACTACGCCGACTTCAGCCCCCAGGAACAGCACAAACTTCAGCAACGCATGAGTGACTGGGCCAGTTTGACCGCTCGCGAACGGGCCCAGGCCCGTTTGCACTTTGCCGAGGTACAGCAGCTGCCGGGCGACGAGCGTCGGGCCAAGTGGGAGGCCTACCAGGCACTCAGCGACGAACAGCGTCGCAAGCTGGCCGACGATATCCTGCTGGCGCCGCCGCGGGGTGCCGCCCTGGCCAGCCGTCCTGTGGCGCCCAGCAAGCTCACCCAGGCCCCCGCGCCCAAACCCGATCAGGTCCTGCAACCCCGCATTGACACCGACCAGGTTCATCCCAAAACCTTGCTGCCTCATTCCTCGTCAGGCACCTCGACCCGATGACCCCCAGTCTTCGACGCCGTATGGCCTGCTGGCTGTACGAAGGCTTGCTGCTGTTTGGCGTGGTCTTCATCAGCGGCTACCTGTTCAGCACCTTGAGCCAGACCCGCAACGCCCTGGACAACCGCCACGGTCTACAGGCGTTCATCTTTCTGGTGTTCGGCATCTATTTCACCTGGTTCTGGCATAAAGGGCAGACGCTGGCCATGAAAACCTGGCACATCCGGGTCGTAGACCGCGACGGGCAGGCCCTCACGCAGGCCCGCGCCCTGTGGCGCTATGTGCTCAGCTGGGTCTGGTTTGTGCCTCCGTTGGCCCTGGTGTATCCCTTGCACCTGCCGGCTGGCGAGACCACCGTGCTGGTGCTGGGCTGGGTACTGGTGTGGGCCCTGCTCAGCCGCTTTCGGTCCGATCGCCAGTTCTGGCACGATGCCTGGGCCGGCACCCGACTCGTCCACGTGCCCCCGCAATCCTGAGTGCACCCTTGGGGTGCACATCCGGGTTCAGCCAGTTGTCATCCAGGCGAGCGAGAATCCGGGGATGGACTCTCATCCCGTCAACCCGCAAAAACAACGCCGCGGCCTCAACCGCATCCTGCATGCCGCAGGCTACTCCGTACAAGGACTGCGTGCGGCCTGGCACGAAACAGCCTTCCGGCAGGAGTTTGTGCTCTCCCTGGTCTTGCTGCCCGTCGGACTCTGGCTGGCCAATAACTGGATCGAGGCGGCCTTGTTGCTGGGCTCACTGATGCTGGTGCTGATCGTGGAATTGCTCAACACCGGCATTGAATCGGCCATCGACCGCATTGGACCCGAGTGGCACGATTTGTCCAAACGCGCCAAGGACATGGGCAGTGCAGCGGTGTTGCTGAGCCTGTTGCTGTGCGTGGGCATCTGGGGCAACGCCGTGTGGCACAGGGTCGTGCCATGACGCCCCATTTTTCCTTGTGCGTGTACTGCGGCTCGCGCCCGGGGGGAGACCCGCGCTATGCCCGGGCCGCACGGGAAGTGGGCGAATGGATCGGTCGCCATGGCGGGCAACTGGTGTATGGCGGCGGACAGAACGGGCTGATGGGTATCGTGGCCGACGCCACCACCGCAGCCGGCGGTTCGGTGGTGGGCATCATCCCGCAGTTCATGGTGGAACGTGAATGGGCCCGTCCGAGTTGCGATGAACTGCACATCGTGAGCACCATGCATGAGCGCAAGCAAATGATGGTGGACCGCGCCGATGCCTTTGTGGCCCTGCCCGGCGGCATCGGCACCTTTGAAGAGTTTTTTGAGGCCTGGACCTGGCGCCAGTTGGGCTACCACAACAAGCCGGTGGGACTCCTCAACCTGGACGGCTACTATGACCACCTGCTGAAGTTTCTGGCGGGTAGCGTGTCCCAGGGCTTCATGGAGGACAGCCACTTGCAACTCATCACCAGCGACACAGCGGTATCCCCGCTGCTCACCACCCTGATTGAATCGGCCGGGTTTTCCACCGCGGCCTTTGTGCGCGAGTTGTAACCGCCTCAGATGGCGGTGTCGTCCAACTCGCCGGTGCGAATGCGGACCACCCGCTCCACCGGGGTGACGAAGATCTTGCCGTCGCCGATTTTGCCCGTGCGGGCGGCGCGCACGATGGCGTCCACGCAGTGGTCGACATCCGCCGACTTCACTACCACTTCCACCTTCACCTTGGGCAAGAAGTCCACCACGTATTCGGCACCGCGGTACAACTCGGTATGCCCCTTTTGACGGCCAAAACCCTTGACCTCGGTGACCGTCAGGCCGGTCACGCCGCATTCGGCCAACGCCTCACGCACTTCCTCGAGCTTGAACGGTTTGACGATCGCAGTGATTTGTTTCATGAGTGTTCCTGGAAAAAGGCCGGCTCTCAGGCCCTGTATTTGCTGGTAATAGGATAACGCCAATCCTTGCCGAAACTGCGGTGTGTCACGCGAATGCCCACCGGTGCCTGACGGCGCTTGTATTCATTGAGGCGGATCAGGCGGGTCACCTTGTCCACATCCTCCTGCCGATAGCCCGCCGCCACGATGTCGGCCGCACTCTGGTCGTCTTCCATGTAGCGCGCGAGGATGGCGTCCAGCACGTCGTAGGGGGGCAGACTGTCCTGATCCTTTTGATCCGGCCGCAACTCGGCACTGGGGGGGCGCGTGATGATGCGCTCCGGAATGGGTTCGGCGCCGGTGCCAAACGGGTCATGGCGGTTGCGCCAGGCGGCCAGGCGGTACACCACCGTCTTGGCCACATCCTTGATGACGGCAAAGCCGCCCGCCATGTCACCGTACAGGGTGCAATAGCCCGTGGCCATTTCGCTCTTGTTGCCGGTGGTCAGGACCAGCGAACCGAATTTGTTGGACAGGGCCATCAGCAGCGTGCCACGAATGCGGGCCTGGATGTTCTCCTCGGTGGCGTCCAGGGGCTTGCCCTTGAAGTCATCCGCGAGCGAGGTCAGGAAGGCCTCGAACTCGGGCACGATGGAAATCTCGTCGTAACGCACCTTCAGGCGCTCGGCCATCTCGCGCGCATCGATCCAGCTGATATCGGCGGTGTAGGGGGACGGCATCATGACGGTGCGCACACGGTCCGCGCCCAGGGCGTCCACGGCAATGGCCAGCACCAGCGCCGAATCGATGCCCCCGGACAGGCCGATGAGCGCGCCCGGAAATCCGTTCTTGCCGATGTAGTCGCGCACACCCAGCACCAGGGCCTGCCACAAGTCGCCCTCCTCGCTGTCCTCGGGTTCAATGGCTGCTTGCAAACGCAAGCCCTGTGGTCCTCGCTGCACCTGCACGTCAAACAGGGACTCCCTGAAGGAGGGCGCGCGTGCAGCCAGGATGGCGTCGGACTGCAGCGCGAAGGAGCGCCCCTCAAACACCACTTCATCCTGGCCACCCACCAGGTGGGCGTACACCAGCGGCAGACCACAATCACGCACGCGCTCGGCCATGGTGTGTTCGCGCTCGCCCCCTTTGCCGATATGGAAGGGCGAGGCGTTGATCACCGCGAGCAATTCGGCACCGGCAGCGCGGGTCTCGCGCGCAGGCTGTTCAAACCAGGCGTCCTCGCACACCAGCAGGCCCACCTTCACCCCTTGCACCTCGAACACGCAGGGCTGGTCGCCGGGCGTGAAGTAACGTCGCTCGTCAAACACCTGGTAATTGGGCAACTCACGCTTGGCATAGCGAGCCACCACCTGCCCCTCACACAGCACGCTGGCCAGGTTGAAGCGGCGCGGAACCGACACCGAGCGACTGCGCTCGTCGCCGCCCGAGGGATGCCCCACCACCACATGCAGGTCTTTCAGACCCGCCAGCGCCGTGGCAATCGAATTCAGGGCATGATCACACGCGGTGATAAAAGAAGGTCGCAGGAACAAATCTTCGGCGGCATAGCCGCACAGCGACAGTTCGGGCGTGAGCACCAGACGCACGCCCCGGTCGTAGGCGGACTTGGCCGCATCGATGATGCGCTGGGCATTGCCCGCCATGTCACCGACGACAAAGTCGAGTTGAGCCACGCAAAGTTGGAGAGTCATAACAGGCATGCAGGAAAACGACAGCAATTATGTCATCCGCACCGGACTGCAACCGTGCGATGTCAGCCCGGCCGAGTGGGATGCGTTGCTGGCCACGCAGGATCAGCCCACCCCGTTCATGCGGCATGCCTACTTGCAGGCCCTGCACGACAGCGGCAGTGCCTGTGCCGACACCGGCTGGCAACCTGCTTTTGTGGGGCTGTGGCGGGACACCGACCTGGTCGCCGCCTGTCCGCTGTATCTGAAGGACCATTCCTACGGCGAATACGTGTTCGACTGGGCCTGGGCCGATGCCTACCAGCGACACGGCCTGCGTTACTACCCCAAGGCCTTGATCGCGGTGCCGTTCACGCCGGTTCCGGGCAGTCGACTGCTGGCGCGAGATGCTGAATCACGCCACCGTCTGTGCCAGGCGGTCCTGGACTGGTGCGAGCAGTCTGAGTTGTCTTCGCTGCACCTGCTGTTTGCCAGCGAGGCGGATCTGCAGGCCACACAGGCCCATGGGTTGATGCAGCGCCAGACGGTGCAGTTTCACTGGCAACGCCAGGGACTGCGCGATTTCGACGAATACCTGGCCAGCCTGACGCAGGAGAAGCGCAAGAAAATCCGCCAGGAACGTCGGCGCGTGCACGAGGCCGGGGTCAGCTTTCGCCACGCCCGGGGAACCGATATTTCAGCGCAGGACTGGGCCTTCTTTTACCAATGCTATGAGCGCACCTACCTGGAGCACGGCAACCGCCCCTACCTGCAACCGGCGTTTTTTGCCGACATGGCCCGCCACCTGCCCGACCACTGGCTGTTGTTCACGGCGCAACGCGAGGGTCGGGACATCGCCTGCAGCCTGATTGGACTGCACGACGAGCCAGGTCAACCCCGGGTGGCGTACGGCCGCTATTGGGGTGCCCTCGAGCGGGTGGATTGTCTGCACTTTGAAGCCTGCTACTACCAGCCCCTGAACTGGTGTCTCAACCAGGGCTTTGACCGCTTCGAGGGCGGGGCACAAGGCGAGCACAAAATGGCCCGTGCGCTCCTGCCGGTGAGCACACACAGTGCGCACTGGCTGGCGCACCCGGGCTTTGCCCAGGCCGTGGAGGATTTTTTACAGCGCGAGGACAGCGGGGTCTCGCGCTATCTGGAGCATTTGCAGGAGCGGTCGCCCTTGCGAAGAGGATGACGACGCGGGTCAAGAACCAGGGCAAAGCCTGGGCCGCACCGCGCCGTCCCCAGGGCTCAGGGGTCAGGCCTGTTTGAGCGACGCGGCGTAGTTGTCCATGCCCTCACGCACTTCCTGCTTGGCCGCCTCGGGGCCGTCCCAGCCGAGCACCTTGACCCACTTGTTGGGCTCCAGGTCCTTGTAATGCTCGAAGAAGTGGGCGATGGTCTTCAGCCGCAGCGGGTTCAGGTCCTCGGGCTTTTGCCACTGGGTGTAGATGGACAGAATCTTGTCGGTGGGCACGGCCAGCACCTTGCCGTCCATGCCGGCCTCGTCTTCCATGCGCAGGATGCCCAGGGGGCGGCAGGTCACCACCACACCGGGAATGAGCGGCACGGGGGTAATGACCAGCACGTCCACCGGGTCGCCGTCACCGCTGATGGTTTGCGGCACATACCCGTAGTTGGTCGGGTAATGCATGGAGGTGCTCATGAAGCGGTCCACAAAAATGGCCCCGGTTTCCTTGTCGACTTCGTATTTGACCGGATCGGCGTTCATCGGGATTTCGATGATGACGTTGAAGGTGTCGGGAGCGTTTTTGCCAGGCGTGACGTTGTACAGAGCCATGATGTGTCGTGATGAAAGATGAAAAGGGTGTCGATCCGTCAGGATTAACCCTTATTTTACTTTCACAAGCCTTGCTGGAGACGGTCAAAATCATTTGATTGACGTACATTTCGCCCGTTGGCCAATCTGCCTACGGCATCGCCCGGGTTGGAGGAAGCAACGCAGCGGTGGTGCGATTCAACCCGTTGACGTTGCACCACCCGAAGAGAAACCACTCAAGGAGATGCTATGTCAGGCAATTCGGCGCTCATGTTTGCGCTAGCGTGCGGGGTCATCGCCGTGATCTACGGCTTTTGGGCTCGATCATCCATCCTGTCTCTCAGTGCCGGCAACGCCCGCATGCAGGAGATCGCAGGGGCCATCCAGCAAGGTGCCGCGGCCTATCTGGCCCGCCAGTACCGGACCATTGCCCTGGTGGGCGTCATCCTCGCCGTGCTGATCGGCGTCTTCCTCGGCACCACCACGGCCATCGGCTTTGTCGTCGGCGCCGTCCTCTCGGGTGCTTGCGGCTTCATCGGCATGAACGTGTCGGTGCGCGCCAACGTGCGTACCGCGCAGGCGGCCACGCAAGGCATTGGCCCGGCACTGGATGTCGCCTTCAAGGGCGGCGCCATCACCGGCATGCTGGTGGTGGGCCTGGGTCTGCTGGGGGTGGGCTTGTTCCTGCTGTGGATCGGTGGCGTCGCCAACCCGGACACCGCCACCTTGAAGCCGCTGCTGGGCCTGGCCTTTGGCTCGTCGCTCATCTCCATCTTCGCCCGTCTGGGCGGTGGCATCTTCACCAAGGGCGCCGACGTCGGTGCCGATCTGGTGGGCAAGGTCGAGGCGGGCATCCCCGAGGATGATCCGCGCAATCCGGCCGTGATTGCCGACAACGTGGGTGACAACGTCGGCGACTGCGCCGGCATGGCAGCCGACCTGTTCGAGACCTACGCCGTCACGCTCATTGCCACCATGGCGCTGGGCACCCTGATGGTGGTGGGCGGTGGTGCCAATGCCGTGCTCTACCCGCTGATGCTGGGTGGCGTGTCCATCATCGCCTCCATCATCGGTTGCGGCTTTGTGAAGGCCAGCCCCGGCATGAAGAACGTCATGCCCGCCCTGTACAAAGGGCTGGTGGTGGCCGGCGTGCTCTCACTGATCGCCTTTTACTTTGTCACCACCATGATGTTCCCCAACGGGGTGGAACTCGCCGGTGGCGCCAAGGCTTCGGCCATGGCGCTGTTTGGCTCCTGCGTGGTGGGTCTGGTGCTGACCGCTGCCATGGTATGGATCACCGAGTACTACACCGGCACCGATTACGCGCCGGTCAAACACGTGGCGCAGTCGTGCACCACGGGCCACGCAACCAACATCATCGCCGGCATCGGCGTGTCCATGAAGTCCACCGCCTGGCCGGTGATCTTCGTGTGCCTGTCGATCCTGGCCTCTTACGGCCTGGCGGGCCTGTACGGCATTGCCGTTGCTGCCACGGCCATGTTGAGCATGGCGGGCATCATTGTGGCCCTGGACGCGTATGGCCCCATCACCGACAACGCCGGTGGCATCGCCGAAATGGCCGAACTGCCGGACAGCGTGCGCGATGTGACCGACCCGCTCGACGCAGTGGGTAACACCACCAAGGCCGTGACCAAGGGCTACGCCATCGGTTCCGCCGGTCTGGCCGCCCTGGTGCTGTTCGCCGACTACACGCACTCGCTGGAAGCGCGCGGTATCACGGCCTCGTTCGACCTGAGCAACCCCAAGGTCATCGTCGGCCTCTTCATCGGTGGACTGATCCCCTACCTCTTCGGGGCCATGGCGATGGAAGCCGTGGGTCGCGCCGCCGGTTCGGTGGTGGAGGAAGTGCGTCGCCAGTTCCGCGAAATCAAGGGCATCATGGAAGGCACCAGCAAGCCCGAGTACGGGCGTGCCGTGGACATGCTGACCAGCGCTGCCATCAAGGAGATGATGATCCCCTCGTTGCTGCCGGTCATCGTGCCGATCGTGGTGGGTCTGGTGCTGGGTGCTGAAGCCCTGGGCGGTCTGCTGATGGGCACGATCGTGACGGGTCTCTTCGTGGCCATTTCCATGTGTACCGGTGGTGGTGCCTGGGACAACGCGAAGAAGTACATTGAAGACGGCCATCACGGCGGCAAGGGCAGCGATGCCCACAAGGCGGCTGTGACGGGTGACACCGTGGGTGACCCCTACAAGGACACGGCGGGCCCTGCGGTGAACCCGCTGATCAAGATCATCAACATCGTGGCGCTGCTGATCGTGCCGC
>CALBSC010000072.1 GCA_937927685.1 uncultured Burkholderiales bacterium | reverse complement strand
CGTCCTTGTTGAAATAGAACACCGTGGTCGAGCTGTTGAAGGGGAAAGACAGCATCTGGCCACTGGGTGCGGTGTAGTAACCGGCCACAGCGGGCACATAGACCGAAGGGTCAAATTTGTAGCCTGCGTCTTGCATGACCTTGCCCACGGGCACGACCACGCCTTTGCTGGCCATCATGGTGGCTGTGCCGACTTCAAACACCTGCAGGATGTGCGGCGCATTGCCCGCCCGGAAGGCGGCCACGGCAGCGGTCATGGACTCGTCGTAAGTGCCCTTGAAGACCGGGTTGATCTTGTAGTCTTTTTGGCTGGCGTTGAAGTTCTTGGCCAGATCGTTGACCCATTCGCCGTTCACGGCAACCATGGAATGCCACCACTGGATGTCGATCTGGGCTTGGGCAGAAAGACTGGCCAGGCCCAAGGCCAGAGCACTGAGGGAATGCTTGAAATTCATGGTGGTTCCTGAAAAGCGAGGGATTATCCAATGCGACTTGCCCAAGATTTAAGCAAATTTCTCTGGCCAGTTTCGAGTCTGATGATGTCAAAAGCATTAAGCCTGCGTGAAATTCAAGCGACAACTCGGGCTTTCCATGACCCAAGACCTGTAGGTGACAGGTGCCCCTGCCAACGGCGCGTGTTTGTTGCACTGCGGTAACATTCACCTTCAGCCGGGTTCAAGCCAGTTTCCGTGTCTGGCTGAATGCGTATTGACACGCTGCTGACCGCGCCTATCCCTATGAATGCACCCACCACGCTCCAACATTTGATGCAAGCCGACGCCGATGCGCCGCGCCTGCGCGAGATCCCGTACAACTACACCAGCTTTTCTGACCGCGAAATCGTGGTGCGACTGCTGGGCGAGAAGGCGTGGGATCTGCTGAACCAATTGCGTGATGAGCGCCGCACGGGGCGTTCGGCCCGCATGCTCTACGAGGTCTTGGGCGACATCTGGGTGGTCGAGCGCAACCCCTATTTGCAAGACGACCTGCTGGACAACCCCAGCCGACGCAAGCTGCTGGTGGACGCCTTGCAGCACCGCTTGGGCGAAGTGCAAAAACGCCGCACCCCCGATGTGGACGCCGCCCGCGACCAATTGGTGGGGGCTTTGCTGGACTTGGCAGGTCAGGCCGTGGCGCAGTTCAACGCGCGTTTTGCCAACCGCGCCAAGCTGCGCAGCCAGGTGCAAAAGACCCTGGGGCGTTTGACGGCCAAAGACAACATCAAATTCGATGGCCTCTCGCGCGTGAGCCACGTGACCGACGCGACCGACTGGCGCGTCGAGTACCCCTTTGTGGTGTTGACGCCTGACAGCGAAGCCGAGATGGCGGGGCTGGTCAAAGGCTGTATCGATTTGGGCCTGACCATCGTCCCGCGTGGCGGCGGCACCGGCTACACCGGTGGTGCGATCCCGCTTACCTGGAAGAGCGCGGTCATCAACACCGAAAAGCTCGAGGCCATGACCGAGGTCGAGGTGATGGACCTGCCCGGCCTGGACCGTCCCGTGCCCACCATCTGGACCGAGGCCGGCGTGGTCACCCAGCGTGTGGCCGACGCGGCCGAGCGGGCCGGCTATGTGTTCGCCGTAGACCCCACCTCGGCCGAGGCTTCCTGCATTGGCGGCAACATCGCCATGAACGCCGGCGGCAAAAAGGCCGTCTTGTGGGGCACCGCGCTGGACAACCTGGTGAGCTGGCGCATGGTCACGCCGCAGGCGCAATGGCTGGAAGTCACCCGCGTCGGGCACAACCTGGGCAAGATTCATGACGCCGACATGGCGTCGTTCGAGTTGCGTTACTTCGAGGCCGACGGCCGCACCCCCATCCGGACCGAGCGACTGGACATTCCCGGCGCCAGTTTTCGCAAGACGGGGCTGGGTAAGGACGTCACCGACAAATTCCTGAGCGGTCTGCCTGGCGTTCAAAAAGAAGGTTGCGACGGTCTCATCACCAGCGCGCGCTGGGTGCTGCACCGCATGCCCGAGCACACGCGCACCGTGTGCCTGGAGTTTTTCGGCAACGCCAAGGACGCCGTGCCCAGCATCGTCGACATCAAGGAATTCATGTTCGCCGAGCAAAAGCGCACCGGCACCTTGCTGGCGGGACTGGAGCACCTGGACGACCGCTACCTCAAGGCAGTGGGCTACGCCACCAAGAGCAAGCGCGGCGGTCTGCCCAAGATGGTGCTGGTGGGGGACATCGCCGGCGACGACGCTGACGCCGTGGCCCGCGCCACGTCTGAAGTGGTGCGCCTGGCCAACTCGCGCAGCGGAGAAGGCTTCATTGCCATCAGCGCCGAGGCGCGCAAGAAATTCTGGCTCGATCGCAAGCGCACGGCGGCCATCAGCCGTCACACCAACGCCTTCAAGATCAATGAAGACGTGGTGATTCCGTTGCCGCGCATGGCCGAGTACACCGACGGCATCGAGCGCATCAACATCGAACTGTCGCTGCGCAACAAGATTGCCCTGTGCCACGAGCTGGACACCTTTTTTGCCCAGGGCCAGCTGCCGCTGGGCAAGAGTGACGATGCCGCCGACATGGCCGTGCCCGAGGTGCTCGAAGAGCGGGTGCAGCAAGCGCGTGCCCTGATTGCCGAGGTGCGGTCGCTGTGGCAGGGCTGGCTCGATCAGTGCGATCCCCTGTTCCTGCAACTGCAGGACCACACCCTGCGCGCCAGCTGGAAGACCCAGCTGCGCGGGCCGTTGCAAAACCTCTTCACCGGTGCTGCCTTCGGCCCGATCCTGGAGGAATGCAACGCCATCCACCAGCGCGTGCTCAAGGGCCGGGTGTGGGTGGCGCTGCACATGCACGCCGGGGACGGCAACGTGCACACCAACATTCCCGTCAACAGCGACGACTATGTGATGCTGCAAACCGCGCACGAGGCGGTGGCCCGCATCATGACGCTGGCGCGCTCGCTCGACGGCGTCATTTCCGGCGAACACGGCATTGGCATCACCAAGCTGGAGTTTTTGACGGACGAGGAAATCGCCCCCTTTGCCCGCTACAAGGCACAGGTGGACCCTGAAGGCCGCTTCAACAAAGGCAAGCTGCTGCGCGCCCGCCCCGGCCAGTCCGATGTGCACGCCGCCGACCTGAGCCAGGCCTACACGCCCAGCTTTGGCCTGATGGGCCATGAGTCGCTCATCATGCAGCAGTCCGACATCGGTGCCATCGCCGACAGCGTAAAGGACTGTCTGCGTTGCGGCAAGTGCAAGCCCGTGTGTGCCACCCATGTGCCGCGCGCCAACCTGCTCTACAGCCCGCGCAACAAGATTCTCGCTACCTCGCTCCTGGTGGAGGCCTTCCTCTATGAGGAGCAGACGCGCCGCGGCGTGTCGATCCAGCACTGGCAGGAATTTGAAGACGTGGCCGACCACTGCACGGTGTGCCACAAGTGTCTGACGCCTTGTCCGGTCAACATCGACTTTGGCGACGTGTCGATGAACATGCGCAACCTGCTGCGCAAGATGGGTCAAAAGAGCTTCCGCCCCGGCAACGCTGCGGCCATGCTGATGCTCAATGCCACGCGTCCCGAGACCATCAAGCTCGTTCGCACCGCCATGGTGGGCGTGGGCATGAAGGTGCAGCGCCTGGCCAACGACTTGCTGAATGTGGTGGCTCGCAAGCAGACCAGTGCCCCCCCGGCCACGGTGGGGACAGCGCCCTTGAAGGAGCAGGTCATCCACTTCGTGAACAAGAAGATGCCCGGCGGCCTGCCCAAGAAAACGGCGCGGGCCCTGCTTGACATCGAGGACAAGAACTACGTCCCCATCCTGCGCAACCCGGGCACCACCACCACGGACAGCGAAGCGGTGTTCTACTTCCCCGGCTGCGGCTCCGAGCGTCTGTTCTCGCAAGTGGGATTGGCCACGCAGGCCATGCTGTGGCACGCCGGTGTGCAGACCGTGCTGCCCCCGGGCTACCTCTGCTGTGGTTATCCGCAGCGCGGCAGCGGCCAGTTCGACAAGGCTGAAAAAATCATCACTGACAACCGTGTGCTGTTCCACCGGGTGGCCAACACGCTCAACTACCTCGACATCAAGACGGTGGTGGTGAGTTGCGGCACCTGCTATGACCAGTTGCAGGGCTATGAATTCGACAAGATCTTCCCGGGTTGCCGCATCGTCGACATTCACGAGTACCTGCTGGAAAAGGGCGTCACCCTGCCGGCCGAACAACAAGGCGCCTACCTGTACCACGATCCCTGTCACACGCCACTCAAGCAGCAAGACCCGATGAAGACGGTCAAGTCGCTGGTGGGCTCGCAGGTGATCAAGTCGGAGCGCTGCTGCGGCGAGTCCGGCACGCTGGGTGTGACGCGCCCCGACATCTCCACCCAGGTGCGCTTTCGCAAGGAAGAACAACTGCGCCGTGACGAAGCGGAGCTGCGTACCCGCTCAGACCAGGTGGGCGAGAACATCAAGATTCTCACCAGCTGCCCGAGCTGCCTGCAGGGCTTGAGCCGCTTTGGCCAGGACCTGCAAAACGGCTTGCTGGAAGCCGATTACATCGTGGTCGAGATGGCCCGGCTGTTGCACGGAGAGCAATGGATGAGCGACTATGTCCAGGCCGCCAACCAGGGCGGGATCGAGCGGGTGCTGGTATGAAAACGCCCCAGCGTGCGCCCACCCCCACCGAGGTGACCCTGCACAGCCAGTCGCGCGTGCTGGAGGTGGCCTATGAAACCGGTGAGCGGTTTCGCCTGCCGTTCGAGTTGCTGCGCGTGTACAGCCCCTCGGCCGAGGTGCAAGGCCACGGGCCAGGCCAGGAGGTGCTGCAAACGGGCAAGCGCGAGGTGGACATCACCGCCTTGCAACCGGTGGGTAACTATGCCCTGCAGCCGACCTTCAGCGATGGGCATGACACGGGCCTGTTTTCGTGGGATTACCTGCATTTCCTGGGCTCGCAGCAAGCCGAGTTGTGGGCCGAGTACGAGCGCCGGCTGGGCGAGGCCGGCGTGCAGCGCGATGACCCCATGCCGGTGGCGTCGGGGCCCGGTTGCGGTCATCACCACTGAAACGCCTGCCGCGTTTGTGGGCATTGCGAGCCGTACCGGCGACTGACGTTACATTACCTCCATGAGTACCACCCATTTCGGATTTCAGACCGTTGACGAGCGCGACAAGGCGCGTCGTGTGCGGGGTGTTTTTGACTCGGTGGCTGCGCGCTATGACGTCATGAATGACCTGATGTCCCTGGGCATGCACCGGGTCTGGAAACACTACACCCTCACCGTGGCCGATGTGCGGCCCGGTCATCATGTGCTGGACATTGCCGGGGGCACGGGTGACCTGGCGCTGGCTTTTGCCAAGCGGGTCGGCCCCACCGGCCGGGTGGTGCACACCGACATCAACGAAGCCATGTTGCGCACCGGACGCGACCGCCTGCTCGACCTGGGCGTGGTGCTGCCCACGGTGGTGTGCGATGCCGAGCATCTGCCTTTTCCGGATCAGTATTTTGACCGCGTGAGCGTGGCCTTTGGCCTGCGCAACATGACCCACAAGGACCAGGCGCTGCGCGAAATGTGCCGCGTACTCAAGCCGGGGGGCAAACTGCTCGTGCTGGAGTTTTCCAAGGTGGCCCCCCCGTTGGAGAAGGCCTACGACTGGTACTCCTTCAATATCCTGCCGCAACTGGGCCGTTGGGTGGCCCGAGACGAGGCCAGCTACCGTTACCTGGCCGAGTCCATCCGCATGCACCCGGGACAGGAAGCCTTGAAAGACCTCATGAAAAAAAATGGCTTCGGTCATGTGGATATTCACAACCTGAGTGCCGGCATTGTGGCGCTTCATGTTGGAATCCGCTGCTGAAAAGATCAAACAGGAGATGACATGAAATTGCGAATGGGATCCTTCGTGCTGGCTGTGTTGCTGTCGTTGGGCAGCATGCATGCTGAAGCCTCCAAACGTCTGGGTGGCGGCAAGTCCATGGGCCAGCAGTCGGGCAATGTCACGCAGCGCGAAGCGGCTCGCCCCGCCGCCCCGGGCCAGCAGGCCACGCCTGCGGCTCCCGCGGCCGCGCCGGCTGCAGCACCCGCGCCGGCCCCGGCACCCGCGGCGGCCGCACCGCAACGCAAACCCTGGGGAGCCATGCTGGGCGGCCTGGCCGCAGGCCTGGGCCTGGCCTGGCTGGCGCATTCGCTGGGCATGGGCGCCGAGTTCGGTCAGTTCCTGATGTTCGGTCTGTTGGCCCTGGTCATCATGGTGGTGGTGGGCATGGTCATGCGTCGCCGACAACCGCAAGCCGACCACAGCCCCTATGCCTTTGAGGGTGCCGGCGCGCCTGCACAACCGGCCTCTGCCCCCAGCTACAACCCGCACAACGTGGGCAACGATGCCTCGGCTCGCCCCTGGGAAGGTCAGACGGCCTCGTTTGAGCCGGTGCCCGCTCCCTCGCGCACAGGTTCCCTGATCGGCTCGGCGATTGCAGGCGGTCAGCAAAACTGGAGCATTCCGGCAGGTTTTGATGTCACGGGCTTCATCGAGGCGGCCAAGCAGAACTTCATTGCCCTGCAAGACGCCTGGGACCGCTCGGACATCCCCGCGCTGCGCGCCATGATGACCGACAGCATGATCACCGAAATCAAGTCGCAACTGGGCGAACGCGAAACCCACAACGGGGGACAGCCCAACAAAACCGATGTGGTCATGCTGGAAGCCCAGTTGCTGGGCATCGAAGACCTGGGACAGGGCTACATGGCCAGCATCGAGTTCTCGGGCCTGATCCGCGAAGAACCCTCGGCCGGTCCCACGCCCTTCCGAGAGGTCTGGAACATGACCCGTCCCAAGGACGGCCCGGCGGGCTGGTTGGTGGCAGGCGTTCAGGCCCTGCAGTGAACCCGCCGTCACGCCCGGGCGAGAAGTTCGCCTCGGGCGGGACGCTTTGAGGGAAAATGGCAGGTCGGCGACCTGCCATTTTTTATTGAGACTTCCGCATGCCTTCTCGTGTATTTCCCCGTCTGGACGAATGGGCCGAGCAGTTGCTCGACCGCTTGCGTCCGCCTGTGTGGCTGGAGTCCGAGCTCAAGCAGCGCGTGCTGCTGTTTCTCAACCATGTGCTGATGCAGGAATCCTCCGCCCAGGACCGCTTGCGCCGTCAACAGGGCCGCCAGGTGCAATGGCGTTGGCGCGATCTCGATCTGCGGGTCACGATCACCCCGGCCGGGCTGCTGGAGCGCGGTGACGCGACGGTCACCCCGGACCTGGTGCTCATCCTGAACGAAACCTCCCCCGTGGCAGTGGCCCGAACCGTGCTGCAGGGGCAGCGACCGGCCTTGCGCATCGAGGGCGATGTGCAACTCGCGGCCGACGTCAACTGGCTGGTCGACCATGTGCGCTGGGACCCGGAAGAAGACCTGGCGCGTCTGATCGGTGATGTGCCGGCGCACCGTCTGGCTTCGGCCGGGCGCATGACCGCCGAGGCGCTGCGTGACTTTGTCCTGCGCCGGGCGCGTGCATCGTCGCCGCCGGATGGTGCGTCATGAGCCGTTTGTTGCGCAGCTTCTTTATCGCCTGGATCGTGGTCCGCCACGGGCTGGACCAGCTGGTGCTCGACAGCCTCCCGCACCCCTGGCTGCGACGCCTGTCCGTGATGTTGCGTTTGGGTCGCCGGTTCAGTGAACCGCGCGGCGTTCGCTTGCGTCTGGCCCTGGAGCAGCTCGGCCCCATCTTCGTGAAATTTGGTCAGGTGCTGTCCACCCGGCGCGATTTGCTGGCCCCCGACATTGCCGAGGAACTGGCGTTGTTGCAGGACCGGGTGCCGCCCTTTGCCAGCGAGGTGGCGGTGGCCACCATCGAGCGCGCCTTCGGCCGTCCGGTGGACGAGGTGTTCACCCAGTTCGATCGCGTGCCCGTGGCCAGCGCCTCGATTGCCCAGGTGCATTTTGGTGTGCTGCGCACCCGTGACGGCCAGGAGCGCGAGGTGGCCATCAAGGTGCTGCGCCCCAACATGCTGGACGTGATCGAGAAAGACCTGGCCCTCATGCGCATGATGGCAGGCTGGCTCGATCGCCTGTCGGCCGATGGCCGACGACTGAAGCCGCGCGAGGTGGTGGCCGAGTTCGACAAGTACCTGCACGACGAGCTTGACCTGGTGCGCGAGGCGGCCAACGCCGCCCAGCTGCGACGCAACATGCAGGGCCTCAACCTGGTGCTGGTGCCCGAGATGTTCTGGGATTTCTGCCATCGCGAGGTGATCGTGATGGAGCGCATGAACGGCATCCCGATCAGCCAGATCGACCGGCTGCGCGAGGCCGGGGTGGACATCCCGCAACTGGCGCGCGATGGCGTCACCATCTTTTTCACCCAGGTGTTCCGTGACGGTTTCTTCCACGCCGACATGCACCCGGGCAACATCCAGGTGAGTCTTGACCCAGCCACCTTCGGGCGCTATGTGTCGCTCGACTTTGGCATCGTGGGCACCCTCACCGAGTTTGACAAGGAATACCTGGCGCAGAACTTCACCGCGTTCTTCCGCCGCGATTACAAGCGCGTGGCCGAGTTGCACATTGAATCGGGCTGGGTACCGCCACAAACGCGTATCGACGAGCTCGAAGCCGCGATCCGGGCGGTGTGCGAACCCTACTTCGACCGGCCCTTGAAGGAAATCTCGCTGGGCATGGTGCTCATGCGCTTGTTCCAGACCTCGCGTCGTTTCCAGGTGGAAATCCAGCCGCAGCTGGTGCTGCTGCAAAAAACCCTGCTCAACATCGAAGGTCTGGGCCGTCAGCTCGACCCGGAACTCGATTTGTGGAGCACGGCCAAGCCATTCCTCGAGACCTGGATGGTCGAGCAGGTGGGCCCCCAGCGCCTGTGGACGCAACTCAAGGCCGAGGCCCCGCGTTACGCCAAGTTGATACCCGAGTTGCCCCGTTTGGTGCACGACTTTCTCAAGGCCCGCAGCCAGCCCATGTCGAGTGACGTGCAGGCGCTGATCCAGGAGCAACGACGCACCCAGCGTCTGTTGTCTCGGGTCCTGTGGACCTTGCTGGGCTTTGTGCTGGGCATGCTGGCCATGCAAGTGATCTTCCATCTCCAGTTCGTCTGATTTCCGGGCCGCGCCCCGACGGAACACACCATGCTGCTCTCGCTTGTCTTTGCCTACCTGCTGGTCACCATCGCCATCGGTCTGGTGGCGGCCAAGCGGGTTCACAACACGGCGGATTTCGCCATTGCCGGGCGACACCTGCCGCTGGCCATGATCGTCACCACCACCTTTGCCACCTGGTTTGGCTCGGAAACGGTGCTGGGAATTCCGGCCAAATTCGTGCAAAACGGTTTGAGCGGGGTGGTGGAAGACCCCTTTGGAGCAGGCTTCTGTCTGATTCTGGTGGGTGCCTTCTTTGCCGCGCGCCTCTACAGCATGACGCTCCTGACCATCAGCGACTACTACCGCGAACGCTACGGGCGGTCGGTGGAGTTGCTGTGCTCCCTCATGATCATGGTCAGCTATCTGGGGTGGGTGTCGGCGCAGGTCACCGCACTGGGACTGGTGTTTCACGTGTTGTCGGGGGAGGCCATCAGCGTCCCGCTGGGCATGGTGATCGGGGTGGTGTCCATCCTGGCCTACACACTCTTTGGCGGCATGTGGTCGGTGGCGGTGACGGACTTCATCCAGATGATCATCCTGGTGGTGGGCCTGAGTACGCTGGCGGTGTTTGCGGCCGATCAGGCAGGCGGGGCCGACCAGGTGATTGCCCTGGCCACCAGCCAGGACATGTTCCGTTTCTGGCCCGAGCCAAATTTCCATGACGTGGTGTTCTTCATCGCCTCGGCCATCACCATGATGCTCGGCTCCATCCCGCAGCAGGACGTGTTCCAGCGGGTGATGTCGGCGCGCGACCTGCGCGCGGCCACACGCGGCCCGGTGCTGGGCGGGGTGTTTTACATCCTGTTTGCCTTTGTGCCCATGTTCCTGGTGGTGAGCGCCCTCATCATCATGCCCGAGAAGGCCCAGGCCCTGATCGCCGAGGATCCGCAAAAGGTGCTGCCCACCCTGGTCATGGAGCACATGCCCTTTGTGATGCAGGTGCTGTTCTTTGGCGCCCTGCTGTCGGCCATCAAGTCGTGTGCCTCGGCCACCTTGTTGGCCCCCAGCGTGACCTTCACCGAAAACATCTGGCGCCCGATGCGCCCGCACCAGAGCGACCGGCAAAACCTGCTCACCATGCGTGTGACCGTGCTGGTGTTCAGTGCCCTGGTCCTGACCTATGCCATTGCCATGCAGGGCACCTCGATTTATGAGCTCGTCTCCGGGGCCTACCAGGTGACCCTGGTGGGGGCCTTTGTGCCCCTGCTGGCGGGCCTGTTCTGGTCCCGCGCCACCACCCAGGGGGCGGTGTTTTCCATCGTGCTGGGTTTGCTGGCCTGGGGCCTGTTCCTGGCCACCCCGGCGGGGGAGGCGTTCCCGGCGCAGCTGGCCGGTGTGCTGGCGGCGGGCGTGGGCATGCTGGCGGGGTCGCTCGGCCCCCAAACCATCGCCAACCGCCACGGCAGCCACCACCGCCTGGTAGGTTCGCGCTAAGACCCGACAGTTCGCCCTGGTTCAGGGGCAGCCCGGGCCTGGGGTTTTATAATCTCGGGTTTTCTCCCTCACTTCCTGCCATGCCCATTTACGCCTACAAATGCGGGTCCTGCGGCCATGCCAAGGACGTCCTGCAAAAAATCTCCGATGCCCCGCTGACCGATTGCCCGGCCTGCGGCAAGTCCACCTTCAGCAAACAGCTGACCGCTGCGGGTTTTCAGCTCAAGGGGTCGGGCTGGTATGCCACCGATTTCAAGGGCGGCTCCACCGCCAGCCCGTCGGGCAGCACCGCGCCAGACGCGGATTCCGCGCCCAGCGACACCACCGCCACGGCAACGTCCACATCAGACGCGCCTGCCGCGTCTGCCGCGGGTGGCTGCGGCACGTCCTGTGCCTGCCACTGATCGCCCCGCATGCACTTCAAGAAATACCTGCTCGCCGGCCTCCTGGTCTGGTTGCCCCTGGCCATCACGGTCTGGGTTTTGATCTGGCTGGTGGACGCGCTCGATGGCGTGATGTCAGGGGTGCTGACGGCCGTAGGCATCATGGTGCCCACCGCGCAAACCGGTGCAGTCATCGAAATTCTGCGTCCCCTGCACGGCCTGGGCGTGGTGCTGGTGGTCGTGGTGCTGTTGCTGACCGGTGCCATGGTCTCCAACGTGGCCGGGCGCTGGTGGGTGCGCCAGTGGGATCGCTTGCTCAGCAACATTCCCATCGTCAAGTCCATCTACACCAGCATCAAGAAGGTGTCCGACACCTTGTTCTCCAGCAACGGCAACGCGTTTCGCAAGGCCGTCCTGGTGCAGTTCCCGCTGCCGGGTTCGTGGACCATCGCGTTCCAGACCGGGTCGCCAGCCGGCGAGGTGGCCGAGCATCTGGGATCCGACTACATGAGCGTGTATGTGCCCACCACGCCCAACCCCACCAGCGGATATTTCCTGGTGGTGCGTCGTTCTGAAGTGCGCGAACTCGACATGAGCGTGGACCAGGCCCTGACCTATGTGATTTCCATGGGCGCCGTGGCGCCCGATGCCGCCTCCTCGCAGGCCCAGGCACCTTCTGTCCCCCCCGGCCCGACCTCGGCGCCGCCGGCCCAACACTGAACCCTGCCCGCCCGCCGGGCTTTTTTTCGAGAAACCGACATGTCCATGCGTTCCCATTACTGCGGTCTTGTGACCGAAGCCCTTCTTGGCCAGACCGTCAGCTTGTGTGGCTGGGTCAACCGCCGGCGGGACCATGGCGGCGTGATCTTCGTCGACCTGCGCGACCGTGAAGGCTATGTGCAGGTGGTGTGCGACCCCGATCGTCCCGAGATGTTCAAGATTGCCGAAGACCTGCGCAACGAGTTCTGCGTGCAGATCAAGGGCCTGGTGCGCGAGCGCCCCGCCGGCACCACCAACGACAACCTCAAGAGCGGAAAAATCGAGGTGCTGTGCCACGAGATGAAGGTGCTGAACCCCTCGGTCACGCCGCCCTTCCTGCTCGACGACGAGAACCTCTCCGAGACCACCCGCCTCACGCACCGCGTGCTTGACCTGCGTCGCCCCTACATGCAGAACAACCTGATGCTGCGTTACAAGGTGGCCATGGAAGTGCGCAAGTACCTCGACGAAAACGGTTTCATCGACATCGAGACGCCCATGCTCACCAAGAGCACGCCGGAAGGTGCGCGTGACTACCTGGTACCCAGCCGTGTGCACGACGGCCAGTTCTTCGCACTGCCGCAGTCGCCGCAACTGTTCAAGCAGCTCTTGATGGTGGCGGGCTACGACCGCTACTACCAGATCACCAAGTGCTTCCGCGACGAAGACCTGCGCGCCGACCGCCAGCCCGAATTCACCCAGATCGATATCGAAACCTCGTTCCTGACGGAAGAGGACATTCGCACCATGTTCCAGGGCATGATCAAGCAGGTGTTCCAGAAGGTGCTGAGCATCGACCTGGGCGAGTTCCCCACCATGCCCTACAGCGAGGCCATGCACCGCTTCGGCTCGGACAAGCCCGACCTGCGCGTCATGCTCGAGTTCACCGAACTCACCGATGCCATGAAGACAGTGGACTTCAAGGTGTTCTCTGGTCCCGCCACCACCCCCGGTGGCCGTGTGGTGGCCCTGCGGGTGCCCCAGGGCGGCAAGATGTCGCGCGGCGAGATTGACGGCTACACCGAGTTCGTCAAGATCTACGGCGCCAAGGGCCTGGCCTGGATCAAGGTCAACGAGGTGGCCAAGGGCCGCGACGGCTTGCAGTCCCCCATCGTCAAGAACCTGCACGACGAGGCCATTGCCGAAGTGCTGAAACGCACCGGCGCGCAAGATGGCGACCTGATTTTCTTTGGCGCCGACAAGGCCAAGGTGGTCAACGACTCCATCGGTGCCCTGCGCATCAAGGTCGGTCACAGCGAGTTTGGTCGCCAGAACGGTCTCTTTGAAGACCGCTGGGCCCCGTTGTGGGTGGTCGACTTCCCGATGTTCGAGTTTGACGAGGAGTCGCAGCGTTACACCGCCGTACACCACCCCTTCACCGCCCCCAAGGACGGCCACGAAGACTGGATGGTCACCGCGCCCGAGAAGTGCGTTGCCAAGGGCTACGACATGGTGCTCAACGGCTGGGAAATCGGCGGTGGCTCGGTGCGTATCCACCGGGCCGACGTGCAGCAAAAGGTGTTTGACGCCCTCAAGATCACCCCGGAGGAAGCGCAGATCAAGTTCGGCTTCCTGCTCGACGCCCTGCAGTATGGTGCGCCGCCCCATGGGGGTCTGGCCTTTGGTCTCGACCGCATCGTGACGCTCATGACCAAGGCCGACTCCATCCGCGACGTGATTGCCTTTCCCAAGACCCAGCGCGCCCAGTGTCTGCTCACCCAGGCGCCGTCGCTGGTCGATGAGAAGCAACTGCGCGAACTGCACATTCGCCTGCGCAACCCGGCAGGCGCAGCGGCCTGACGCCCATGGCACAGCCGTTCGGACTCGCGGGCGTCATGGGCTGGCCCGTGTCGCACTCGCGCTCGCCGCTCATGCACAACCTCTGGTTGAAGCAGCACGGCATCGCCGGTGTGTATGTGCCGCTGCCTGTGCAGCCCGAGCGGCTGGCTGACGCCTTGCGCGGTCTGCCCGCCCTGGGGTTTGCCGGTTGCAACCTGACCATTCCCCACAAGGTCGCGGCCATGGCGCACATGGACGAGGTTGATCCCCTGGCGCGGCGCATGGGCGCCATGAATCTGGTGGTGGTGGGCCCCGACGGTCGCTTGACCGGTTTCAATACCGACGGATTTGGGTTTTGGCAAAGCCTGATCGACGCCCAACCGCAGTTCCGTGCCGAGGCCGGACCGGTGGCAGTGCTCGGCGCTGGCGGTGCGGCCCGGGCGGTGGTGCTGAGTTTGCTCGAGCGCGGAGCCCCGCGTGTGCGACTGCTCAACCGCACGTCAGCCAAAGCCCAACAACTCGCGGACGAACTCGGCGGACTCGGTGCCAGCGGCGCGATCGATGTGTTGCCGTGGGCTGAGCGTGAAGCGGCGCTGGAGGGCTGCGCCCTGCTGGTCAACACCACCAGCCTGGGCATGCAGGACCAGCCGTCATTGGCGCTGCGACTCGACGCCTTGCCGCGCACCGCGCTGGTGTGCGACGTGATTTACGTGCCGCTGGAAACACCGCTCCTGCAGCAGGCGCGGGAGCGCGGCCATGTGACGGTGAATGGTCTGGGCATGCTGATGAACCAGGCCCGTCCGGCCTTCCAGGCCTGGTTTGGCGTGATGCCTGACATCACGCCCGAACTGAAGCAGGCGATGCTCGCCACCCTGTGAGCACCGGCCCTCATCGTGCCCGCACCACGGAGCCGGCGCGATGCAGAACCGGCGTGAGGCAGAACCGGCGGAATGACCGCTCAGGGTGTTGCCTGATCCCGCAGGATCAGTTCACACCCGATGCGGTCTCGCCGCCCCCCATCACTTGACGGCAGCCAGGGCTTTTTCAGCCTTGTCCACCAGCGGTGCGCCCACTTGCGGCTTCCACTTGGTGTAGACCGAGCGGGTGGCCGCCACGAACTGCTCGCGCTGGGCGGCGTTCAGCAGGGTGACCTTCACACCCAGGCCTTCGATGTCCTTGAGCAGGGGACGACCGGCTTCCACCAGACCGGCACGGGCCAGCGCGATTTCCTGCTTGCCCGCATCCACCGCGGCCTTGCGAACAATCTCGCGGTCTTCCGGGGTCCAGCTGTTCCAGATCTCCTTGTTCACCACGAACACCAGCGGGTCGATCATGTAACCCCACATGGTGACGTGCTTCTGGCCCACCGTGTGCAGCTTGGCTGCCGTGAAGATGGAGACCGGGTTTTCCTGGCCGTCGATGGCGCCCGAGGACAGCGCGGGCTGCGCATCCGCCCAGCTCATCTGCACCGGGTTGGCGCCCAGGGCGGTGAACATGTCGAGGAACAGCGGCGAGCCCACCACGCGGATCTTCAGACCCTTGAGGTCGGCGGGCGAGGCGATGTCCCGCTTGGAGTTGGTCAGCTCGCGGAAACCGTTCTCACCCCAGGCCAGCGGCATCACACCGGCCTTGTCCAGAATGGCGAAGACGTCCTTGCCCACGTCACCGCCGGTGATCGCATCGAGCGAGGCGTAGTCCTTGATCAGGAAGGGCAACGAGAACAGGTTGAGTTCCTTGACCTGCGGGGACCAGTTGATGGACGACCCAATGGCCATGTCGATCACGCCCTGGCGGATGGCGCTGAACTCACGCGTCTGATCGCCCCCCACCAGCGACACGCCGGGGTAGAGCTTGATGTTGATGCGGCCGTTGGTGCGTTCCTTCACCAGGTTGGACCAGATCTCGCCGCCCTTGCCCCAGGGGAAGGCGGTGCCCACCACGAGGGACATCTTGTATTCGGCCTTGTAACCTGGGGGCAGTTGAGGCGCTTGCTGCGCTTGGGCCACATGCCAGCCCATGCCCAGACCGAGGGCCAGTGCGCCCACCAGACGACGGGTCAGCGAGGTGTTGAACAGTTTCATGGAGTCTCCTTGGAATGAAAGTTCGAGGGGGAGGGGCGTCGTGTTTGCACCCCGGTGTTATCAGGTTCTGGCCACCGTGTCAGGCGGCACACAACGGGACATTGTGCACCACCCGGACAGCGTGTCTGTCGTGAGGTGAGGGCTCAGAGTACCTCGTACACATCGTAGGTGGGGCCGCTGGCTTGACGGAATCCGGTGCTCACGAACATGGCGCGGTTGAGCCAGCCGTATTTGTCCGAGGCCGTTTCAAAACTCGGCAGGGCGCGGAAGTAGTAGCTGGCCGGATCGACAGCCTCGCCGCGACCCAGGCGTTCCATGACGTCCTGCGGGCCGTGACGCATGCCACGGTACGACATGTAGATCAGGTGTTTGTCATCGGTCTCCAACGTCAGGCGCACATCGAGCATCAGCACGCCATCGTGGCGCAGCAACAGCCAGTCGCCGCCCGGAGCGGCTTGCACGGTGCCGCGCAGGCGATCCCCCTGGAAGGTGCCGCCGCTCACCTGCGCGATCTTGCGGCCGCCTTGGGGCGTCTGGCCGACATCGACGATGCTGGGCACGGTCAGGACGATCTGAAAAACGTGACGGGTCTGGATCATGTCTTCTCCTGTTGAAGTGTTGGATGGTGGAAAGCGAAGTGAAAAGGGGTTGGAACGTGAACCTGGCCGACAGTTTCAAGCCTGGTGAGGCCCTTGACCAGTGGGGGATACCCAAGGCTTCAGGGCTTGGGGGGCAGCCCCTCCATGTGCCGCTCGGCGGCCTGCTGACGCCGCCGTTCGGTCTGCAAAATGGTCAGACCGCTGCCCACCAGCAAGGCAATGCCGAACCAGGCCAGCCCGTTGGGCATTTCGTCCCACAGCAGATGGCCCAGCACCAGGGCGAACAGCAGACCGCTGTAGCGGAACGGCGCGATCACGCTCACGTCCCCGCTGCGCATGGCCAAAATCAGGGTGTAGTAGCCCGAACACAGAAACACGGCCGCCAGCGCCAGTTGCAGCAAGCTGGCCATGGGCATGGGTTGCCAGACCTGGAACTGGGACAGCGCCCCGGCCAGCACGGCCACGGACAGGGCGCTGGAGAGCGAAATCAGCACGGCGGGCACGTGGGCCGGAATGCGCCGGGTGAGCATGTCGCGGGTGGCGTGCAGCAGGGTGCCCAACACCGCCAGCAGCGAGTACATGTTGAAGGCGTCGGCTGCGGGTTGCACCACCAGCAGGACACCCATGAAGCCGGTGATCACGGCCAGCCAGCGCAACAGGGTGACGTGTTCGCGGAACCACCACATGGCGATCAGGATGGCAAACAGCGGCGAAGCCAGGTTGATGGCGGTGGCCTGACCCAGCGGCAGGTGAAACACCGCGGTCAGGTAAACCAGCGAGGCCATGCCATCCAGGGCGGCCCGCAACCACAGCCAGCGGTTGGCCATCAGGGGAAGTTGCTTCAGCAACCCCATGCCCTGGGCGACGGCCAGCATGAGTGCGGTGGCCATGAGGCCGCGGACACAGATGAGTTGACCCGACGACAAAGTCGCGCTGACGTGCTTGACCAGGGCGTCATTGGCGACGAAGCAGGCCATGGACAGGCTCATGGCCAGGATGCCGCGCCGGTTGACCGACACAAGATGCAGCTGTTGGTGGGCGTCGGATGAGGACATGCCCTGGCATCATAGGGCGGCCATCGGGTGTTGCATTGCAACATGGGTCACGCGGGTGGCAGCCAGGGCGCGGGGATGTGCCTGTTCCGGCGAGGCTTCCTGCTGCAGCCGGGCGGGCAGGGCGCGCTCACAGTGTGTAAGCTTCAGGCCTGCGCTGCGGTCCAGCCCCACACAGTGCTCCCATTCGGCGCCCCCACCCAGTCCTTTTCGTTCAATCCTTTCCACTCAGCCCTTTTCATTCTGATACCCGCCTGGTTGTGTCCCAAGACTTCCCCCGACGAGTTCTCCCCATGCATGCCTCCTCCCCGACTGCGCCCGCGCGCCCCTACAAAATCCCACGCTCGGTGCTGGTGGTGATCCACACGGCTGCCCTGGAGGTGCTGTTGATCCGTCGGGTGGACGTGGGCACCTGGCAATCGGTGACCGGCAGCAAGGATTTTCCAGACGAAGCCTGGGAGGACACGGCCTGCCGCGAGGTGGCCGAGGAAACCGGACTCGACTGCCGCAAGCGCGGGCATGCGTTGGTGGACTGGGGACTGGAAAACGAATACGACATCTACCCCCGCTTCCTGCACCGCTACCCGCCGGGGGTGACGCGCAACACCGAGCGGGTGTTTGGCTTGCGTGTGCCCACGGTGCAACCGGTGCAACTCAACCCCGCCGAGCACACCGAGTACCAGTGGTTGCCCTGGCGCGAGGCGGCCGACACGGTGTTTTCGCCGTCCAATGCGGAGGCGATCCTGTGGTTGCCCCGCTGGGACCCGGGCGCACCCCGGCGCTGACAGGGCGGCTGCAAAGGGGTTCTGCCTGCCTTGTCAGGCGACTGGACTTTGCGCTGGCGCACCTCGCACTATCGATCGATGGCGCACAATCCAACGATGGATCGACTGCGCGTGGCCACCTACAACATCCACAAAGGGGTGCGGGGCGTGGGACCGTCCCAGCGCCTGGAAATTCACAACCTGGGACTGGCGGTGGAGCAATTTGACGCCGACATCGTGTGCCTGCAGGAGGTGCGTCGCTTTCATCAACGCCATGCCCACCGCTTCGAACGCTGGCCCGTCGAGCCGCAGGCCGAGTACCTGGCCCCTGCCGGCTATCACGCGGTGTACCGCACCAACGCGTTCACCCGCCACGGCGAGCATGGCAACGCGTTGCTGACCCGCTGGCCCGTCATCACGCATCAGCACGAGGACGTCTCTGACCATCGTCTCGAACAGCGCGGTTTGCTGCACGTGGAGGTGATGTGCCAGGACCAACCCCTGCATGTCATCGTGGTGCACCTGGGACTGCTGGCTGGCAGCCGTCGCCGTCAGGTCGAGCAACTCAAGCGGTTCATCCACCGCGAAGTGCCGACGTCGCGACCGCTGCTGGTGGCGGGTGATTTCAACGACTGGGGCGCAGGGCTGGCGCCTGCCATGGGACAGGCCGGATTGCACCGGGGCGCCACGCCGCCCGTGCCCACCTTTCCCTCCCGGTTGCCGCTGGTGCAACTGGACTACATCTACGCCCGCGGTCTGGAACCGGCCCACAGCTTTGCGCCGCATGGCCCGGCCTGGAGTCGCTTTTCGGACCACCTGCCCCTGATTACCGATTTCCATTGGCCGCTGACCCAGCCATGAACGTCGCTGCTTCACCCCGCGCTGACCACGGCCTCAAGTTGCTGCAAGGCAGCCGCGAGTTGTTTCCCGCGCTGGTCGCGGCCATGGCGCAAGCGCGCGAGGAAATCCTGTTTGAAACCTACATCTTTGATTTCCACGGTGACAGCCTGACGGTGGCCGAGGCGCTGGAGGCGGCCGCCAGGCGTGGCGTGCAGGTGCGGGTGGTGATGGACGGAGCCGGCACCCCCCAGGTGCCCAAACCCTGGGCGCAACGCTGGACCGAGGCGGGCGTGGCGTGGCGCATTTACGACCCCATCGGCGCCCTGGGTCTGTGGTTTCCCACCCGTTGGCGACGGCTGCATCGCAAACTGTGCGCGGTGGACCGGATCGTGGCGTTTTGCGGTGGCGTCAACCTGCTGGACGACCACTATGACCCGCATCAGCGCCGGCGCATCGAGCATCCTCGCCTGGATTTTTCGGTGCAGGTGCACGGTCCACTCGTCCAGGCCATCCACGACACCATGGCCCAGTTGTGGTGGCGCATGCAACTGTCGCAGCAGTTGCGGCGTACCCAGGTGGGCGAAGCGCTGGAGACGCTCAGGGAGCCCGAAACGGCCCCGCTGCCTGACACCCGGGGGCGCTACCGTCTGGTGCTGCGAGACAACCTGCGGCACCGGCGCAGCATCCAGAAAAGCTATTTGCAAGCGATTGGTCGTGCCAGGCAGGAGATTTTGATCGCCAATGCGTTTTTTTTGCCCGGCGGCAAACTGCGTCGTGCCCTGGTGCGGGCGGCGCAGCGCGGGGTCAAAGTCCGTCTGTTGCTGCAAGGTCATTACGAGTATCTGGTGCCGTACCGCGCTGCCCACCAGGTCTACGGACAGTTGCTGGGTGCGGGGGTGGAAATCCTGGAGTACACGCCGAGCTACCTGCACGCCAAGGTGGCGGTCATCGACTCGCGCTGGATGACCGTGGGATCGTCCAACCTGGACCCCTTGAGCCTGCTGCTGGCGCGCGAGGCCAATATCGTTGCCCAGGCCCCCGCGGTGGCGAATGACCTGCGTCAGGCTCTGTTGCAGGCCATGGAAAAAGGCGGGCGGGTGGTGGATGCGGGCGATTACCAGCGCCGTGCCTGGTACCAGCGCTGGCTCGACTGGAGCGCTTATTCGCTCATGCGGGTCGCGATATTCCTGACGTCGCGCCGTTACTGAGACCCGCCGCCTCGCCCTGACGACAGAAGGACCATTCGTCGGCTGTTAGGATGTCAGGATGTTGAAGAAAGCCAAGCCCGCCATGAGTGACGCTGACCAGGGGACTCCCGTCTCGGTGAAGATCCGCGAGCGTTTGCGCGCGGCCAACCAACGTTTTCACGCCAACGACAACATTGCCGAGTTTGTACAACCCGGTGAACTCGAGGCCATCCTCGATGAGGTCGAGCACCAGATGCAGGGCGTGCTCGACAGCCTGGTGATCGACACCGAACATGACCACAACACCAGCGACACCGCGCGCCGGGTGGCCAAGATGTTCGTTCAGGAGGTCTTTCGCGGCCGCTACGTGCCGGCCCCCACGATCACCGAATTTCCCAATGCCGAGCACCTCAACGAACTGATGATCGTCGGCCCCATCACGGTGCGAAGCGCCTGCAGCCACCACTTCTGCCCGGTGATCGGCAAGGTCTGGATTGGTGTGATGCCCAACGAACACACCAACGTGATCGGCCTGTCCAAGTACGCGCGTCTGGCCGAGTGGGTCATGGGGCGGCCGCAAATCCAGGAAGAGGCGGTGGTGCAACTGGCCGATCTCATCCAGGAGAAAACCCAGCCCGACGGACTGGCCCTGGTGATGGAGGCCACCCACTATTGCATGGCCTGGCGTGGTGTGAAGGACATGGGCAGCCTGATGATCAACTCGGTCATGCGCGGCGCCTTCCTCAAGGACTCCAACCTGCGCCGCGAATTCCTCTCGCTCATTCCACGCAAGGTGTGAAGCGGTGAGCCCATCCGCCTGGCCCGTGCTGGGATGTGATGTCACCAGCAGCCCCTCGCGGCGCAAACCGGTGGTGGTGGCCCTGGGTCACGCCCGCGAGCAACGCGGCACGCGGGTGGTGGAGCTGGAGGCCTTTCACCGGTTTGAACAACTGCAGGACTGGTCTGCGTTTTTGCATCAGCCTTTGGCCTGGGTGGGCGGCTTTGACGCCCCCTTCGGCTTGCCGCGCGAGCTGGTCCAGACCCTGGGCTGGCCCCTGCAATGGCGAGCGTGCATGGACCACTACGCCACGCTTGAGCGCAGCACCATCCGCGACACTTTTGCGGCTTTTTGTCAGGCCCGTCCCGTGGGGGGCAAATTCGCCCACCGCCGGACCGACGGGCCGGCCGGGTCCAGCCCGTCCATGAAATGGATCAACCCGCCGGTGGCCTTCATGCTGCAGGTGACGGTGCCACGCCTGTTGGCCGCGGGCGTGCACCTGCCCGGCTTGCATGAGGGAGACCGCACGCGGGTGGCGCTGGAGGCGTATCCCGGGCTGCTGGCCAGGGAGTTGATTGGCACACGCAGTTACAAGAGCGACGATCGTGCCCGGCAGACGCCCGAGCGCCTGATTGCACGCAAAGACCTGCTGGAGGCACTGGCCCAGGGGCGCACCCGACTGGGCTTGCGGCTGCGTCTCACCGCGGCCCAGCATGATGCACTCGTCGCCGATGCCAGCGGTGACACCCTGGACGCGGTGCTGTGCATGGTGCAGGCGGCCTGGGCCGCCCAGCGACACGACCAGGGCGATGCACTGTATGGCCTGCCGCCGGATCTGGACCCGCTGGAGGGGTGGATCCTCACCGCGTGACGGGGCAACACTCGACGGTCGTGTGACTGCGGCGTTCCCCGTCATGGCCCGCCCGCCGGCAGGATGGGGCCATGACACAGAACCGGTTGGGCTCGAGGGTGGTCGGGGTGAGTCAGTGCCTGGGGCGCTGGCGGCGGGTCGTCCTGATGGCGTTGGCGTGTCTGCCCATGGCTGCCATGGCCAGTCCCTGGTCGGGTCAGGTGATGCACGTGAGCGATGGCGATACCTTGTGGGTACAACCGGACCAGGGCGGCGAGGCGCGCAAGCTGCGCCTGGCAGCCATCGATGCCCCGGAGCGCTGTCAGGTGTGGGGCCAGCAGGCCTGGCTGGCCTTGCACACGCGCGTGCTCGGGCAGCATGTGCAGGTGGTGTCGGGACGGCTGGACACCTATGGTCGCTTGCTGGCGCAAGTCTGGCACCGGGGGCAGGACGTGGGGGCCTGGATGGTGGTGCAAGGCCACGCCTGGTCACCGTCCTATCGGGGCATGCCCGGCCCCTATGACAAGCTGCAGCGTGAAGCGCAGTGGGCGCGTCGGGGTTTGTTTGCCCACCCCTTGGGTCTCATGCCGCCGCGTGAATTTCGACGCTGGCACGGCAGTTGTTGAAAGCCATGTCCGAGGACCGTGGTGGACCGCTGTGGGTGAGGGCCGTGGTTGACGGCGGTGTCTGACGGCAGTGTCTGAAGGCAAACCATTGACGGCAGTTGGCCGGCGCCAGCAGCTGTTTCAGGCCGACCGATGCTGGCACACCGGGCAATCCGGCTGGCGGCGCAAGCGCATCTCGGTCCACTCCAGACTGCGGCCATCGAGCAGTTGCAAACGCCCGACCAGGCTTCGTCCCACGCCGGCCAGCAACTTGACGGCTTCGGTGGCCTGCAGCGTGCCGATCACGCCCACCAGCGGGGCTAGCACGCCGAGTGTCGAACAGCGCACCTCCTCGGGGGCCTGATCGGGCGGGAACAGGCAGGCGTAACAAGGCGAGGTGGCGTCGCGGGTGTCGTAGGTGGTGAGTTGGCCGTCCAGCCGAATCACGGCGCCACTGACCAGGGGCACGGCGTGCTGCACACAGGCCCGGTTGACCGCGTGTCGGGTGGCGAAGTTGTCGCTGCCATCGATCACCACATCGGCCTCGGCCACCAGGCGCATGAGTGCCGCCTCATCGGCGCGCATCTGCAGGGCCTGCACCTGCACCAGCGGGTTGAGCGCCAGCATGGCGGCTCGGGCCGACTCGACCTTGGGCTGACCCACGCGTGGGGTGGTGTGGGCAATTTGACGCTGCAGGTTGGTGAGGTCCACCACGTCGTCGTCGATCAGGGTGATGCGCCCCACGCCACTGGCGGCCAGGTACAGCGCCACCGGAGAGCCCAGCCCGCCCGCTCCCAGGATCAGGGCGTGGCTGTCGATCAGTCGCTGTTGCCCCTCGACCCCGAGTTCGTCCAGCAGAATGTGGCGCGAGTAGCGCAGCAGCTGGGCGTCATCCACCCTTTACTTCTCCGCTTTTTCGGCCGGGCGTTCGGTCTGGGTCTTGCTGGCCTGCACCGGCTGGCCCTTGAGCTGGTTGAGGGCCTGTCGCAACTGGAAGTCGTCGTCACTGCCGAACTCGGGAGGGCGGCGCTCCGAGGCCGGTTTCTTGGCTTCCTCTTCCAGGCGCTTGAGTGCTTCCTCGCGGGCCTTTTCACGCGCCCCGTCCTTCACCTCGTTGCCCTGGCCGCTGGTCAGGTGCTTTTCCAGATCGGCTTCACGGGTACGCAGCGCCGCGAAGGGGCTGCCCTCGGCGGTGTCATCGAGCAGCACATCGGGCACGATGCCCTTGGCCTGGATGGAGCGACCGCTGGGGGTGTAATAGCGCGCCGTGGTGATCTTGAGCGCGGTGTCGGGGCCCAGCTGGCGCACGGTTTGCACCGATCCCTTGCCGAAGGTCTGGCTGCCCATGAGGGTGGCGCGCTTGTAGTCCTGCAAAGCGCCGGCGACGATCTCGCTGGCCGAAGCCGAACCTTCGTTGACCAGCACAACCAGGTTCACCTGCTTGAACACCCCCCGGGTGACCTCATTCAGGCGGCGGATCGGGTCGTTGTTGCTGCGGCGCTGGTAAAACTCGGGGGCAGCCTTGTAGACAAATTTGCTCTCGGCCAGCTGCCCGTTGGTGGACACCACGGTGACGTTGTCGGGCAGGAAGACGGCTGACACCGCCACGGCGGCATCCAGCAGGCCCCCGGGGTCATTGCGCAGGTCCAGCACCAGGCCCTTGAGTTGCGGTTCCTGTTTGTAAATCTCTTCCAGCTTGCGGGCGAAGTCTTCGACCGTGCGCTCCTGGAACTGGGTCAGGCGGATCCAGCCATAGCCCGGTTCGATCACGCGACCCTTGACGCTCACCGTCTTGATCTCTTCGCGGGTGATGGTGACCGGGAAGCTGCGGTTCTCGGACTTGCGCAGGATCATCAGCACCACCTTGGTGTTGGGTTCGCCGCGCATGCGCTTGACCGCGTCGTTGAGCGTGAGGCCCTTGACGGCCGTGTCGTCAATCTTGGTGATCAGGTCGCCCGATTTGAGGCCGGCCCGGAACGCGGGTGACCCTTCGATGGGTGACACCACCTTCACCAGGCCGTCTTCCATGCTGATTTCAATGCCCACGCCGACAAAACGGCCGGTCGTGCCCTCGCGGAACTCCTTGAACGACTTCTTGTCGAAGTACTGCGAGTGTGGGTCGAGGCTGGCCACCATGCCGGCGATGGCGTCGGTGATGAGTTTTTTCTCGTCCACCGGCTCCACATAGTCGCTCTTGACCATGCTGAATACCGCAGCGAGCTGCTGCAGTTCTTCGAGCGGCAGCGGCGCCATGTTGCCGCGTGCACCGGTTTGCAGCGACACCGTGGTCAGGGCGCCTGCCAAAGCGCCCGCCGCGACCCAGCCGGCGATTTTCAGATGTTGACGCATATCCCTGTGCCTACCTGCTGCGAGAAAAGTGGATGCCCGTGGGCACAATCCTCCCAATATACCTTGTCGCGTTCATCCCCTGCGTGCGCAGGTGCATGTCTTGTGGGTGTTCAGCCACGCCCCGGTCAGCCGCGGCCTTGCGACGCCACCGCGGCCGCCGCCTTGGCCGCCGCCTCGGCGTCGCCCAGGTAGTAGTGGCGGATCGGCTTGAGCGCGGCGTCGAGCTCATACACCAGCGGAATGCCGTTGGGGATGTTCAGGCCCACGATGTCGCTGTCGGAGATGTTGTCGAGGTATTTCACCAGGGCGCGGATCGAGTTGCCGTGGGCGGCCACCACCACCCGCTGGCCCGAGCGGATGGCGGGGGCCATGGTCTCGTTCCAGAAGGGCAGGACACGGGCCACGGTGTCCTGGAGACATTCCGTCAGGGGGACCTGATCCGGCGTCAACCCGGCGTAGCGCAGATCGCCGCGCTCGCTGCGCGGGTCGGTGACGTCCAGCGCGGGGGGCGGGGTGTCATAGCTGCGGCGCCACACCAGCACTTGCTCGTCGCCATACTGCTTGGCCATGTCCGCCTTGTTCAGGCCCTGCAGGCCACCATAGTGGCGCTCGTTCAGGCGCCAGCTCTTGTGCACCGGCAGCCAGGCGCGTTCCATCGAGTCCAGGCAGTGCCACAGGGTGTGGATGGCGCGGCGCAGGACGCTGGTGTAGGCGATGTCGAACTCGTACCCCGCCTCGCGCAGCAAGCGGCCCGCCTGCTGCGCCTGCGTCACCCCGGTGGGGGTGAGGTCCACATCGGTCCAGCCGGTGAAGCGGTTTTCGAGGTTCCAGGTGGATTCGCCGTGGCGGATCAGGACAAGCTTGTGCATGGTGAGAGGCAAGGTAGGGCTGAAAGAAACTGGACGGCTCACGGGCGCTCCCTGTAGGCTTGGAGGGGCTTCAGGCCCCGGCCAACCAACCGTCCAGCGGAGATTTTAGAATGGGGGCCAACCCCTGTCTGACCAAAGGTTCCCTTTTGAAATTCATTCTTGATAACTGGATGCTCATTTCTGTCGCGCTGGCCTCGGGCGTCATGCTCATGCTGCCCACCCTGCAAGATGCAGCCAGCGCCGGTCTCAGCCCGAACCAGGCGGTGCAGATGATCAACCGCGAAAAGGCGCAAGTCATTGACGTGTGTTCCGCGGAAGAATATGCCGCCGGCCACCTGGTGGGGGCCCGTCATGTGCCCCTCGACCAGCTCGAGCAGCAGCTCGACGGCGTCGCGCGCAGCAAAACCCAGCCCCTGATTCTGGTGTGTGCCTCGGGCATCCGCTCCAAGCGCGCGGTGGCGGTGGCCAAAAAACTGGGCTACGAGCAGGCCCATTCCCTCTCGGGCGGACTCAAGGCCTGGAAAGAGGCTAATCTGCCGGTTGAGAAAGCCTGATTTGTTGGCCTGAAGGAAACCCGAGGAAATCGCCCCATGTCTCCCGTCAAGATGTACACCACCGCTGTCTGCCCCTACTGCGTGCGGGCCAAACAATTGCTGAAGTCGCGTGGGGTCGATCAGATCGAGGAAGTCCGCGTCGACCTGGACCCGGCCGAACGTGAGCGCATGATGTCCCTCACCGGGCGACGCACTGTGCCGCAGATCTTCATCGGCGACACCCATGTTGGGGGATGTGACGACCTGATGGCCCTGGACGGCCGTGGCGGCCTCATGCCCTTGCTACAGCCGACCTGACATAATCGGCTTCATCCGAACCCGCCCGCTTCGGTGAGAGACCGATGCGGGCTTTTTTTTGATTGCAGGACCCTGTCATGGCCGACGAACAACAAGCCCCGGTTTTCCAGATTCAACGCGTGTACCTCAAGGACCTCTCGCTGGAACAGCCCAATTCCCCCGCCATCCTGTTCACCCAGGAACAGCCGGCGGTGGACATCCAGTTGGGCGTGGGTGCCGAGCAGGTCGCTGACGGCGTGGTCGAAGTCACCGTGACCGCCACGATCACGGCCAAGATTGCCGATAAAACCCTGTTCCTGGTCGAGGCCAAGCAGGGCGGCCTGTTCGAGATCCGCAACATCCCGCAAGAGCAACTCTCGCCGTTGGTGAGCATTGCCTGTCCGCAAATCGTCTACCCCTACCTGCGCGGGAACGTAGCCGATGTGATCCAGCGCGCTGGCTTCCCGCCCGTGCACCTGGCCGAAATCAACTTCCAGGCCATGTTCGAGCAGCAACAGGCGGCCCAGGCCCAGCCGCAGTAACCGGTTGATGCCTCAGCGCGTGAGCGCATGACCATGAAGATCGCTGTCCTCGGAGCGGGAGCCTTTGGCACCGCCATGGCCATTGCCGCGAGCGACCGGCACGACGTCACCCTGTGGCTGCGCGATGCGCAGCAAGCGGCGGCCTTGTCGCAGTCGCGCGTGAACGACCGTTATCTCCCCGGGCATGCCGTGCCCGCGCAAGTCCGTGTGTCCAGCGCGGCCTTGGGGCCCTGGCTGTCGTCACAGGACCTGGTGGTGGTGGCCACGCCGATGGCGGCGCTGCGGGGGGTGTTGCACACGATGCAAGCCTGGTGCGCTGAGCGGCCGGTGGCCTGGCTGTGCAAGGGCTTCGAGCACAGCGCGCAGCAGGCGGGATGCCTGGCCCACGAAGTTCAGGCCCAGGTGGCTCCCCGTCTGCTGGGGGGCGCCCTGAGCGGCCCGAGTTTCGCCCAGGAGGTGGCGGCCCGACAGCCCACCGCCTTGGTGGCCGCCAGCGTGCACTCGGCTTGCCAGGAGGCCCTGGTGCAGGCCTTCCATGGCCCGGCGCTGCGCGTGTACGTCAACGACGACATCGCCGGTGTCGAGGTGGGGGGCGCGGTCAAGAATGTTCTCGCCATCGCCGCGGGTTTGTGCGATGGCCTGCAGCTGGGGCTGAATGCGCGTGCTGCGCTCATCACCCGCGGTTTGGCCGAAATCACCCGACTGGGCGTGGCCCTGGGGGCGCGGCCCGACACCTTCATGGGCCTGAGTGGTCTGGGCGATGTGGTCCTCACCACCACCGGCGACCTGTCACGCAACCGGCGCGTGGGCATGGCCCTGGCCAGCGGCATGACCCTGGCGCAGGCGGTGGCGTCCCTGGGACACGTGGCTGAAGGGGTCTACTCGGCGCGCACAGCGGTTCAGCGTGCACAGGCGCTCGGGGTGGAGATGCCGATTGCGGAGGCTGTGGTGGCTTTGCTGGAGGGGCACACCACCCCTGCGCAAGCCGTTGCCACCCTGATGGGCCGCGATTTGCGACAGGAACACACGGGCTGATCCGTGGTTCGTTGTGCCCGCTGTGGTGGCCTTGCGAGGCCGCGGGGCCATGACCAGCCAGACAACACGCTGGCACCCGGAGGCCATCACGCCCGCACCAGGCAACCGGTCAATCGCTGGGCGTGTACGACAGGCGCACGTAAATCGGCGCAAACGCCTCGGCCTGCGTGATTTCCACCAGCGTTTCCTTGGCCAGTTCCAGCAAGGCGATGAAAGTCACCACCAGCACTGGCAGGCCTTGCTCGGGCTGGAACAGGTGCTCGAATTCGACGAACTGGCGGTTTTGCAAGCGCTTGAGCACCAGACTCATGTGCTCGCGCACCGAGAGTTCCTCGCGGGTGATCTTGTGGTGCTGGACCAGCTTGGCACGCTTGAGGATATCGGCCCAGGCCTGTTGCAACTCGACCACGTGCACATCCGGGAAACGGGGTTGGATCGACTGTTCGATGTAGACCTGCGCACGCAGAAAGTCGCGCCCGAACTGCGGCACCTCGGTCAGGCGTGCGGCGGCCAGCTTCATCTGCTCGTACTCCAGCAGACGGCGCACCAGCTCGGCCCGCGGATCCTCGGGTTCCTCGCCCTCGGCCACCTTCTTGGGCGGCAGCAGCATGCGCGACTTGATCTCGATGAGCATGGCGGCCATCAGCAAATACTCGGCCGCCAGTTCCAGGTTGCGGCTGCGGATCTCGTCCACATAGCTCAGGTACTGGCGGGTCACCCCCGCCATCGGGATGTCGAGGATGTTGAAATTCTGTTTACGGATGAGGTAGAGCAGCAGATCCAGCGGCCCTTCGAAGGCTTCCAGGAAAACCTCCAGCGCGTCCGGCGGGATGTACAAGTCCTGGGGCAGCGCAAACAAGGGCTCGCCATACAACCGCGCCACCGCCACGTGGTCCACCACGTCGGGCATCAGGGGCAATTCGGCTGTGCCGGCCTGGTCGGCTGGCGCCAGCGCGGGCGACTCGGTCAGGGGTGGCTGGAGGTCCTCAGGGGTTCCAGCGGTGTCGGGCAAGCTCACGCTTGCGTCATGTAAACGTAGGGCTGTTGCGCCACGCGGGCAGCCTGGTACTCGGACCAGGTCTCGCGGTCCACCTGTTTGTCCCACAACAGGGCGCGTCCTTGCACTTGCTGGGCTTGCAACTGGGGCTTTTGCTGCTTGAGTTGCTGCAGGAACTGCGTGGTTTCGGACTGGTAGTCGGGTCGGCGGAAGATGGACATGGGTTTTACCTTTGAGCAGGCATTTTAAGCCGCCGCGAGCGGGTTCTGGCTGACCCGGCGTGCGGCCGCCAGTCCGGCCACCCAATCGTCCACGCAGTGGTCTGGCGGTAATAGGTCCAGGAGGCCGGTGCGAGTCGCGATGTCGCGTGGCTGGTGAGTGAGTCCACACAAAATCAGGGCCACCTGACGCTGCCGGCAGGTCCGGGCCAGGGCCAGCAGCGCGTCCGCTCCGGAGGAGTCCACGTAAATCAGGTTTTTCAGATCGATCACCAGGGCGCGTTCTGGCAGCCGGTCTTCCAGGTCCTCCACCAGCTTGACCGCGCCAAAAAAGAGTGCTCCGTACAAGCGGTGCGCCTGAACGCCGGGCAGTCCCTCCAGGCCCGGGGTCGTCGGCGCGATTGCTTCCGATCGGGTCAGGTGGGAGATGCGATAGATGAAGGTCAGACACGCCGCCATCAGGCCCACCTCCACCGCGACCGTCAGGTCCACCACCACGGTCAGCACGAACACCGACAGCAGCGTGGCGCGGTAAGGCAGGCGGAAATGCTGGAGATCGATGAACGCATGCCACTCCCCCATGTTCCACGCCACGAATATCAGGATGGCCGACAGGGCGGCCAGGGGAATGCTGTTGGCCAGCGGGGCGGCCACCAGGATGATGGCCAACAGGGTGAAGGCATGCACCACGCCGGCGATGGGGCTGGTCGCGCCGTTCTTTACGTTGGTCACGGTGCGGGCAATGGTGCCGGTGGCGGGCATGCCGCCAAAGAAAGGGGTGATGAAGTTGGCAATGCCCTGGGCCATCAACTCCTGGTTGGCATCGTGGCGGTCGCCGATCATCTGGTCAGCGATGCGCGCGCACAAGAGCGACTCGATGGCACCCAGCATGGCCAGGGTGGAGGCCGGCATCAGCAGGTGCTGAGCACTGGACCAGGAAAACTCGGGCCAGACCAGCGAGGGCAGGCTGCTGGGGATGCTGCCAAAGCTACTGCCGATGGTGTCCACCTGCAGGCCCAGCCACTGGCAGGCCACGCTGGCCACGACCAGGGCGACGATGGACCCCGGCACCAGGCTCAGCCGAGCCAGCCACGTCCACTGCCGTGCCAGCACGGGCAGGCCCTGCTGCCAGACCACGATCAGGCCCAGCGACCCCAGCGCCAGGGCCAGCGCTTGCGTGTTCAGCGTGTGCCACTGCGCGGCGAGCGTGCCCACGATGCCAAAGAAATCTGCCGGCATGCGGGTCACGCTCAGCCCGAGAAAATCCTTGACCTGAGACACCATGATCAGCACCGCAATCCCGTTGGTGAAGCCAACGACCACGGCCACCGGAATGAAGCGAATGAGTGTTCCCAGCCGCAACAAGCCCATCACGAAGAGCATCACGCCCGACAAGGCCGTGGCGATGATGAGATTGGCCAGCCCGTAGCGCTCCAGGATACCGTAGACGATGACGATGAAGGCGCCTGCCGGGCCGCCGATCTGCACCCGGCTGCCGCCCAGCAAGGCAATCAGCAAGCCGGCGATGATGGCAGTAAACAGCCCCGCTTCGGGCTTCAGCCCCGAGGCAATCGCGAAGGCCATCGCCAGCGGCAGCGCCACCACGCCGACGGTGAGGCCGGCCCCGATGTCGCGGGACAGCCGCGCCGGGTCGTAGCCGCGCAGGGCATCGATCAGACGTGGCCGGAAAAAGAACGGGCTGTGCACGGTCAGGTTTCCTCCTGACCGGCAAGCATACTCCCGCCGCCTCAGCGCACCCGCAACCCGGGTGTCACGCCCGTGGCGGGGTGCAGCAAGTGGATGCCGGGGTTCGCCTTCTCGTCACCATGGCTGGCGGCCAGCACCATGCCCTCGGAGACACCGAACTTCATCTTGCGCGGGGCCAGGTTGGCCACCATCACGGTGAACTGGCCCACCAACGCTTCGGGCTGGTAGGCGCTGGCAATGCCACTGAAGACATTGCGCGTTTTGCCTTCGCCCACGTCGAGCGTGAGGCGCAGCAGCTTGGTCGAACCCTCCACGCGTTCACACGCCACGATTCTGGCGATGCGCAGGTCGATCTTGGCGAAGTCATCGATGGAGATGGTGGGCGCGAGGGCCTCACCACCCGGCACAGAAGAACCGGGGTCGGCGTCCGAGGAACAATTGGGGTCAGACTCCAATGGTTTTGCTGCCAGGGGTTCAGCGGGCGGCTCGAACAAGGCGTCGAGCATCTTGGGGTCGACGCGTTGCATCAGGTGTTGGTATTCGCCAATGGCGTGGCCGGGACCCAGGGCTTGCTGGGCGTTGGCGAAGGTCATGGGCGCCACGTTCAGAAAGGCCTCGACTTGTGTGGCCAGGCGGGGCAGGATGGGCTTGAGCAGCACCGTGAGCACGCGGAAGGCCTCGATGCAGGTGCTGCAGACATCGTGCAGGCGGCCTTCCATGCCGTCCTTCTTGGCCAGCTCCCAGGGCTTGTTGGCGTCAACGTATTCGTTCACGCGGTCGGTCAGGGCCATCACGTCGCGCAAGGCCTTGGCGTAGTCGCGCTCAGTCAGCAGTTCGGCGATGGGGGCCACGCCGGCACGCAGGTGGCTGAGCAAGGCCTCGCCATCGGCGGAGAGGGGGCCCAGTTGGCCGCCGAAGCGCTTGGTGAGGAAGCCGCTGGCGCGCGAGGCGATGTTGACGTATTTGCCGATCAGGTCCGCGTTGACGCGAGCCTGGAAATCGTCGGGGTTGAAGTCCACGTCCTCGTTGCGGCCGTTGAGCTTGGCGGCGATGTAGTAGCGCAGCCACTCGGGGTTCATGCCCAGGCTCAGGTACTTGAGCGGGTCCAGTCCCGTACCGCGGCTTTTGCTCATCTTCTCGCCGCTCACCGTCAGGAAGCCATGCACGAACACGGCGTTGGGTACCTTGCGGCCGCTGAAATACAGCATGGCCGGCCAGAACAGCGTGTGGAAGGTGATGATGTCCTTGCCAATGAAGTGGTACTGCTCCACCGACGGGTCGGCCATGAAGGCCTCGTAATTCTTGCCGATCTTGCCAAAGTAGTTCTTGAGCGAGGCCAGGTAGCCGATGGGCGCATCCAGCCAGACGTAGAAGTACTTGCCCGGCGCGTCCGGAATCTCGATGCCGAAGTAGGGCGCGTCGCGTGAGATGTCCCAGTCGCCCATTTTGGGCTTGCCGTCCTCGCCGGGTTCGATCCACTCGGCAATCTTGTTCAGCACCTCGGGTTGCACTGCCCCACTGTGAGTCCATTGCGCCAGGAAGTCCAGGCAACGCGGATCGGACAGCTTGAAGAAGAAGTGCTCGGAGGTGCGCAGCACCGGGGTGGCGCCTGAGAGCGCCGAGTAGGGGTTCTTCAGTTCGGTGGGCGAGTACACCGCCCCGCAACTTTCACAGTTGTCGCCGTACTGGTCTTTGGCGCCGCACTTGGGGCACTCGCCCTTGATGAAGCGGTCGGGCAGGAACATGCCCTTGTCGGGGTCATAGAACTGCTCGATGGTGCGGGTTTCGATCAGGCCGGCTTTCTTGAGGTCGAGGTAGACCGCCTTGGCCAGGTCGTGGTTTTCCGGACCATCGGTGCTGTGCCAGTTGTCAAAGCCGATGTGAAACCCGTCCAGGTAGGGTTTGCGACCCGCCGCAATATTGGCCACGAACTGCTGTGGCGTGACCCCGGCCTTTTCGGCGGCAATCATGATGGGCGCGCCATGCGCGTCGTCGGCGCAGACGAAATGCACCTCGTGGCCCTGCATGCGCATCACCCGCACCCAGATGTCGGCCTGGATGTACTCCATGATGTGGCCAATGTGGAACTTGCCATTGGCGTACGGCAGGGCGGTGGTGACAAACAGTTGGCGTTGGGACATGAGTCAGGTCCGCAGCCACGGGGCGGCGGAATCGCTAAGGGTCGGAGGGAACGAGACCGGGATTTTAGGTCAGGGACCGTCCGGCGCCCTTCGGGGCAACCGCTGCGGCCCCCAGCAACCCTGAGGGATTCGAGGTCGCATCAGGTTGGATAGACTAGCCGGCTGATTTGCGGAGCCCTTCATGTCCCTGACCGAACCCACCCTCCTGGCCGCCCTGCAGGCCGTGACCGACCCCAACACGGGCAAAGACTTTGTCACGACCAAGGCGCTGCGCAACCTGCAGATTCAGGGCGGCGACGTGGCCTTCGACCTCGAGATGGGCTACCCCGCACGCAGCCAGCACCCCGCTTTGCGTCAGGCCCTCATCAGTGCGGCCAAGGCGGTGCCCGGTGTGGGCAACGTCTCGGTCAACATCAGCACCCGCGTGACGGCCCATGCCGCCCAGCGCGGTGTGCAACTGTTGCCCCAGGTGCGCAACATCATTGCGGTGGCGTCGGGCAAGGGGGGGGTGGGCAAGAGCACGACGGCGGCCAACCTGGCGCTGGCCCTGGCCGCCGAAGGCGCTCGCGTGGGACTGCTCGATGCCGACATCTACGGCCCCAGCCAGCCCATGATGATGGGCATTGAAGGTCGCCCGGAAACCGAAGATGGCAAGAGCATGGAGCCGATGGAAAACCACGGCGTGCAGGTGATGTCCATCGGCTTTCTCGTCAACCCCGATGACGCCATGATCTGGCGTGGCCCCATGGCCACCCAGGCGCTGGAGCAGTTGCTGCGGCAAACCAACTGGAAAGACCTGGACTACCTCATCGTCGACATGCCACCGGGCACCGGCGACATCCAGCTCACCCTGAGCCAGCGCGTGCCCCTGACGGGCGCGGTGATCGTCACCACGCCCCAGGACATCGCCCTGCTCGATGCCCGCAAAGGCATCCGCATGTTCGAGAAGGTGGGGGTCCCCATCCTCGGCCTGGTGGAAAACATGGCGGTCCATGTGTGCACCCAGTGTGGCCACGCCGAGCACATCTTCGGCCAGGACGGCGGTCGCCGCATGGCCGGGGAACTGGGGGTGGACTACCTGGGTGGCTTGCCACTGGACCTGAACATCCGTGTGCACGCCGATGGTGGCCGCCCCACCGTGGTGGCCGACCCCACCAGCGCGATTGCGGCCACCTACCAGATGCTGGCGCGCGAGGTGGCCATTCGCGTGGCTGCGCGGGCCAAGGACTTTTCCTCCAAGTTCCCGACCATCAAGGTGTCCAAGGACACCTGAGCCTGCGGCTCAGCGCAGGAGGCAGGGCTGTCCTATGATTGGCCCATGCCCAGAATTGCCTCGCTTCTTCTCAACATCGGCCACGGCCTGGATCACCTGTTCCTGCTGATTTTTGCCACGGCGGTCGGGGCCATTGCCCACGACTTCCAGGTCGAGCGCTGGGAGGACATGATGCCCTTCACCGTGGGCGCCTTCCTGATGTTCGGGCTGGGGTCCATTCCGGCCGGCCGCTTGGGCGACCAGTGGGGGCGTCGGCGCATGATGCTGGTGTTCTTTTACGGCATGGGTGTGGCGGCCTTGCTCGTCTCGCTGACCCAGGGCCCCTGGCAAATGGCCATGGCGCTCACCGTGCTGGGCGCCGTCTCGTCCATCTACCACCCGGTCGGAATTCCGCTGCTGGTGCAGGGCTCCCGCACGCCGGGCCTGACCATCGGCATCAACGGACTGGCCGGCAACATGGGCATCGCGGTGGCAGCCTTGCTCACCGGCATCCTGGTGCAGTGGGGGGGCTGGCGACTGGCCTTTGTGGTGCCGGGCGTGGCCTCTCTCGTGTGCGGCTGGCTGTTCGCCCGCCATGCACCCACCGAGTCCGCCCCGCCCGCGCGCAAGAAAGCCTCGGGTGTGCACCTGCCGCGCTGGCTGGCGTTGCGCACCCTGGTGGTGATGATCGCCACCGCCATCAGCAGCAGCCTGCTGTTCAACTTCACCACCAACGGTAACGCGCAGTTGCTGGCCGAGCGGCTGGATGGTCTGGTGAACGAACCCGTCATGCTCGGTCTGTTGTTGGCCGGGGTCTACGCTGTGGCCTCGTTTGCGCAGGTGATCGTGGGACGACTCATCGACACCGTGCCGATCAAGCCGCTCTTTTTCGGCATCCTGGCCTTGCAAGGGGTGGTGTTTTACCTGTCGTCGGGTACCACCGGCTGGGTCTGGTATGCCTCGGCCATCGTCTACATGGTGGCGGTGTTTGCGGCCATCCCGTTCAACGACGCCATGGTGGTGCGCTACATCGATGATTCGATGCGCTCGCGGGTCAGCGGCACGCGCATCGCCATTTCGTTTGGTTTCAGTTCGCTGGCGGTGTACATGCTGGGGCCGGTGGTCAAGCAGTCCGGTTTCACCACGCTGATGTTGTCGCTCTCGCTCATTGCCGTCATCGGGGCCTGCTGCGTCCTGGGCCTGCCCGGGGAAGAGCAGATGCGAGCCTCGCGCCAGGAGGCGTGAGCCAGCGTCAGCGCCAGGACAGGCGTACCGGCCAGTTGCCTGCGCCAGTGCGGGTGTACCGGCCACGTCGGGTGCGGATCGAGGCGGTCCAACGGCCCATCGTCGGGGCCGCCATGTGTCATCGAGGTGTCGATCGCTACTATCGACTGCGGGCACAATGCCCCGCATGGAACTCAACCATCAGGAAATCAAGACACCTCCTCGTGATGCAGCCTCCGTGCTGATGCTGCGCGACGGCACTGGCGGGCTGGAAATTTTCATGCTGCAGCGCCACAGCAACTCGGCCGTGCTGGGCGGTGCCTATGTGTTCCCGGGTGGCAAGCTCGACGCGGCGGACGCCGAACTCGACCCCGAGCGTCACCTCGATCAGCCCCGCGATCTGTTGCACCGCCAGCTGGCCGAACCCGGACTGGACGCCGCCCGTGCCTGTGGCCTGTATGTGGCGGCCTTGCGCGAGGCGTTTGAAGAGTCGGGCATCCTGTTTGCCCATGGCCCCGGTGGACAAGCGCCCGATGCGGTGCATGCGGGCGAGCGTTTGCGTGCCGGGGCCAGCTTTGCGGACGTGCTGCGCGATCTGTCGCTGCAACTCACCACCCGTTTTCTGGTGCCCTGGTCACGCTGGATCACGCCCAAGATGGCCTCGGTCTCGACCCAGCGCTTCGATACCCGTTTTTTCGTCGCCGCTGTGCCGTCGGGCCAGGACGCGGTGCACGACAACGTCGAAACCACCCACAGCACCTGGCTGCACCCGCGCCAGGCCCTGGAAGACTACTGGGAGCACCGCATTGAACTCGCGCCGCCCCAGATCATGAGCCTGGTGCAACTGCTGCGCCATGACACCGTGCAAGCCGTGCTGGACGACACCCGTCAGCGCGCGCCCGCCACCATTCAGCCCGAGCCGTTTGACGACAACGGCGTGCGCACCATTTGCTACCCCGGCGATCCCAAGCACTCGCAATCCCAGCGGGCGATGCGCGGGCCCACCCGGCTGCGCTTTGTCAACCGCCGCTTCGAGCCGGTCGACGGGTTCCAGGGATTTTTTGCCTGACGCTGCGGTGCGCTGCCGGGCCGGTCGACCGGCCCGGTGGCACAGGTATTCCCCTGTGCCGAGCCAGGAATGTGCGCCGGGGGACCTTTCGGGGTTAGGATCCGCACCAAGATTCTTCACAGGAAGGTACCGACCATGTTGTCTCGTTTGAAATCCCGTTTACTGGTGCTGACGGCTGCCTTGGGGCTCACGCTCGCGGCGCACGCGCAATCCTTTCCCAGCAAGCCCATTCGCCTGATCTGCCCCTTCCCGCCGGGCGGGGCGGTGGACATCGCCTCGCGAGCCATCGCGGCCGAGTTGTCCAAGAACCTGGGCCAACCGGTGACCGTGGACAACAAGCCGGGTGCCGGCGGCAACATCGGTGGCGCTGAAACGGTGCGTTCCGCCCCTGACGGCTACACCCTCTTCATGACCACCAGCGGTATTGCGGCCATCAACCCGTTCCTGTACGCCAAGATGCCGTTCGATCCCTTGAAGGACCTCGCCCCGGTGTCAGCCCTGGTCTCGCTCAACAACGTGCTGGTCGTGCACCCCTCGGTCAAGGCCAACTCGGTGCAGGAGCTGGTCGCCATGGCCAAGGCCCAGCCGGGGGCGGTCACCTACGCTTCCAGTGGCAGCGGCACCAGCATCCACATGTCCGGCGAGATGCTGAAGCACCTCGCCGGCATCAACATGACGCACATCCCCTACAAAGGCAGCGCGCCGGCCCTGACCGACCTCATGGGCGGACAGGTCATGATCATGCTGGACAACATCCCCTCTGCGCTGCCGCACATCAAGTCCGGCAAGCTGCGCGCCCTGGCCACCACCGGCGCCAAGCGTGACGCGTTGTTGCCCGAGCTGCCCACCATCGCCGAGGCCGGCGTAGCCGGCTATGAGTCGGGCGTGTGGTTCGGGCTGGCGGTGCCGGCCGGCACCCCGCGCGAAATCATCGCCAAGCTCAATGCCGAAGCGGTCAAGGGCACCAAGGCGCCGGAGTACGTCAAGCGCATGACCGAACTGGGCTACAACATCATCGGCAGCAGCCCCGATCACATGGGCGAGATGCAACGTGCCGAGGTGAACCGCTGGGGCCCCATCGTCAAGGCCTCCGGAGCCAAAGCTGACTGAACTCGAGCTGTTCCCCCTCTCCAACGGTCTCTTTCCGGACGGCCGGCTGGTCTTGCAGATCTTCGAGGTGCGTTACCTCGACCTCATCAAGCAGTGCCAGCGTGAGGGGCGGCCCTTCGGTGTGGTGATGCTGCACCAGGGCCGCGAAGTCCAGCAGGCGGGCGTGATGGAGAACCCCAGCACCTGGGGCTGTCTGGCCCACCTGGAAGCCGTCGAACAGCTACAGCCTGCCTTGTTGCGGGTGACGTGTCGGGGTGGTCAGCGCTTTCAGCTCCTGCAATCCGAACGCGGCGCTTATGGGCGCTGGCGCGGTCAGGCAAAGTTGTCTGAACCGGATCCGGTGGCAGCCATTCCCCCGGTGTGTCAACCCTTGGCGGATCGGCTGGGGCAATTGATTGCCGACGCGCAGCGTCGGGGCATGGAGGCCATGCTGCCCCTGGCAGCGCCTTATCGGCTGGACGAGGCCGGATGGGTGGCGAACCGGTGGGCCGAACTCTTGCCGCTGGCCGTCCCGTTCAAGGAGCACTTGCTGTCCACCGACGACCCCCTCAAGCGCCTGGAACTCGTGGCGCAGGTGGTGAAGGCCTCGGCGCAGGATGATCCGGGCGGTGACGTGTCAGGCATCGACGGCGGGTAAGATATCCCCACGATGACGGGGCGACTCACCACCACTCAGAACCAGCACCAGACGCCGGTGCACTGTCCGGTGATGGCCTGGATCACGCCGTCCACGGCCATGCCCAGCAACAGGACGGGCCCGCCCACATACAACATGCCCCACAACCAGGCCGCGCCGGTCAGTCGCGGCTCCTCGATGCGATGCCCCATGACCTCTTCGGGGGGGGGCATGCGCCAGCGGGTGAGCCAGGATGTGTCAGCTTTCATAGCAAAGGCATTCTAGGACGATGAAGCTGTTCTGGGATGACCTCGACGCGGCCGATTGGGACCGCCACCACGCCGCCGCCTCGGCCCCCTTGCAACAGGACTGGGCCTATGGCAGTTGCATGAAGGCCATCGGGGTCACCTGTGTGCGGGTGCGTGTGGAAGCCGAGGGGCGCACGGTCGCGCTGGCGCAATTCATCGGTCGCCGCCTGGCGGGGATGGTGTCGGTGGCCTTGTGCTCCCGCGGGCCGGTCTGGACCGAGCCGCTCACCGCGGCCGACAAGGCCGAGGTGTACCGTCAACTGCGCTCGGGCCTGCCTGTGCTGCGGCCCCGCTTCGCGTTTTTCACCCCCGAAGTGGGGGTGGACGATGCGCTGGGGCTCTCACCCTGGCGACGCGTCATGACCGGGTACTCCACCGTCATCCTGGACCTGCGCCAGACGCGCGAGCAGTTGCGTGCTGCATTCGAGGGCAAATGGCGCAACCGTCTGGTGGCCGCTGAATCGGCCGGGCTCACGGTACAGCGCCTGGGGGCCAACCCGGCGCAATTTCGCTGGGTGCTCGAGCAGGAGGACACGATGCGCGAGCAGCGCGGCGTGGCGGGACTGCCGTCGGGCTTCATCGAGCGCTACATCCAGGCGCGCAAGTCCGCGGCCCAGACGGTGCTGACCTTGCGCGCGGACCACGCGGGCGAGCGGGTGGCGGCCATGATGTTTTTGCTGCACGGCACGGCAGCCACCTACCAGGTGGGCTGGTCCAACGATACGGGACGTCAACTCAATGCACACAACCTGCTGCTGTGGCAAGCCATCGAGGCCTTGCAGCAGCGGGGTGTCCGCCTGCTGGACCTGGGGGGGGTCAACACCCAGCGCAGTGCGGGCATCGCGCGCTTCAAGCTTGGCACCGGGGGACGCGTGTTGACCCTGGCAGGAACCTACCTATGAGTGCGGCCCGCCTGGACGTGGACGGCCTGGCCTGCGAACGGGGCGGCAGGCCGTTGTTTGGGCCAGTCAGCTTCAGCCTGCGTGCGGGCGAATGGATGCACTTGCAGGGTGACAACGGGGCGGGCAAAACCAGCCTGCTGCGCATGGTCGGTGGCTTGTCGCCGGCAGCGGCCGGCGAGGTACGCTGGTCAGGTGTGCCCATCCGCCAGTGTGCCGAGGGGTACCGCGCCGACATGCTCTACCTGGGCCACACCCTCTCGCTCAAGGACGATCTGAGTGCCCTCGAAAACCTGCAGTTCGAGGCGGCGGTGAGGGACGAACCGCTGGACGAGGTGCGAGCCCGGCAAGGGCTGTCCGCGCTGGGGTTGCGCGGTCGTGAGCACCTGCCGCTGCGGGTGCTGTCGCAGGGACAAAAGCGCCGGGCCGCGCTGGCGCGCTTGCTCACCACCCGCGCGCGGCTGTGGTTGCTGGACGAGCCGTTTGTCGCACTCGATCCTGGCGCGGTCACGCACCTGGTGGACTTGCTGGGGCAGCACGTGGCCCAGGGCGGCCTGGTGCTCTACACCAGCCACCAGACGGTGCCCATGGGGGGCTCGGGCCATCACCTCAGGCTGAGCTCGCCATGAGTGCCTTCATCGCCGTCTTGCGCCGTGATGTGCTGTTGGCCCTGCGCCGCAAGGCCGAGGTTCTGACCGGGGTGTTTTTCTTCGTGGTGGTGGCGTCCTTGTTTCCCCTGGCAATCGGCCCGGACATGGCCATCTTGCGCAAGGTGGCGCCCGGGGTGATCTGGGTGGGGGCCTTGCTGGCCAGCATGTTGTCGCTGGGCCGCCTGTTCGAATCGGACCACCGCGATGGCACGCTCGAGCAGCTGGCCTTGTCGCCGGCGGGGCTGCCCTGGCTGGTGGCAGCCAAGATCCTGGCGCACTGGCTGACCTGCGGACTGCCCCTGGTGCTGCTGGCCCCGCTGCTGGGACTGCAATTTGACCTGCCCGCGGATTCGCTGGGGGTGTTGATGCTGACCCTCCTGATCGGCACCCCCGTGTTGTCACTCATCGGTGCGATTGGTGCGGCCCTCACCCTGGGGGTGCGTGGGGGGGGCGTGCTGTTGTCCCTGCTGGTGTTGCCCTTGTTTGTGCCGGTGCTGGTGTTCGGGGCCGGGGCGGTGGAGTCGCAGATCGCGGGACTGGGCATCGAGGCGCATGTCTCCATCCTCATGGCCTTGTTGTTGCCTGCTGCGGCGCTCAGCCCATGGGCGTGCGCCGTGGCCTTGCGGATCGCGCTGGAATGACCCGGCGGTCGGCGCGGCGCGCCCGCGCGTTCGGCGCCGAACGTGCAGACGCTGACCCGGCCGGGGGCCGCTTGACCTTGGTCCATTCAGGTCCTTCGGGACCTCCCTAAAATCACTGCCATTGGTCTTCATTTCCTTGAGGGCCGCCCCGATCCCATGAACCTATTTCATTACGCCTCCCCCCAACCCTTTTACGGGTTGGCCGGGCGTTGCTGGCCCTGGCTGGCCGCGCTGGCGACCCTGCTGGGCCTGGCCGGCTTGTGGCTGGGTCTGGCGGTGGCCCCGACCGATGCCCAGCAGGGCGAGGGGTACCGCATCATCTTCGTGCATGTGCCCGCCTCGTGGATGTCCATGATCATCTACCTGGCCATGGCGTTCTGGAGTGTGCTGGGCCTGACGTTCAACACCCGACTGTCTGGCATGATGACCCGCGCACTGGCGCCCACCGGGGCCATTTTTGCTTTCCTGTCGCTGTGGACCGGGGCCCTGTGGGGCAAGCCGATGTGGGGCACGTGGTGGGTGTGGGATGCCCGCCTCACCTCCGAACTGATCCTGTTTTTCCTCTACCTGGGCTACATCGCGCTGACCTCGGCCATCGATGACACGCGCCGGGGAGACCGCGCCGGCGCGTTGATTGCCATCGTGGGCGCCCTCAATGTGCCCATCATCTATTTCTCGGTGAAGTGGTGGAACACCCTGCACCAGGGGGCCTCGGTCTCGATGACGCAGGCACCCTCCATGGCGCGGCTGATGCTGGTGGCCATGTTGCTGATGGCGGCGGCGTTCTGGCTGTATTCGATCGCGCTGGTGCTGTACCGGGTGCGTTCCCTGATCCTGCAGCGCGAACAGCAAGCCCAGTGGGTGCGCGAACTGCCCGAAGTGGCCGGAGGTGCCGCATGAGATGGACCTCCTGGGCCGAATTCTGGGCCATGGGCGGCTACGCCGTGTATGTGTGGGGCAGTTTTGCGATGACCGCCCTGCTGATGGCCATCGAAGTCTGGCAGGCGCGTCGACAACGCGTTGACGCCGTGCGCGCAGTGCAACGCGAGCGTGACCTGCAGGCCGGCGATGCGCCTCAGCCGTCGGCAGCCCCCGACAAGGAGTTCTCATGAAACCCCGTCACCGCCGCTTTTTGCTGATTGCTGCGGCCATTGTCGTGCTCGCCGCCACGGCGGCCTTTGTGCTCAATGCGTTCCAGAGCAACCTGGTGTTTTTCTTCTCGCCCACGCAGATCGCACAAGGGGAAGCGCCCAAGGGGCGCGTGTTCCGGGTCGGCGGCATGGTCAAGGAAGGCAGTGTCAAGCGCGACCAGGTGGTGGTGGAGTTCGTGGTCACCGACACGATCCATGAAACGCCGGTCCGCTACAGCGGCCTCTTGCCCGACCTCTTCAAGGAGGGCAAGGGCGTGGTGGCGCAAGGCCAGCTCGACGCGCAGGGCCTCTTCGTGGCCAGCGAGGTGCTGGCCAAGCACGACGAAAACTACATGCCCCCCGAAGCCCAGCACGCGCTGGACCAGGCCGCTGCCGCCAAAGCGGCTCAAACCGTCAAGCCCTGAGAGCTCACATGATTCCTGAACTTGGACACTTTGCCCTGATCCTGGCCTTGCTGGTGGCGCTGGTGCAGGGTGTATTCCCGTTGTGGGGAACACTCAACCGTAATACGGCTTGGCAGTCGCTGGCACGGCCCTCGGCCCTGATGCAAGCCGCCCTGGTGGCCCTGGCCTTCGCCTGTCTGTCCTCGTCCTTCCTGTCCAACGATTTCTCGGTGGTGTACGTCGCCCAGCACTCCAACACCCTGTTGCCCAAGCCCTACCAGTTGGCGGCCGTGTGGGGCGGCCATGAGGGCTCCTTGCTGCTGTGGGTGTTGTTGCTGGCGTTGTGGAGTGCGGCTGTGGCGGTGTTTTCCGCCAGTCTGCCCCTGGCCATGGTGGCGCGCGTGCTGGGGGTGCTGGGGCTCGTGTCGATCGGTTTTCTGAGCTTCATCCTCACCACCTCCAACCCGTTTGAACGCCTGCTGCCGGCCGCTCAAGAGGGCCGCGACCTCAACCCCTTGCTCCAAGACCCCGGACTCGTGATCCACCCGCCCATGCTCTACATGGGGTACGTGGGCATGTCGGTCGCGTTTGCGTTTGCCATCGCCGCGTTGTTGTCGGGTCGCTTGGACGCGGCGTGGGCCCGCTGGTCGCGTCCCTGGACGCTCATTGCCTGGACCTTTCTCACCTTCGGCATCGGCCTGGGATCGTGGTGGGCGTATTACGAACTGGGCTGGGGCGGCTGGTGGTTCTGGGATCCGGTGGAAAACGCCTCGCTCATGCCCTGGCTGGTGGCCACGGCCCTGATCCACTCGCTCATGGTCACCGAGAAGCGCGGCAGCTTCAAGGCCTGGACGGTGTTGTTGGCGATTGGCGCGTTTTCCCTGTCGCTGCTGGGGACCTTCCTGGTGCGTTCCGGGGTGCTGACGTCGGTGCATGCGTTTGCGTCCGACCCGTCGCGGGGTGTCTTTGTCTTGCTGTTTCTGGCCGTCGTGGTGGGCAGTTCGCTCACGCTCTTTGCCTGGCGTGCGCCGCAGGTCACGCTGGGTGGCAGCATGGGACTGCTCTCGCGCGAGACGTTTCTGCTGGTCAACAGCGTGCTGCTGGTGGTGGCCACCGGGGCGGTGCTGCTGGGCACGCTCTATCCGCTGGTGATCGATGCGCTGAACCTGGGCAAGCTGTCCGTGGGGCCACCATATTTCAACCTGGTCTTTGCACCCCTGATGGTGCCGTTGCTGTTCATCATGATCCCGGGGACGGTGGCGCGTTGGCGCGAGGCCCAACTCACTGAGCTCGTGGTCGAGCTGCGCGGGGTGGGGGTGCTGGCCTTGCTGGTGGGTTGTGCCGCACCGCTGGCCTTTGGCAGCTGGTCGGCCGGCACCGCGCTGGGCTGGACGCTCGGGGCCTGGGTCGGGCTGGGGACGCTCTGGCAGGTGGTGCAACGCGTGCAAAAACCGGGACGAATTCCGGCTGCGTTCTGGGGCATGCACCTGGCCCACTTGGGCATGGCGGTGCTGGTGGTGGGAGTCACCGGGGTGAAGTCCTTTGAAGTCGAGCGTGACGTGCGCATGGGCCTGGGCGACGAGGTGTCCATTGCCCCCTACACCTTCCGCCTGGTGGGCATGAAGAACGTGCAAGGCCCGAATTACCGCGCGGTGCGCGCCGAGGTGCACGTGTTGCGCCATGGCCAGCCGCTGGAGGTGTTGTCGCCCGAAAAACGCAACTACCTGTCCACCGCCATGCCCATGACCGAGGCGGCCATCGATTCGGGCTTCATGCGCGACCTGTATGTGTCCCTGGGCGACCGCCTGGACGGTGCGCGACCCGAGTGGAGCATGCGCGTGTACTACAAGCCCTTTGTGCCCTGGCTGTGGGGCGGGGTGCTGCTCATGGTGTTGGGCGGCGCGGCCGCGTCGCTCGACCGGCGCTACCGCAAGACACGGATGGCCGATGACCTCGCCGGCGGTGCGGCGGCGGCGCGGGCGGGTTGACGACCACACCATGAAAAAATTCCTGATTCCCCTGGCCCTGTTCCTGGCCCTGGTGGCCTTTCTGGCCGTGGGGCTCAAGCGCGATCCGCGCGAGATTCCCTCGCCGCTCATCAACAAGCCGGCACCCGCCTTCAGCCTGCCGACGCTGGAGGGCAAGGAGCCGTTCTCACCGCAAAGCCTGCAGGGCCAGGTGTGGATGCTCAACGTCTGGGCCACCTGGTGCGTGGCGTGCCGTGAGGAGCATCCCGTGCTGGTGGCGTTTGCCCGCCAGAACGCTGTCCCCATTGTGGGCCTGAGCTACAAGGAAATTCAGCCCCAGGACGAAGCCAATGGCAAGCTCGCGCCCGAGGCCAAGCTGCAACTGGCCCGAGACCGCAGCCTCGTGTGGCTGTCGCGTCACGGCAACCCCTATGCGCTGTCGGTGATGGACCTCGATGGTCGCGTGGGCATCGATTACGGGGTGTATGGCGTGCCCGAGACCTATGTCATCGACCGACAGGGCATCATCCGCTACAAGCGCGTGGGCGTGGTGACACCAGCCCTGTTGAGCGAGAAGATCCTGCCGCTGATTCGCGAGTTGGAAAAATCATGAGTTCGCCCATTCGTCCCATCTCACAAGCGCTGCTCGGTCTGGTGTTGCTCGTACTCGTCGGCCTGGCGCCGGCACGCGAAGCCGCACCGCGCGCCGAGGACCCGGCGGTGGAGGCCCGCCTGGTGGCCATTGCGGACGAGTTACGGTGTCTGGTGTGTCAGAACGAGTCGCTGGCGTCCTCGCATGCCGAACTGGCCGAGGACTTGCGCCGCGAGGTGCGGGGCCTGATCCGCGACGGCAAGTCGGATGCAGAAGTCAAACGCTTCCTGGTTGACCGCTACGGCGACTTCGTGTTGTACCGACCCGAGGTCAAGCCGCTGACCTGGGCGTTGTGGTTCGGTCCCTTTGCGCTGCTGGTGCTGGCCTTGGTGGTGCTGGGGCGGTATTTGCGCCAGCGCCGCGAGCAGGTGCCGCGCGCGACCACCCTGAGCGAGGCCGACCGTGCCCGTGCCGAGCAATTGCTGAAGGATTGATGTGAACCCCGTGGTGTTGTTTCTGGTGGTGGTGCTGGCGCTGAGTGTCGGCGTGGCGTGGGTGTGGTGGCGCGTGCTCAAGCGGGCCGCCGGGTCCCCGCCGGACGCCTCCGAAGGAGACCGGGTGGGCTCCAATGTGGCGGTGTACCGCGAGCAACTGGCCGAACTCGAGCGCGATTGGCAGCAAGGCACGCTGAGCGAGCCCGAGTTCACCCAGGCTCGGGACGAAATCAGCCGACGCTTGCTGGAGGATGCCCAGCTCGCTGCAGACAGCGGCCCCCGGCTGTCTTCGCGGGAACCGTCTGCCGCCGTGGGCTCGGCCTCATCCACCCGTTCGCGGCGTTGGCTGGCTGTGGGCCTGGCGCTATACCTGCCGTTGGCCGGGCTGGGCCTGTATGGCTGGCTGGGGCAACCGCTGGCCCTCGACCCGGTGGCCTTGTCCAGCGGCGAGCCCGAGCACAACGTGGACCCCGCCAAGCTCACCGAGATGGTGGCCAAACTCGAGCAGCGCCTCAGGGAAGAGCCGCAGCAACTCGACGGGTGGCTCATGCTCGCTCGCGTGCAGCGGGTGCGGGAGCGCTTTGACGAATCCGCCCAGGCCTTTGCCCGTGCGCTGAGCCTGAGTGCCAACGATGATGTGGCGGTCGAACGTGCTGAGGTGCTGGCCCGTGGACAGGGCAGTTTCGAGGGTGAGCCCTGGCAGATCATCCAGGGCGTGCTCAAGGCAGATCCCGACCATGAAGGCGCACGACTGCTCGCAGGCAGCGCCGCCTATTCCGAAGGACGTTATGCGGTGGCGCTGATGCACTGGAAGCGGGTGCAAAGCCGCATGGCCGCCGGTGCACCCGACAAGGCCGAGCTTGACGACGCGGTGGCCCAGGCTGAGGCCCGGCTGGGCACCCAGTCGGGCAGCAAGACGGGGGGGCCGGGCCCCGACCCGGCCGCTGGCCGAGCCAACACGGCTTCGGCGGCCCAGGGGGCAGGCGCCTCTGCAGGGGCCGGTGCGCCCTCGGCGTCGACGCGCATCACCGGTCGGGTGGCGTTGGCGCCCGGGCTGGCATCCAGGGTTTCACCCGGCGACACCGTGTTCATTTACGCCACACCCACCCAGGGCTCGCGCATGCCACTGGCCATTGTGCGCACCACGGTGGGCCAGTTACCGTTCAATTTTGTGCTGGATGAGTCCACGGCCATGAACCCGCAGGTGTCGCTGGCCGGGCAGACGCAGGTGACCTTGCGTGCACGCATCTCCAGCACCGGCAACGCCATGTCCCAGCCCGGTGACCTGGGCGTGATCAAAACACCGGTGAGTGTCGGTGCGACGGGGGTGGAATTGAAGATCGAGGGGCCGTTGCCCTGATCAGGGGAGCGTACCCGCGGCGGTGACCGCGGGTCGCTTGCGCATGCCAAACGGGGGACTCACCCCATCAACAAACCGTGCGTGCGGGCAAAGTGCAGCGTTTGCGTGCGGCTCTTGACACCCAGACGGCGGAACAGGCGCCACAAATGCACCTTGACGGTGTGCTCGCTGATGCTGAGCTCGTTGGCGATGTCGCGGTTGCTCAGCCCCCGGTCCAGCATCAGGATCAACTGCTTTTGACGCTTGGACAGCTTGGTGTCGCCTGGCGCGGTGGCCCCTTCTTCGTCGGTGGACACATCGGCCGCGAGCAGTCCTTGCAGGCCGTTGGAGATGTCCTGCGCCGGCGCGGACTTTTCCAGGTACAGATCGGCCCCGGCTTCGATGCAGGTTTCCTCGGCCTCACCGGCGGGCATGGCCGAGATGACGGCCAGCGGAATTTCGGGGTACAGGCTCTTGATGTCGCTCACGGCGGACGCGCCTTTCACGCCGGGCAGCAAGAGATCGAGCACAAACAGTTCAGGCTCACCGTTCTTGATGATGGCGGCCTGCAACTCGCTGAGCTTTTCCAGTTCCACCACCTTGCTCGCGGGACGCAAACGACGCAACAGCATCCCGATGGCTTGGCGGACCAGGGGGTGGTCATCGATGACGTACAAACTCATGAAAGCACTCCTGCTCAGTAATTCAGGCCCATGGCCTCTCGAACGTCGCGCATGGTTTCGCGGGCCACCACACGGGCACGCTCGGTTCCAGCGTCAACGATATCACGGACGATGCGGGGGTTGGCCACATAGGGCTCGGCGCGCGCCAGCATCGGTTGCTGCTCCTTGAGCATGCTGTCGATCACCGGCTGCTTGCATTCCAGGCAGCCAATGCCGGCGGACTTGCACCCTTGCTCGACCCAGCTCCGCACCTCCGGGGTCGAATACACTTTGTGGAACTCCCACACCGGACAGCGCGCCGGGTCGCCGGCGTCGGTGCGTTTGACGCGCGCTGGGTCGGTGGGCATGCGCTTGACCTTCTGCTCCAGGGTGGCTTTGTCTTCGCGGATGGCAATCGAGTTGTTGTAGCTCTTGCTCATCTTGGCGCCGTCCAGGCCCGGCAAACGACTGGCTTCGGTCAGCAGCACCTGCGGCTCGGGCAGGATCACCTTGCCGGTGCCACGGAAATAGCCTTCCAGACGCTCGCGGTCATGCGAGTCGAGTTCAGGGGCGGAGGCGATGTAGCCCATGGCGCCCTCGAGGGCTTTGACGTCACCGGTTTCCTGGAACTGCTTGCGCGATTTCTCGAAGCGCTTGGCGCTGTCCTTGGGCAGCTTGGCCAGGCTGGCCTGGATTTTTTCCTCGTAGTGGATCTCGCGGCCGTAGAGGTGGTTGAAGCGGCGCGCCGCCTCGCGGGTGAGTTCGACGTGGCTGGCCTGGTCCTCGCCCACCGGCACGTACTTGGCCTTGTAGATCAGGATGTCGGCCGCCTGCAGCAACGGGTAGCCCAGGAAACCGTAGGTGGACAGGTCCTTGTCTTTGAGCTTTTCCTGCTGGTCCTTGTAGGTGGGCACGCGCTCGAGCCAGCCCAGGGGCGTGCCCATGGCCAGCAGCGTGAAGAGTTCAGCGTGCTCGGGCAGGCGGCTTTGCAGGAAGATGGTGCACTGCTCGGGGTCCAGGCCGGCCGCGAGCCAGTCGATCACCATCTCGTAGACGTTCTTCTCGATGACTTCCCGGCTCTCATAGTGGGTGGTCAGGGCATGCCAGTCGGCCACGAAGTAAAAGCACTCCATCTCGGACTGCAGGCGCACCCAATTCTTGAGGGCTCCGTGGTAATGGCCCAGATGCAAGGCGCCGGTGGGGCGCATGCCGGAGAGAACACGGTCTTTCATTGCGTTATTTCACCAAAAATTCGAGCGGGCTGAGGGCCAGTTTGAGGAACTCAAAACTCAGGTCCATCAAGGGTTGCATCCACCAGGCACTCAGGATGCCCATCAGCACCAGGGCCATCACGATGTAAAAGCCGTACGGCTCGATGCGCGAAAACATGAGCGCCTGCCGCCACGGCAACAGACCCACCACAATCCGGCCTCCGTCCAGCGGCGGCAGCGGAAACAGGTTGAAGGCAAACATGACCACGTTGGCCAGCATGCCGGCGCGGCACATCTCCAGGAAAAAACGCTCTTGCAGGCCGACACCGATCAGCACATACAGCAGCGCCCCCCAGAGCAAGGCCTGCACCAGGTTGATGCCCGGTCCGGCCAGTGCCACCCAGATCATGTCGCGCTTGGGGTTGTTCAGCCGGTCAAACCGCACCGGCACCGGCTTGGCATAGCCAAACAGCATGGCGCCCGAGGTGGCAAAGTACAGGACCAGGGGCATCACCAGGGTGCCCACCCAGTCGATGTGGGGCACGGGGTTGAGGGTGACGCGTCCCATCATCCAGGCCGTGTTGTCGCCGAAATGCCGTGCCGCGTACCCATGCGCCGCCTCGTGCAGGGTGATGGCAAACAGCACCGGCAGGGCGTAGATGAGGACGGTCTGGATCAGATCGGGGAAGTTCACCCCCGAATTATGACTTTGTTATGCCCAACCACCGCTGACAGCGGCAAATGCCATGCGTTTCACTTAAACCGGGAGGTGTGAATGCAACATTGTCGGGCGCGTGCCGGTCAGGCCAGGCCCAGGATGCCCAACGATCCCCGGCCCTCACGAACCACGACGGGTGCATCGCCCTGGTCCATGGGGGTGAGGTCCACCACGGTGGTGGGTTCGAGCGGGCAGGCCCCGGCATCGACCACCGCGGCAATCTCGTGCTCGAGTTGCTCGCGTATCTGCTCCGGGTCGTTCAGCGGCAGTTCCTCGTTCGGCAGGATGAGGGTGGTGGCCAGAAGCGGGGCGCCGTGCAGGCTCAGCAACGCCTGCAGGGCCCGGTGGTCGGGCACGCGCAGTCCAATCGTCTTGCGTTGGGGATGGCTGACCCGACGGGGCACTTCCTTGCTGGCTTCCAGGATGAAGGTGTAAGCCCCGGGCGTGGCGGCCTTGAGCAGCCGGAATTGCCGGTTGTCCACGCGGGCAAACTGGGCCAGCTCGGACAGGTCGCGGCACAACAGGGTCAGGTGGTGCTTGTCGTCCACCCCGCGGATGCGGCGCAACTGTTCCACCGCCGCCTTGTCGTCCAGGTGGCAGGCCAGGGCATAGCTGGAATCGGTGGGAACCGCGAGCACATCGCCACGCGTCAGCCATTGAACCGCCTGCTTGAGCAAACGTGCCTGGGGGTTGTCGGGGTGAACGTGCAGAAACTGAGCCATGGGTCAAGCCATCAGGAGGCGGCGCCCACGCGCTGCTCACGCAGGGTGACCCAGCCTGCCAGCAGACCACACCCCACGATCAACAGCATACCCAGCAAGGCCAGCGAATTCGGTACGTGGGCGAACACCAGCCAGCCGCCCAGGGAGGCAAAGGCGATGCCGCTGTAGAGAAAAGGCGTGACGCGCGAGGCCGGTGAGCGGGCAAAGGCCAGGATCAACAGGTAATGCCCCAGGGTGCCGGCCACCCCCAACACCAGCAACATGCCCCACTGGGCCGGGCGGAGGTCGGTGGTCCACCAGCCCAGCACCAGGCAGGACGCAATGGCCGTGCCGATCCACCCCGTGTAAAAGTGCAGCGTCAACGGCTCCTCGGTGCGAGCCATCACGCTGGTGAGCACCTGGAAGCTGGCATAGCACGCCACCATCAAGAGCGGCAGCCAGGCCGTGGCCAGCGACATTTGCGCCCCCGGTTGCACGATCAGCAAGGCGCCCACCATGCCGCCCAGGATCAGGGTCCAGCGCAGCAGCGAAACGCGTTCATTCAGGAAATAGCGGGCCAGCACGGTGACGGCCAGCGGGGTCAGCATGCCGATGGCGGTGAACTCGGCCACCGGCATGTGCTGCAAGTTGACAAAGGCCAGCAGGCTGCAGAGAAACAGCAGCACGCCACGCAACGCATGTTGCCAGGGCTGTCGGGTCTGAAACAAGGCCCAACCACGGCGCGGCAAGACGGCCAGGGTGGTGGCCACGGCCTGAAACATGTAGCGAAACCACAGGGCCATCAAGAGCGGCATGCCGGCCACCAACACCTTGTTGGTGACGTCCATGACAGCAAAACACGCCATGGCCAGAACAGCAAAGACAACGCCCGAGCCCAGCGCGGCAGACCGCTGCGAGACCCCGGTCATTGGATGCGATCGGTCAGCAGCTCCCACACCGGCTGCAGATCGCCCGGCAGCCAGGGCAGTTGACCCAGGTCGGTGTGGCTTTCGTCCGGACTGTGGAAGTCGCTGCCACGCGAGGCAGCCAGCTGAAATTCGCGCGCCATGTCGGCGTAGGTGACGGCGTCGGCGCTGGAGTGGCTGCCCGTGACGACCTCCACACCCCGGCCACCATGGGCCTTGAATTCGGTGAAGAGTGCGTACTCTTCGTTGGCGGTGAAGCCATAGCGGGCCGGGTGAGCGATGACAGCCACGCCACCGGCTTCGGTGATCCAGCGCACCGCGTTGGCGAGGGAGGCCCAGCGGTGCGGCACAAAGCCGGGCTTGCCTTCGGTGAGGTACTTGCGAAAGACCTCGGGGGTGTCCTTGCACACACCCGTTTCCACCAGGAAACGGGCGAAGTGTGTGCGGGAAATCAGCTCCGGGTTGCCCGCGTATTTCAAGGCGCCCTCAAAACTGCCGGGGATGCCCACGGTGGCGAGTTGGTCGGCCATTTCCTGGGCGCGTGCATCACGCCCGCCGCGGGTGGAGCGCAGCCCTTGCACGAGCTGGGGGTCGTCAGCATCAAAGCCCAGCCCGACGATGTGGACCGTTTTGTGGGCGAAGGTCACGGAAATTTCGGTGCCGGTGAGGTAAGGCAGCGACAACGCGCGTGCCGCCGCCGCGGCCCGGTGTTGGCCCCCGATCTCGTCATGGTCGGTGAGGGCCCACAGTTCCACCTCCCGGTCTTTTGCGCGCTGGGCCAGGACTTCGGGGGTGAGCGTTCCGTCGGAGACGACGGAGTGGCAGTGCAGGTCAGCGTTGAGGATGGACACGCCCCGATTTTACGGGCTGTCAGGGTTGCGCGCTGACCTCGTCCTCAATGACCAGGCGCACGCGGCGAGCGCCCTGCCACTCGTCCACCTCGAGTCGGTAGGCCAGGGTGGCCTGGGCGGGCAGGGGCTCGCTGCGGCCGAACCAGATGCCATCCACGGCCTGGCCGTGGTGACGCAAGCGCAGCGACAAGTGCCGCTCGCCCACCACCCGTTGGCCCACCACCTCCAGCGTGTCGCAAAACGTCGGCGCGCCAAAACCCTGCCCCCAGACCTCTTGCTGCAGCAGTTCGGCCACGTCTGCACGCCGATGTTCGGGGGGTAATGGTCCATCCACCTCCAGACTGCGCGTGAGTTGCAAGGGGGTGAGCCACTCGGCGGCAATGTCCTGCAGGCCTTGCACGAAGTCGTCAAACCGCCCGGGTGCGATCGAGCAACCCGCTGCCATGGCATGGCCACCAAACTGCAGCAACACGTCCGGGCGGCGTTTGCTCAGCAAGTCCAGCGCATCGCGCAGATGAAAGCCGGGAATGGAGCGCCCCGATCCCTTGAGCACCGGGCCATGCTGGGCGGATTCGCTGCGCGCAAAGACAAAACTCGGGCGGTGGTGCTGGTCCTTCAGACGCGAGGCCACGATGCCCACCACGCCTTCATGAAAATCGGGGTTGAACACACACAGCGCCGGCGGCGGGGTGCCATCGGATTGCAACAGCGCATCGGCGCGCGCCAGTGCTTGTTCGCGCATGCCGCTTTCCAGGTCGCGCCGTTCGCGGTTGATACGGTCCAGGGCCTGCGCCAACTCGTGCGCCCGACCGGGGTCATCGGTGAGCAGGCATTCAATGCCCAGGGTCATGTCGGACAGGCGGCCGGCCGCGTTCAGGCGTGGGCCCACGGCAAAGCCGAAATCCTGGCTGCTGGCGCGGCGCAGGTCGCGACCCGCCACCGCGAACAAGGCCGCCATGCCGGCCGGGAGCTGACCCTTGCGCACACGCGTCAAGCCCTGGGCCACCAGCCGGCGGTTGTTGGCGTCGAGTCGGACCACATCGGCCACGGTGCCCAGAGCCACCAGGGGCAACAGGGTGTCCAGGCGCGGTTCCTGAACGGCTGTGTACTGGCCGCGCTGGCGCTGCTCGGCGCGCAGCGCCATCAGCACATAAAACATCACGCCCACCCCCGCCAGGTGTTTGCTGGCAAAGGAGCAGCCGGGCTGGTTGGGGTTGACGATCACGTCGGCATCCGGCAATTCAGACCCGGGCAGGTGGTGGTCGGTGACCACCACCTGCAGGCCCAGGGCCTGCGCGCGGGCCACCCCCGCCAGGCTGGCGATGCCGTTGTCCACGGTGATCAGCACCTGCGCCCCCAACGCCTGCACCCGCTCGGCAATCGGCGGGGTGAGGCCATAGCCATCGACCTGCCGATCCGGCACCACAAAGCTCACCCGCCTGGCGCCCAGGAGGCGCAAGCCGCGCACGCCCACGGCACAGGCGGTGGCGCCATCGCAGTCGTAATCGGCGACGATGCACAGGTGTTGTTGCTGCTCGATGGCATCGGCCAGCAGACGTGCCGCCTCGGCAGCGCCTTGCAAGGTGGTGGGCGCCAGCAGGCGTTGGAACTGGGTGTCGAGTTCCTCGGGGCTGTTCACCCCGCGCGCCGCAAACAGTTGTGCGAGCAGCGGGTGCACCCCGGCTTGCTCCAGCGCCCACACGCTGCGCGGGGGGACGTCACGCGTCAGGCATCGCACGACAGCACCTCGCTCAGGGGGGACGGGCGCACCAGGCGGCGCAGCCGCAGCCACAAGCTCGGGGGCTGGTGCACCCACCAACGGGCTTGCCGCTGACCACACCAGGCGATGCGTGCGCCCGGGGGCTGGAGCCACGCAGGCAGCACCTCGGCATCCAGGTGCTCCCAGGCGCGTGCCCAGGCGGTGGCATCGCGCAGCAACCAGGGTTCGCGCAAATCATCCAGCAGCACGACCGCTGTCGTGCCCGCGAGGGGGGCAGGGCAGTCGCTGCTGAACGCACCGCAGCCCTCTACCCAGATGGAATTGATGGCGGTGCGCCGCGTGTCATTCACCGGGTGCTGGTAGAGCAGCATCTGCATTTCGTTTTGCAGGCGACGCAGCGTGCGGATGGGTGGGGGGAGGGTGGCCAGATGGGCCCCCAGCAACCAGGGCTCGATGGGCAAACCCATGACCCGTTCAGCGCTGGCGCTCGCCAGCCCGTCAAAGAGCGCGGATTGCGCCAGCCAGCGGCCAGGCTCGAAGGCATGCAGGGTGATGCCGTCTTCCTCGAAATATGCACGCATCGAGGCCATCAGGGCGTCAGACTCTGCCTGCGTGATGGGGCCGGGGTCCTGCAGGGTGAATTGGCCATTGCCCACCTGCCAGTGGCACAGGCGGATGAAGGCCCAGGCGTGGTCAGCGGTGCTGTGGTGCACGGGGCTGTCCTGCGCGGCCAGCGCTGCCCAGGGCCAGGTGCCGTGCGGGGACGTCCATCCCAGCGTGTCGGCTCGGGCCCATTCATCAGGCAAGGCCAGGCCCTCTGCGGTCGTGGTCAGCGTGTGCTGCGCCACGCTGTTGGCCAACCACTGGCGCACAAAGGGCAAGGGCAAGGCGGCCAGCGCCGCGAGCATCTCGGGGCTGTCCGCCGGGGGCAGGGCGTGGGAAAGGATGACGGTGGGTGCGGCGATCACAGTGGGGCATTGTCCTTGATGCCACAATCACCCCTCAAGACCATGTCCTATACCCGCATTCCCTACGAGCTGGTGGTGGGCTGGCGCTACACCCGCGCCGGCCGTGCCTCACGCCGCAACGGCTTCATCTCCTTCATCTCGGGCGTGTCCATGCTGGGCATCAGCCTGGGGGTGGCGGCACTCATCATCGTGCTGAGTGTGATGAACGGGTTTCAGAAAGAGGTGCGCGAGCGCATGTTGTCCGTGTTGTCGCATGCCGAGGTGGTGGCGCGCGATGGCGGCGCCTTGCTGGACACCGAGGCGCTGGGCCAGCAATTGAGCCGCCACCCCGACGTGGTGGCGGTGGCCCCCTATGTGTCGGCCCAGGCCTTGCTCGCGCGTGGCGAGGAAATGCGCGGTGTGGTGGTGCGCGGGATTGACCCGGTGCAGGAACGGGGCGTGGCGGACTATGCAGCCTTGTTGCCACCGGCCTTGCAAGCAGGCTGGGCGCCTGACGGCTTCGGCGTGGTGCTGGGCGTCGAGATTGCACACCAGATGGGCGTGCGGGTGGGTGACCGGGTCACCCTCGTGGCGCCGGGCGGCCAGGTCACCCCAGCGGGCGTTTTGCCGCGGCTGAAACAACTGGAGGTGCTCGGATTGATCGACACCGGGCATTACGAATTCGACGCCACCCTGGCGGTGATGCAAATCGACGATGCACAACGGCTGCTGCGGCTGGAGGGCCCCAACGGTTTGCGCCTGAAACTGCGCGACGCGCAGCAAGCCCGGGCCGTGGCGAGCGAGCTGTCCTTGCAGATCGACCCCCTTCTCATGGTGCGCGACTGGACCCGTCAGAACCGCAACTGGTTTGCTGCAGTGCAGATCGAAAAACGCATGATGTTCATCATCCTCACCCTGATCGTGGCGGTGGCGGCCTTCAACCTGGTCAGCACCCTGGTGATGACGGTGACGGACAAGCAGTCGGACATTGCCATTTTGCGCACCCTGGGGGCATCGCCAGCCTCCATCATGGGCGTGTTCATGGTGCAGGGCGCCCTGGTGGGGGTGGTGGGTACCTTGAGTGGGCTCCTGCTCGGCTTGGCAGTGGCGTTCAACATCGACGTCATCGTGCCGGCCATCGAGCGTGCGCTGGGTCTGCGTTTTTTGCCCCAGGACATCTACCTCATCAGCCGCATGCCCAGTGATCCGCAGCTGGCCGACATCGGGCCGGTGGTGGTGCTCTCGTTGCTGCTGGCGCTGGTGGCCACGCTCTACCCCAGCTGGCGTGCCAGCCGGGTCCAACCGGCGGAGGCGCTGCGCCATGAATGACCTCGTGCTGCAGGCCTCGGGCGTGGGGCGTCGCTTTCAGGAAGGCGAGCTGGATGTGCAGGTGCTGACCGGGGTGGACCTGCAGGTGCATGCCGGAGAGACCGTGGCCATCGTGGGCGCCTCCGGGTCTGGAAAGAGCACCCTGCTGCATCTGCTGGGCGGGCTGGACCAACCCAGCCAGGGTCGCGTCGAGTTGATGGGGCAGCCGCTGGCAGGCTTGTCTGCCAGCGCGCTGGGTCAGTTGCGCAACCGCCACCTGGGCTTCGTGTACCAGTTTCACCATCTGCTGCCCGAGTTTTCGGCGCGCGACAACGTGGCCATGCCGCTGTGGATTCGGCGCGAGGACCGCGCCCGGGCGGGTGAACAGGCCGAGTCCCTGCTGGCGGCCGTGGGCTTGGGGCAGCGGGCCTTGCACCGGCCTGCAGAACTCTCGGGCGGGGAGCGTCAGCGGGTGGCCCTGGCGCGGGCGCTGGTGACGCGTCCGGCCTGCGTGCTGGCCGATGAACCCACCGGCAACCTCGACCGCAACACGGCCGATCAGGTCTGGGACCTCATGCTGGCCCTGGCGCGCGAGCAGGGCACGGCGTTTGTGGTGGTGACCCACGATGTGCACCTGGCGGCGCGTTGCGAGCGTGTGCTGTCGTTGCAAGCGGGTCGTTTGGGCCCCTGAGGGCGGCCGGGTCGTGTGAGTCCAACATGTGGATCGACACCCATTGCCACCTGGACGCCGCCGAGTTCGACGCCGATCGTGACGCGGTGCGCTCACAGGCGCGCGACCAGGGCGTGGGTCTGTGCGTCTACCCGGCGGTGGACGTGAACACGCTGGAGGCGGTCCGCACCCTGGCCCATCGTCATGCGGATGTGTATGCCCTGGGCATTCACCCGCTCACCACCCCACAGGCGGCCTTGACCGACCTCGACGAACTGGCCTCGGCGTTGCAAGCCCACCGCGACGACCCGCGCCTGGTGGCCGTGGGCGAGATTGGCCTGGACGGATTTGTGCCGGGTCTGGACATGGCGCGGCAGGTCCATTTCTTTCGTGCCCAGCTGGAGCTGGCACGCGCTCAGGCATTGCCGGTGATCCTGCACGTGCGCCGGTCCGCCGAGCAGGTGCTGCAACACCTGCGACAGGTGCGGGTGCGCGGGGGCATTGCCCATGCGTTCAATGGCAGTCTGCAACAGGCCCGGGCTTTCATCGACCTGGGTTTTGTCCTGGGTTTTGGTGGCGCACTCACCTACGAACGCGCCACGCGCCTGCGCGCGCTGGCCCGTGAGTTGCCGCTGGAGGCGCTGGTGCTGGAGACAGACGCGCCCGATATTCCCCCGCAGTGGCTCTACACCCCGGCAGCAGCCCGGGCCGAGGGGCGGGCGCAGGGACGCAACAGCCCGCTCGAGCTGCCGCGCATCGGCACCCTGCTCGCCACCCTGCGGTCGCTGGACCCGCAGACGCTGGCCCGGCAAACCACCGACAATGCCCGCCGTGCACTGGGGCTGACAGCGCCTGGCGCCTCGACATCCCAATGAGGGTGCTTGAGCACCGCACGGTTGTCCTGTCTTCACACAAGAAACACACTTCATGACCCGACGTCCTCCACTGCCTGAAGTCAATTTTTCCGATCACGGTGATGTGCGCTATCTGCACCTGGGGACCCCCTGGGTGCAGGGCTCGATGATGATCGACCAGCCCTACGACATCCACCTCGACTATGTGCAGCGCATGATGGCGTGGCTGCTGTTTGTGCCGCTGGAGCGGGCGGCGTCCTTGCAGGCCATGCAACTGGGACTGGGCGCCGGGGCCCTCACCAAGTTCTGCTGGAAACACGTGCGCATGAAGACCACCGCGATCGAGTTGAATCCGCAAGTGGTGGCCGCCTGTCGCCTGTGGTTCAAGTTGCCCCCGGATTCGTCGCGCCTGTCGGTGGTGCTGGGGGACGCCGCCGAGGTGGCCTCGCACGACCACTGGCGCGGCCAGATCGATGCCTTGCAGGTGGATCTGTACGACCACGAGGCGGCCGCGCCGGTGCTCGACAGCGCGGACTTCTATGCCGATTGCCGGCGACTGCTGAGCGAGCACGGTGTGATGACGGTCAACCTCTTTGGACGTTCCAACCGCTACCCGGAAAGCCTGGACAAGATCGTGTCAGCCTTCGGGGCCGAGGCGGTCTGGGTGTTCAAGCCCACGCGCGAGGGCAACACCGTGGTGCTGGCCTTGCGTACCCCGGTGGTTCCCAAGCGCGGTGAACTGGCGGCGCAGGCCGAGGCGATCCAGGCCCGCTGGCCCTTGCCCGCCACGCGTTGGGTGCGGGTGCTCAAGCCTGTCGCGTAGGCGTCAACACATGCACCGTAACGGGTCGTAACGGGTCTGCAAAGCCCCGTGGAGCCTGGGTTTGCGCGGGGGCATAGGTGGAATCCACATGATTTTTTTCCCCGTCCGACCGCACAATCCGCCCATCGAAAATTTTCGAGGAGAACTGTTGTGAGCATTAAAAGTCAAAAAGACTTTTTCTCGGGACTGATGTTCCTGGTCGTGGGCGCTGCCTTCGCCTGGGGCGCAACGTCCTACTCCGTGGGCACCGGTGCCCGCATGGGGCCGGGTTACTTCCCGCTGTTGCTGGGCGTCCTGCTGGCCATTCTGGGCAGCGTGGTGATGTTCTATTCCCTGGTGGTGGAAACGCCTTCAGGCGACAAGGTGGGCTCGTTTGCCTGGCGTCCCATTGGCTACATCCTGGGTTCCAACCTGGCGTTTGGCGTGCTGCTCGGCGGTCTGCCCAGCATCAAGCTGCCGTCGATGGGCCTGATCGTGGCCATCTACGCCCTGGTGCTCATTGCCAGCAAGGCCGGCGACAGCTACAAGCTGCGCGACGTGCTGATCCTGTCCACCATTCTGGCTGTCGGCAGCTACCTCGCGTTCATCGTGCTGCTGAAGCTGCAGATGCCCGTGTGGCCCACTTTCATCGCTGGTTGAGGAGCAAGACACCATGGATTTGATCGCAAACCTCAGCATGGGCTTCGGCGTGGCCTTCACGCCCATCAACCTGCTGTATGCCTTCATTGGCTGTATGTTGGGCACCCTGATCGGTGTGCTGCCGGGCATTGGCCCAGTGGCCACCATCGCCATGTTGCTGCCCGCCACCTACGCGCTGCCCCCCGTGTCGGCGCTGATCATGCTGGCCGGTATCTACTACGGCGCCCAGTACGGCGGCTCCACCACCGCCATTCTGGTGAACCTGCCGGGCGAATCGTCCTCGGTGGTGACCACCATCGACGGTTACCAGATGGCCCGCAAGGGCCGTGCAGGTCCCGCGCTGGCCGCTGCCGGTCTGGGCTCCTTCTTTGCCGGTTCTGTCGGCACCCTGATCCTGGCTGCCTTCGCGCCGCCGCTGACCGAATTGGCCTTCAAGTTCGGCCCCGCTGAATATTTCTCGCTCATGATTCTGGGCCTGATCGGTGCGGTGGTGCTGGCTTCCGGTTCGCTGATCAAGGCGATTGCCATGATCATTCTGGGTTTGTTGATGGGCCTCATCGGCACCGACGTGAACTCGGGTGTGGCGCGCTTCAGCTTCGACATTCCCGAACTGACCGACGGCGTGGGCTTCGTGACCATCGCCATGGGCGTGTTCGGTTACGGCGAGATCATCAGCAACCTGTCCCGTCCCGAGGACGAGCGCGAGGTGTTCACCGCCAAGGTGCAGGGCCTGTTCCCCACCCTGGAAGACTTCAAGAACATGATCCCGGCTGTGCTGCGAGGCACCACCCTGGGTAGCTTGCTGGGCGTGTTGCCGGGCGGCGGTGCGCTGCTGGCAGCCTTCGCGGCCTACACGATCGAGAAGAAAACCAAGCTGCGGCCTGGTGAAGTGCCTTTCGGTCAGGGCAACATCCGTGGCGTGGCCGCTCCCGAGTCGGCCAACAACGCCGGTGCCCAGACTTCCTTCATCCCGCTGCTGACGCTGGGCATTCCGCCCAACGCGGTGATGGCGCTGATGGTGGGTGCCATGACCATCCACAACATCCAGCCGGGACCGCAGGTGATGACCAGCAACCCGCAGCTGTTCTGGGGCCTGATCGCCTCCATGTGGATCGGCAACCTGATGCTGGTGATCCTGAACCTGCCGCTGATCGGCATGTGGATCAAGCTCCTGACCGTGCCGTACCGCTTCCTGTTCCCGTCCATCGTGCTGTTCTGTGCGATTGGCGTGTACTCCACCAACAACAACACCTTCGACATCTGGATGGTGGCAGCTTTCGGCCTGATCGGTTACCTCTTCCTGAAGCTCGGGTGCGAACCGGCACCGCTGTTGCTGGGCTTCATCCTGGGGCCGATGATGGAAGAGAACCTGCGCCGTGCGCTGCTGTTGTCTCGTGGCGACTGGTCGGTGTTTGTCACCCGCCCGTTGTCGGGGGGCCTGCTGGCAGCCGCGTTGCTGTTGCTCATCATCGTGCTCCTGCCATCGGTGAAATCCAAACGAGAGGAAGCGTTCGTCGAAGAGTGACGACGCCAGACAGGGCTGCCCAGGCAGCCCGCTCTCGCCAAGCAGACCTCAGGGTCTGCTTTTTTTTGGGCGCGCTCACTTGGCCCCTGGTGCTCGGCCAAGGGGGGATGGCGGGTGCGGATCCGCCCGCGATCCGTGGCACACAGGCGACCCCGCACCGCCGGATCGATGCGAGACAATGGCTCCACCGCATGACCACCACCCCTGTCCCCCGCTCTCCTGTCTCCACTGGCATCGTGCTGGCGATTGCCGGTGCCATCGCCTTCAGCGGCAAGGGCGTGATCATCAAGCTGGCGTACCGATATGGCGTGGATGCGGCCACCTTCATCATGCTGCGCATGCTGTTTGCCTTGCCCTTCTTCCTGCTCATGGGGCTGTGGGCGGAGCGCCGCGCCAGTGCCCGCGCGCAACCCCTGAACCAGCGCGATCTGCTGAGCATCGTGGGTTTGGGCTTTCTGGGCTACTACTTCTCCAGCTATCTGGACTTCCTGGGACTTCAATACGTCTCGGCGGGACTGGAGCGGTTGATCCTCTATCTCAACCCCACCTTCGTGATGCTGCTGGGCTGGGCCCTGTACCGCAAGCCCATCACGCCCATGCGGGTGGCCGCCATGGCGCTCAGCTACAGCGGCGTGTTGCTGGTGTTCTGGCATGAGTTGAACTTCGCGGGATCGGATGTGGCACTGGGCACCTTGCTGGTGGTGCTCAGTGCGCTGACCTATGCCGTCTACCTGCTCTACAGTGGTGAGATCGTCAAACGTCTGGGCTCGTTGCGACTGGTGGGCTGGGCCAGCACGGTGGCGTGCCTTTTCTGTATCGGCCAGTTCCTGGTGCTGCGGCCGTTGTCGGCGGCCGATGTTCCGTCGGAGGTCTTGTGGCTGGCCCTGCTGTGCGCCCTGGCCTGCACCGTGGCCCCGGTGCTGATGGTGATGATGGCGATCGAGCGCATTGGTTCGTCGCTGGCGGCGCAGACCGGCATGGTGGGTCCGATGTCCACCCTGGCCCTGGGCGCTATATTCCTGGGTGAATCACTCAACCTGTGGATCGGGGTCGGAACCCTGCTGGTGTTGGGTGGCGTGTTTCTTTTTTCCAAGTACGGAGCAAACTGATGGATCTCGGACTCAAAGGCAAATGGGCCCTGGTGGGCGGAGCAAGCAAGGGCCTGGGCTTTGGCTGTGCCAACTCCCTCGCACGCGAGGGCGTGAATGTGGTGATCGTGGCGCGTGGCGCCGAGGCGCTGGAGGCGGCTGCCCAGCAGCTGCGCGCCTGGGGTTCCACCATCCTGCCGGTGGCTGTGGACATCACCACACCGGCCGGACGTGACGCCATCTGGTCGGTGGCGGGTGGTCCGGGCAAGGCCTTCGACATCGTCGTCACCAATGCCGGCGGCCCGCCCCCTGGCGACTTCCGCGACTGGGAGCGCGAGGCCTGGATCAAGGCGGTCGATGCCAACATGCTCACGCCCATCGAGTTGCTCAAGGCCACGGTGGACGGGATGGCCGAGCGCGGGTTTGGTCGCATCGTCAACATCACCTCCAGCGCAGTGAAAGCGCCGATCGACATCCTCGGCCTGTCCAACGGCGCGCGCAGTGGGTTGACCGGTTTCATCGCGGGCGTGTCGCGCACCACGCAACTGGCCTCGCGCAACGTCACCATCAACAACCTCCTGCCCGGCGCCTTTGACACCGACCGCCTGCGCGGCACCATGAAGGGCGCCGCGGAGAAGCAGGGCAAGTCGATCGACCAGATCGCCGATGTGCGCAAGAAAACCATTCCGGCACAACGCTTTGGAACGGCCGAGGAATTCGGTGACACCTGCGCTTTCCTGTGCAGCCAGCAGGCCAGCTACATCACCGGGCAGAACGTGCTGATCGACGGCGGTGCCTATCCTGGCACCTACTGACCCGGGGCGTTGAGCGGGCGGCTAGGTCGTGGGTCGTCGCGACGATGACACCACGATGCCGCCCACGATCAGCACAAAGGCCAGCAGGTGGTAGATCCTGGGCAATTCGCCCAGCATCACCGAGGACAGCAGGGCTGCAAACAGCGGCGTGAGGTTGGCGAAAAATGCAGCCGTGCTGGGCCCTGCGCGTTGCACACCCAGCCCCCAGCTGCGATAGGCCAGCAGGGACGGCCCCACCGCGACAAACACCAGTGCCGCGACCATGCCGTTGCTCCACACGATCTCACGTGCTTGAACCGTCCACTCGACCCAGGTGAAGCCACCCGCCCACATCAGGCCAAAGACCATCTGGGCGAGCAGGTACTGCGCCCAGTTGGCTCGGATGGCGGGCGGATCCTTGGGCTGGCTCAGCAGCCAGCTGTACCAGGCCCAGGCGGCCGTGGCGCACAGCACATAGACGTCACCGATGACCAGCCGCACTTGCACCAGGGTGTTCCAGTCGCCCCGGCTGAGCACCAGCAACACCCCCAGGACCGACAAGGCCGCCCCGATCCATTGACGGGTTTGCGCCCGTTGCCCGAAAAACAGCGTGCCCATGACCAGCATGAAGATGGGCGCACTCGAGGCCACCAGGGTCACGTTGATGGGCGTTGAAGTGTGCAGGGCCAGGTACTGGAAGCTGTTGTAGGCGCCCACGCCCAGCAGACCCAGGAGCGCAAAGCGTTTCCAGTGCCCCCACAGCCCGCTGCCCCAACGCAGCACCGGCCAGGCCAGCGGCAAGAGAAACAGAAAGGCCAGCGACCAGCGCAGCAAGTTCAGCGTGATGGGGGGGATGGACTCACTGACCAGACGCCCGACCACGGCATTGCCGGCCCACAACACGGGGGGAATCAGCAGCAGACCGGCTGTGCGGGGGGTGAGATGGCCAGGTGCGGACATGTCCGGACTCTACCGCAGACAGGGAGGGGCCGCCCGGTGCAACCCGCATGCCGGGCGATACCCGGGTGACACCCTCGGACACCCGATTCGTGGCACGATCCGGCCTCTCACAACGCTAACTTTCCCCCAGAGGAGCAATCCATGTCCCGTGCCGTGCGCATCGACCGTAATGGCGGTCCCGAAGAAATGAAGATCATCGACGTTCAGGTGGGCGATCCCGGACCCGGTGAAATCCGCATCCGTCACAAGAACGCCGGCTTGAACTTCATCGACGTCTACCAGCGCTCGGGCCTGTACCAGTTGCCCATGCCGCTGATGATGGGCATGGAAGCCTCAGGCGTGGTCGAGGCCGTGGGCGAGGGCGTCACCCACCTCAAGGTGGGCGACCGTGCCGCCTATGCCTCCAACCCGCCGGGCAGCTACAGCGATGTGCGGGTGATGCCTGCCAAGCTGGTGTGCCGTCTGCCCGACGACATCAGCTTCGAGACCGGTGCGGCCATGATGCTCAAGGGCCTGACCGCGCAATACCTGCTCAAGCGCACCTTGCCCCAGGGCGGGCTGCAAGCTGGCGACCACATCCTGTTCCATGCGGCTGCGGGGGGCGTGGGCCTGATTGCCTGCCAATGGGCCAAGGCCCTGGGCCTGAAGCTGATCGGCACGGCCGGCACCGATGAAAAGTGCGAACTGGCGCGCAAAGCCGGTGCCGCGCACGTCATCAACTACAGCCGCGAAGACTTTCTGGCCCAGGTCAAGGAGATCACCAACGGCAAGGGCGTCAAGGTGGTGTACGACTCGGTGGGCAAGGACACCTGGGAAAAATCGCTGGACTGCCTGTCACCGTTCGGCCTGATGGCCTCGTTTGGCAATGCATCGGGCCCGGTGCCGTCATTTGCCCCCGGCATTCTGGCCGGCAAGGGGTCGATCTACGTCACACGCCAGACCCTGTTCTCGCACCTCTCGAGCCGCGAATCGGCCCAGTCCATGATGGACGACTTGTCTGCCGTGGTGAGTTCGGGCCAGGTGAAGATTGCGATCGATCAGCGATACGCCCTGGAGGACGTGCAGCAGGCGCACCGCGACCTGGAAGCCCGCAAGACGACGGGTTGCACCATCTTCACGCTGTAATCAGCCTGTCGAGCGCTTGACGCGCAGCAACTCGTCGAGCAGCAGGCAGGCCGCGCCCAGTGTGATGGCGCTGTCAGCCGCGTTGAAGGCCGGGAAGTGCCAGCCAGCCCAGTGGAGATCGAGAAAGTCCACCACGTAGCCGTGCACCAGCCGGTCGATGACGTTGCCGATGGCCCCGCCCAGAATGCATGCAATGGCAAAGCCGAACAGTTTTTGTCCGGGGTGGGCGCGCAGCATCCAGACCATCAAGGCGGAAGCGGCGATGCCAATGCCGGTGAACAACCAGCGCTGCCAGCCGCCCGCGTGGGCCAGGAACGAGAAGGCCGCCCCCGTGTTGTGGGCCCGCACCAGGTTGAAAAAACCGGTGACGGGACGGCTGTCGCCGAGCACGAATTGCCCCACGATCAGCCACTTGGTGAGTTGATCGATCACCAGCACCAGCAGGGCCAGCGAGAGCCACAGCCAGATGGAAGGCGCGCGGTGAGCGTGGGGACGTCGTGTGCTCATGGGGAATGGCGGGTTGCGTTCAGGGACTGGCGGGGCAGGAACTGGCGAGGCGCAGGGAGCGCGGGCTTCCCGGGCATCAGGCACACGTGCGCGACTCCCCCGGACCGTAGAGGTTGCTCGTGCAACGACCGCACAGCGTCGGGTGAGCGGCATCGTGGCCGACGTCGTCGCGGTAGTGCCAGCAGCGTTCGCACTTGACGGCGGTGCTCGGCCTCGCCTCGATGCCCAGTTCAGCGCCGCTGTGCAGGTGCAAGGCCGAGGTGATGAAGACGAATTTCAGGTCCTCGCCCAGCGAGGCCAGGCGTGCATGGTCGTCAGCGTTCACCGTGAGCGTCACCTCGGCCTGCAGCGATGCGCCGACCTGACCGGCACTGCGCAACGCCTCGATGTCCTTGTTGACCGCATCGCGGATCTCGCGGATGCGCGTCCACTTGGCCAGCAGGGCCGCATCGGGCTCGGCCAGCTTCAGGTAGGTGTCGTGGAAGATGCTTTGGGGGTTGCCCAGCACCTGCCAGGCCTCCTCGGCGGTGAAGCTCAGGAAAGGCGCCATCCAGCGCAGCATGGCCTGGGTGATCTGCCACAGCACGGTCTGCGCGCTGCGGCGCGCCAGCGAATGCGGGCCCGTGGTGTAGAGCCGGTCTTTCAGGATGTCCAGGTAGAACGCGCCCAGCTCCTCCGAGCAATACACCTGCAGCTTGCTCACCACCGGGTGGAATTCGTAAGCGCCAAAATGCCCGCCCTGGAACACACCGGCCTCGGGCGTCCAGTGGCCCAGGATCTCGGCCTGTACGGCCGCCAGTTTGCTCAGCGCGTAGCGGTCAATTTCCAGCAGCTGATCCGCCGGCACGGTGTCGGTGGCGGCGTTGAAGTCGCTCACGTTAGCCATCAGGAAGCGCAGCGTGTTGCGGATGCGTCGGTAGGCGTCCACCACGCGGGCCAGGATCTTGTCGTCGATGTTGAGGTCGCCCGAGTAGTCGGTGGCGGCCACCCACAGGCGCACGATCTCGGCGCCGAGTTTGTCGGTCACTTCCTGCGGGATCACCACGTTGCCTAGCGACTTGCTCATCTTGCGGCCCTGGCCGTCGGTGGCAAAGCCGTGGGTCAACAGACCGCGGTAGGGGGCACGGTCATAGAGGGCGCAGCCGAGTAGCAGTGAGCTGTGGAACCAGCCCCGGTGCTGGTCATGGCCTTCCAGGTACAGGTCGGCCTCGGGGCCCTGATCGTGGAAGGGTGGGCGGTCATAGGCGTGCAGGTGGCTGCCGCGCAGCACGTGCTGGAAGGTCGAGCCGGAATCAAACCAGACCTCCAGGATGTCGGTGCTCTTGGTGTATTGCTCGGCATCTTGAGCGCCCAGGATCTCTTCGGGCGTGACGCGGCTCCAGGCCTCGATGCCGCCCTGCTCGACAATGTCGGCCGCCTGGTCCAGGATCTCCATGGTGCGCGGGTGCAGTTCACCCGAGTCGCGGTGCAGGAAGAAGGGCAGGGGTACGCCCCAGCTGCGCTGGCGCGAGATGCACCAGTCGGGCCGGTTGGCGATCATGTCGCGCAGACGGGCCCGGCCGTTCTCGGGATAGAACTGGGTGTTGTCGATGGCCTGCAGGGCCAGTTGGCGCAGCGTCTGGGGGGCCTTGTCCCGGGTGAAGACGCCCTCGCCCTCGTCCATGCGCACAAACCACTGCGCGGCCGCGCGGTAAATCACCGGCGTTTTGTGGCGCCAGCAATGGGGGTAGCTGTGGGTGATGGGCTGGGTTGCCATCAAGCGGCCCGCGCCCTTGAGCGTATCCAGGATGCCCGGCACGGCTTTCCAGATGTGCTGGCCGCCAAAGAGCGGGAAATCCGGGGCATAGGCCCCCTGACCCTGCACCGGGTTGAGGATGTCCTGGTAGGCCAGCCCGTGGGAAACGCAGCTGTTGAAGTCGTCCAGACCATAGGCCGGGGCCGAGTGCACGATGCCGGTGCCGTCGCCCTCACCGACGTAGTCGGCCAACAGGATCTTGGCGTGGCGCTGAAAGCCCGGATCAACAGCGTACAGCGGATGCTCGAAGCTCAAGCCAGCCAGCGCCTTGCCCGGGGCAGTGGCGATCACCTCACCTTGCAGGCCATAGCGTTCCAGGCATTTCTCGACCAGCGAGGCGGCCAGCACCAGCGCGCCGCGCTCGGTCTGCACCAGCGCGTAGTCGATGTCGGGGTGCGCATTGAGTGCCTGGTTGGCCGGGATCGTCCAGGCGGTGGTGGTCCAGATCACCACAAAGGCTTCGCCCGGCAAGGCGCTCAGGCCAAAGGCCTGGGCCAGCTGCGCGGGCTCGGCGCTGCGAAAGGCCACGTCCAGGGTGTCGCTCTTTTTGTCGGCGTATTCAATTTCAAATTCCGCCAGCGAGGAGCCGCAGTCAAAGCACCAGTACACCGGCTTCAGGCCACGGTACACAAAGCCACGCTCGATCACGCGTTTGAAGGCACGCAGTTGGCCCGCTTCGTTGGCCGGGTCCATGGTGCGGTAGGGTCGTTCCCAGTCGCCCAGCACGCCCAGGCGTTTGAAGTCCTCGCGCTGCTGGTCGATCTGCTCGGTGGCAAAGGCGCGGCTCTTGGCCTGCATGTCGTCGCGGCTGAGTTTTCGCCCATGCAGTTTCTCGATGGCGTTTTCAATCGGCAGGCCGTGGCAGTCCCAACCGGGGATGTATTGGGCGTCATAGCCGGCGAGCTGGCGCGACTTGACGATCATGTCTTTCAGCACCTTGTTGAGGGCGTGGCCAATGTGCAGCTTGCCGTTGGCATAGGGGGGGCCGTCGTGCAGCACAAAGAGCGGCGCGCCGTGGCGGGCCAGGCGCAGGCTCTTGTAAACGCCTTGCTCGTTCCAGTCCCGGACCCAGGCCGGCTCGCGCTTGGGCAGGTCGCCGCGCATGGGGAAGGGCGTGTCCGGCAGGTTCAGGGTGGTGCGGTAGTCGGGAGCGGAAGAGGTCGACATGATGGGGTTCGCCGTGGTTCAGGCACGGCTGTTCGGTCTGGGGACGATGCGCGGCGTGCGCACCGGGACGGCAAGCGGCGGGTGCCGTTTAAATTCGGTCGCGCGTGGTCTGGCGACGGGTGGTGGTGTGACTGGTGGTCGCGCCGGCGCTGCTGTGCGCTTCATGCGCGGCAAACCACAGGCGTGCGTCTTCGCAGTCTCGCGCAATGCCTTGTTGCAGGGCTTCCAGACCGTCGTACTTCAACTCGTCGTGCAGTTTGTGCAGCAGTTCCACGCGAATGATTTTACTGTAGCCCCCTTCCAGGCCCAGCTGGGCGGGCCAGTCCAGGCAATGGGTCTCCAGCAGCACGCGCCCGCCATTCACATCGTTGGCGTCGAGTGAGGGGCGCACGCCCAGGTTGGCCACGCTGCGCAGGGGCTGGTCATGCAAGCCGTGCACGCGTGCCACGAAGATGCCGCTGGCGGCGGGTTTCCAGTGCTGGAAGCGCACATTGAGGGTGCGACAGTTGAGTTCACGGCCCAGACGCCGGCCATGCACCACGTGTCCGGAGATGGCGTAAGGACGACCGAGCAGTTGGGCAGCGGCCTGCATGTCACCCCGCGCCAGGGCGGTGCGGACTTCGGAGCTGGACACCCGCAGGCCGTCGAGCTCGTAGCTGTTCATGCGCGCCACATCAAACCCCTGGCTGCGGCCCGCCTGCACCAGGAGTTCGTAATCGCCGGCGCGGCGAGCGCCAAAGCGGAAATCGTCCCCCACCAGCAGGTAGCGCACGCCCAGCCCGTTCAACAGCACCTCGTCGATGAAGGCTTGCGGCTGCTGGCTGGCAAAGTCCTGGTTGAAGGGCAGCACCACGCACTGGTCAATGCCACAGGCGCGCAACTCTTCCAGTTTGTCGCGCAGGTTGGCGATGCGGGCTGGCGCCAGGGACGGGTTGTGCTGCAGGCGGGCAAAGAAGTCACGCGGGTGCGGCTCAAAGGTCATCACGCAGCTGGGCACACCGCGGTGGCGTGCCTCGGAGCGCAGCAGCGCCAGCATGGCCTGATGGCCGCGGTGCACGCCATCGAAGTTGCCAATGGTCAGGGCACAGGCCGGGGCCAGGGCAGCGTGATGAAAGCCACGAAAGATCTGCATGGGCGGGGGGATGTTGTGTCGTCGGAATGTCGTCAAAAGCGGGTATATTGTCCCTGATTCCCCACGAAGGAGGCTGATCTTGAAGGTCTTGAAGCTGTCGGGGCAGGGACTGCCGCAATCCTGGATCTCGCTGGAGCAGGCCGTGATCCATTACGCCGCCGATGAGGTGCGCTGGGAGGCGGGCTTGCCGGTGGCTGTGTTCCGGGGCGGGCACAATGCCCGCACCGGACAGCAATCGATCATCCATGTCAACAGCATCATCGGCACACGTGGCGTGCCCAGCATCAACCCCTTCGACCTGCGCCCCGGGCTCACCAACAGCAAGTTGTTCGCCCGCGACCGCAACCTGTGTGCCTATTGCGGTGACACCTTCCACGAAAGCGACCTCACGCGCGAGCACATCATGCCGTTTGGCCAGCAGGGACAGGACACCTGGATGAACGTGGTCACCGCCTGCAAAAGCTGCAACCACCGCAAGGGCAACCGCACGCCGGAACAGGCGCGCATGCCCTTGCTCTACGCGCCCTATGTGCCCACGCTGTGGGAAGACTTCATCCTGCGCAACCGTCGCATCCTGGCGGACCAGATGGAATACCTGACGGCCCATTTGCCACGCCACTCCCGTCTCGCTGCCTGATGCGTTCCCTGGTGATTCTGATATCGGGCGCCGGCTCGAACATGGCGGCCGTTGTGCAGGCGGCCGAGCGCGACCAGTGGGCCAGTCGCTACCAGGCCCGGGTGGCCGCGGTCATCAGCAACCAGGCGAATGCCTCGGGGCTCGCGCTGGCCCGTGAGGCGGGCATTGCCACCGCCGTGGTGGACCACCGGGCCTTTGCGGACCAGGCGCAACCCCGCGAGGCCTTTGACGCCGCGCTGATGAACGAGATTGACCGGCACCAACCGGCCCTGGTGGTGCTGGCGGGTTTCATGCGCATCCTCACACCGGGCTTTGTGCGGCATTACGCAGGGCGGCTGGTGAACATCCACCCCTCCTTGTTGCCTGCCTTTCCCGGCCTGCGCACCCACGAGCGGGCGCTTGAAGCCGGTTGCCAAGTCGCGGGCGCCACGGTGCACCACGTCACGGCTGAACTGGACCATGGTCCCATCCTGGCGCAGGCCGTCGTGCCGGTGCTGCCCGATGACACCCCCGAGGTGCTGGCCGCGCGGGTGCTGAGCCAGGAGCACCGGATCTATCCGCAGGCCATTGCGGCGTGGTTGCAGGCGACGGATTCGGAGATAATGAAAAAAACGCACGATCGTGCTAAAACCAACTCGATGACCCTTCCCTTGTCTGGAGATCAGTGATGGATTTGCTCTTTACCGCCGAAGAAGAGGCGTTTCGTCAGGAGGTCCGCACCTGGGTGCGTGCCAACCTGCCCGCGGACACCTCGCACAAGGTGCACAACGCCCTGCGCCTGACCCGAGACGACATGCAGAACTGGTCCAAGATTCTGGGCCACAAGGGCTGGCTGGGCTACAACTGGCCCACCCAGTTCGGCGGTCCGGGCTGGACGGCGGTGCAAAAGCACTTGTTCGAGGAAGAATGCGCCCTGGCTGGTGCGCCACGCATCCTGCCCTTCGGGCCGGTGATGGTGGCCCCCGTCATCATGGCGTTTGGCAACGCCGAGCAGCAACAGCGCTTTTTGCCCGGCATCGCCAGTGGCGAGGTGTGGTGGAGCCAGGGGTACAGCGAGCCGGGTTCCGGCTCCGATCTGGCCTCGCTCAAGACCCGTGCCGAGCGTGTCGGCGACCATTACATCGTCAATGGCCAGAAGACCTGGACAACGCTGGGCCAGTTCGGCGAGTGGATCTTCTGCCTGGTGCGCACCAGCACCGAGGGCAAGCCGCAGCTGGGCATCTCCTTCCTGCTCATTGACATGAAGTCGCCCGGCGTGAAGGTGCGCCCGATCCGTCTGCTCGATGGAGAGTGCGAGGTCAACGAGGTGTTCTTTGACAACGTCAAGGTGCCGGCCGAGAACCTCATTGGCGAAGAAAACAAGGGATGGACCTACGCCAAGCATTTGCTGGCGCACGAGCGCACCAACATCGCTGACGTCAACCGTGCCAAGCGCGAACTCGAGCGGGTCAAGCGCATCGCCAAGGCCGAGGGCATGTACGACGACATGCGCTTCCGCGACGAGATCGCCCGCCTGGAGGTGGACGTCGTGGCGCTGGAGATGATGGTGCTGCGTGTGCTCTCGGCCGAGAAGTCGGGCAAGCAGTCGCTGGACATTGCCGGTCTGCTGAAGATTCGCGGCAGCGAGATCCAGCAGCGCTACGCCGAACTCATGATGCTGGCCGCCGGCCCCTACAGCCTGCCCTTCATCCAGGAAGCGATGGACGCCGGCTGGCAGGGCGACCAGGTGGGTGCGCTGCATTGCGCGCCGCTGGCAGCCAACTACTTCAACATGCGCAAGACCACCATCTACGGCGGCTCCAACGAGGTGCAGCGCAACATCGTGGCGCAAACCGTGCTCGGCTGACCCGCACGCAACAAGGACGCATCATGGATTTCAATTTTTCCGACGATCAAGAACAGCTGCGCGACGCCGTCAGCAAATGGGTCGAGCGCGGCTATGACTTCGATCGCCGTCGCAGCATCACGGCGGCCGGTGGTTTTTCACGCGACGCCTACAACGAACTGGCCGAACTCGGCCTCACCGGCCTGACCCTCTCCGAATCGCTCGGGGGCCTGGGCATGGGCCCGGTCGAGAGCATGGTGGTGATGGAGTCGCTGGGGCACGGCATCGTGCTCGAACCCCTGGCGCAAACCTTGATGGCGGGCGTGCTGCTGTCCCACTACGCGGCCCCGGCTGTGCAGCAGGCCTGGAGCGGGCCGCTCGCCACCGGCGAAGCCCTGATGGTGCTGGCCACGCAGGAGCGCAAGAACCGCTATCACCTGAACCAGTGCGAAACCCAGGCCACCCGCCAGGGGGACGGCTGGGTGATCACCGGTAGCAAGAGCGTGGTGCCGGTGGCCGACCAGGCCGATGCCTTCATCGTGCCTGCCATGGCGCAGGGCAAGCTCGGTCTTTTTGTGGTGGCGCGCTCGGCCGCGGGGGTTGCGACACGCGGTTACCTGACGCAGGACGGTGGCCGTGCCGGCGAGGTGACGTTCCAGTCTGCCCCGGCGCAATGCCTCACCGAGGACGGCCTGCCGGCCCTGGAGCATGCGGTGGATGTGGGCATCGCCGCGCTGTGCGCCGAGGCCATCGGCGTGATGGATAAGACCATGGCTGTGACCGTGGAGTACCTCAACACCCGCAAGCAGTTTGGGGTGACCATTGGCAGCTTCCAGTCCCTGCGTCACCGCGTGGCCGACATGAAGATGCAACTGGAGTTGGCGCGCTCCATGAGCTACTACGCCAGCCTCAAGCTGTCCTTCCCCGCCGACGAGCGGCGTGCGGCGATCAGCCGTGCCAAGTTCCAGCTGGGCAACTCCATGCGTTTTGTGGGCCAGCAAGCGGTGCAGCTGCATGGCGGCATTGGCGTGACGGACGAGTACATCGTGAGCCACTACTTCAAGCGTCTGACGCAAATGGAGATGACCTTTGGAGACACGCTGCACCACCTGGGCGAAGTGTCGTCACGGATGCAGGACACCGCCGGCGTATTTGCCTGAATCGGACCGGCCGGTTGTCGCCGGTGGGTCCGCCAGCCATTCGGGTGCTTGAACAACTGTTGGGTTGAGCGGGGTCTGCAGGTCAACACAATGGGACAATACCCCCATGCACCCCAAAGCCCTTCTCGAGGCCTGCGCCGAACTGGTCGGCCAGGCCCTCAAACTCGACCACCCCGCTGACGCGGTGGTGTCACGCTACTTTCGCGAGCAGCGTAAACGTTTGCAACTGGGGCCGCGCGAGCGCGCCACCCTGGCCGAAACCACCTATCTGGTCCTGCGCAACAAACTGCGCTATGACCACTTCGTGCCCTCGGGCTCCGGCCCGCGCGAGCGTCGCTGGGCCATTCTGGGGCTCAGCGATTACCTGCAGCCGCAAGGCCAGGGCGACTGGCTGCTGGCGGCGCTGAATGAAACCGAAAAATCCTGGCTGGCCGCGTGCCAGCAGATCAAGACCGAGGACTTGCTCGAGCGTCATCGCCACAACCTGCCCGAATGGCTGGTGGCGCCGCTCAAGGCCCAGCTGGGCGACGAGTTCTGGCCGCTGGTGGCCAGTCTGGAGCGAACCGCGCCACTGGACCTGCGTGTCAACGTCTTGCGGGCCAAGCGCGAGGCCATCCAGGCCGAGCTGAAGACCGCGGGGCTCAAGGCCACGCCCACGCCGTATTCGCCCTGGGGCTTGCGGGTGCAGGGCAAGCCCTCGCTGTCCAGCGTGGATGCTTTTGTGCGGGGTGACATCGAGGTGCAGGATGAAGGCTCGCAACTCTTGTCTCTGCTGGTGGACCCCAAGCGCGGCGAGATGGTGGTCGATTTCTGCGCTGGCGCGGGCGGCAAGACGCTGGCCCTGGGCGCCGCCATGCGCAGCACCGGACGCCTGTACGCCTTTGACACATCGGCCCACCGGCTGGACGCCTTCAAGCCCCGCCTGGCGCGCAGCGGCCTGTCCAACGTGCACCCCGCGGCCATTGCCCACGAGCGGGACGACCGTATCAAGCGACTGGTGGGCAAGATCGACCGGGTGCTGGTGGACGCGCCCTGCTCGGGCCTGGGCACACTCAGGCGCAACCCGGACCTGAAGTGGCGCCAGTCACCCCAGAGTGTGGCCGAACTCACGGCCAAGCAGACGGCCATTCTGGCGAGTGCGGCCCGGTTGTTGAAATCAGGAGGCCGGCTGGTCTATGCGACCTGCAGTGTGCTGCCCGAGGAAAACGAAGCGATTGCCCAGGCCTTCACCGCCAGCCACCCTGGCTGGACACCCGTGCCGGTGGCCGAGCTCCTCGACAGCCTGAAAGTCCCGCTTGCCGCGTCGTTGTGCACCGCCGACGGCCTCTACCTGCGACTGTGGCCGCATCGGCACGGCAGCGATGGATTCTTTGCATCGGTCTGGCAAGCGCCGTAGAATCGCACCATTGTTAATTCACCCTTTTGGGTTACTTTTACATGTTTGTACACAATTCCCCTTGGCTCGACGCGTTGGTGCAATGGCTGGGCCATGGTCTGCTGGACTTCAGTGGCTGGCAGGTGCTTGTCTACACCCTGGTCACCACCCACATCACGATTGCGGCGGTCACCATCTTCCTGCACCGCCACCAGGCCCATCGCGCGTTGGACCTGCACTGGCTGCCCTCACATTTCTTCCGTTTCTGGTTGTGGGTGGGCACTGGCATGCAAACCAAGGCCTGGGCGGCCATCCACCGCAAACACCACGCCAAATGCGAAACGGCAGAGGACCCGCACAGCCCGCAAACGCGTGGCCTGAAAACGGTGTTCTGGCGTGGCGCCGAGTTGTACCGTGTGGAAGCCAACAACGCTGAAACCCTGGCCAAGTATGGTCATGGCACCCCGAATGACTGGATCGAGCGCAATATCTACACCCGCCTGCCCTGGCAGGGCGTGGGCCTGATGCTGGTGGTCAACCTGGCGCTGTTTGGCGCCCTGGGCCTGACGGTGTGGGCGGTGCAGATGCTGTGGATCCCGGTCACGGCTGCCGGCATCATCAACGGCGTGGGTCACTACTGGGGCTACCGCAGCTTTGAAGCGGCGGACGCCAGCACCAATATCTCCCCCTGGGGCATCATCATCGGGGGGGAGGAGTTGCACAACAACCACCACACCTACCCGACCTCGGCCAAGTTGTCGGTCAAGCCGTATGAGTTCGACATCGGTTGGCTCTACATCCGTATCCTCGAAACCCTGGGCCTGGCCACGGTCAAGAAGACCCCCCCGAAGCTGGCTTACGGTGACGTGCAGCCGCAGGCAGACATCAACACCCTGGAAGCCCTGATCGCCAACCGCTATGAAGTCATGGCCGGCTATGCGCGCCAGCTGCGCGAAGCCTGCCGCCAGGAGTTGCAGGGGCTGCCTCAGCGTCCCGCCGAGGCGGTCAGCCAGGCGGCCCGTCGCTGGATGCACCGTGACCTGGAAAAAGTACCGGCCGCCGTGCGGGCCCAACTCGATGCCGCGCGTGCCGCCTTGCCCACCGTCGACACCATGGTGCGCATGCGCGAGGAACTGCGCCAGCTCTGGCTCTCGACCAACCGCTCACGCGACCAGCTGGCCGTTGACCTGCAGGCCTGGTGCCGCCGTGCGGAAGACAGCGGCATTGCCGCGCTGCGGGATTTCTCGGTTCGCCTGCGCGCTGCTCGCGCCTGAGGGGCTCGTCCCGCTGAACCGGCGTCGGACTGACGTCGTGGAGACAAAAAAACCCGCCGAGGCGGGTTTTTTGTTGCGCCGGGGCTGATCAGACGATCAGACCACCGGTCAGAAACCGCTGAATCACTTCAGCTTGGTTTCCTTGTATTCGACGTGCTTGCGAGCCTTCGGATCAAATTTCATGATCGTCATTTTCTCGGGCATGGTCTTCTTGTTCTTGCTGGTCGTGTAGAAGTGACCGGTGCCGGCCGTGGATTCCAGCTTGATTTTTTCGCGTCCGCCTTTGGATGCCATGATCGTGTCCTTTCAGTGAATGGGGTTCAGGCCTGACCACGTGCGCGCAAGTCGGCGAGCACGGCATCGATGCCATTTTTGTCGATCAGACGCAGGGCGGCGCTGGAAACGCGCAGTCGCACCCAGCGGTTCTCGCTCTCGACCCAGAAACGGCGGTACTGCAGGTTGGGCATGAAACGACGCTTGGTCTTGTTGTTGGCGTGGGAAACGTTGTTACCCACCATCGGGCCTTTGCCCGTTACTTCACATACGCGTGCCATGAGGACACTCCATAAAACGGCCGACGGCTGACGCCTGGGCCTGACCTCGCCTGATAGGGGGGCGGTATCCCCGGTCGATCCCTCACGGGGGCGACACGAAACCCAAGATTATAGCGTGTTGGCGGACCGGGCCCGCCAGCCCCTCAGGCACCCTGTTCCAGGAAGCGCTGGGCGTCCAGCGCTGCCATGCACCCGGTGCCAGCGCTGGTGATGGCCTGGCGGTAGATATGGTCCTGCACGTCGCCGGCGGCAAAGACGCCCGGCACGCTGGTCATGGTGGCAAAGCCTTGCAGGCCACTGCGGGTGACGATGTAGCCGTCCTTCATGTCGAGCTGGCCCTGGAAGATCTCGGTGTTGGGTTGGTGGCCGATGGCGATGAAGCAGCCCTGCAGCGCCAGGTCATAGGTGCTCTGGTCGGTGGTGCGGCGCAGGCGCACGCCGGTCACGCCCGAAGCATCGCCCAGCACTTCGTCCAGGGTGGCGTGCACTTGCAGCACGATCTTGCCCGCCGCCACCTTGTCCATCAGCTTGTCGATCATGATGGGCTCGGCGCGGAATTTGTCCCGGCGGTGGATCAGGTGCACCTGGCTGGCGATGTTGGAGAGGTACAGGGCCTCTTCCACCGCCGTGTTGCCACCGCCCACCACGCAGACCGCCTGGTCGCGGTAGAAAAAGCCGTCACAGGTGGCGCAGCCAGAGACGCCGCGTCCCATGAAGGCGGTTTCGCTGGGCAGTCCCAGGTACTTGGCCGAGGCGCCGGTGGCGATGATGAGCGCGTCGCAGGTGTAGGTGCCGCTGTCGCCCGTCAAGCGGAAGGGGCGTTGGCTGACATCGACCGTGTGGATGTGGTCGAACACGATCTGCGTGTTGAAGCGCTCGGCATGTTCCTGAAAACGCTGCATCAGGTCCGGGCCTTGCACGCCGTGCACGTCGGCGGGCCAGTTGTCCACCTCGGTGGTGGTCATGAGTTGGCCGCCCTGGGCCATGCCGGTGATCAGCAGCGGTTTGAGGTTGGCGCGGGCGGCATAAACCGCGGCGGTATAGCCGGCCGGGCCGGAGCCAAGAATGAGTACCTGGGCGTGTTGGGTCGTGGACATGATCAGCGGAGCAAGCAGGGGAGGTCGAAGAACGGGGTGGGTGTGCGCGATGTGGGGCTTGGCCGTCAGTGTCAGGCGTCGCCAAGGACACCACGACAGCCATCCGTTGGCGCGTCAGGTTTGCATTGTAGAGAATGCCTCATCGCCCCGGCAAAAGCAGGGTGGCTGACCCGGTGGGGTGGCACACAGCCAGACCCCGACAGGAGGCCTTTTGCAGGGGAGGCGATCGGTTAAGCTTCACACCCTGACATGACTTACTCGTTGCACACCCTTCAGAAGGACGCGCCTGTCCAGACCCCGCTCACGGGATTTCGCCGATTTGCCCAGGAAATTGCCCTCACAGCAGGGTTCGTTTTTCTGGCGTTCTGGTTCCTGGCGCTGGTGACGCATTCCAACGCGGACCCCGCCTGGACCACCTCCGGCACACAGGGCGTGGTGCGCAACTGGGGCGGACGGCTGGGGGCCTGGCTGGGCGACCTCAGTTTTTTGCTGGTGGGGTACTCGGTGTGGTGGTGCTATCTCGCGGCCCTGACAACCTGGCTGACAGCGTTGGCCCAGCGACTGCGTGGTGACGACGAGGCTCTGGACGAGCCCGCGGGCTGGATGCACACCCGCTGGGCCTTCTGGACGGGTCTGGTGTTGCTGATGATTTCCAGCACCGGCCTGGAGTGGACCCGGCTGTATCGGTTTGACGACCACCTGCCTGGCCTGCACGCCGGCGGTGCTGTTGGCTACTTGGTGGGGTCACACGGCCTGCAGTGGCTGGGCTTCAATGGCTCGGCCATGGTGTTCATCGTGTTTTTGCTGGTGGGCGCGTCCTGGGTGTTTCGCTTCACCTGGCTGGGACTGGCCGAGTCGCTGGGCGAGCGCATCGACGACTTGTGGGAGCGCTTGCAGGAAAAGCGCGAGATGGCCCAGGACATGGCCATGGGCCAGGCCGCTGCCAAAGAGCGCGAAGAGGTGGCGCATGAGGTCCGCGAGGAGATCGAGATCCACAAGCCCGCCCCCGTGCTGATTGTCGAGCCCGAAGTGGTCGAGATTCCCAAGAGCACACGCGTGGCCCGTGAGCGTCAAAAGCCGCTCTTCAGCGACATGCCCGACTCGCGCCTGCCGCAAGTCGACCTGCTCGACGCCAACACCGGCCGTCAGGACACGGTGCCTGCCGACACGCTGGAGATGACCAGTCGCCTGATCGAGAAAAAGCTCAAGGACTTTGGCGTCGAAGTGCACGTGGTGGCCGCCTCCCCCGGTCCGGTGATCACGCGCTACGAAATCGAACCGGCCACGGGCGTGAAAGGCTCGCAGATCGTCAACCTGGCCAAGGACCTGGCACGCTCGCTCAGCCTGGTGTCGATCCGGGTGGTCGAGACCATTCCCGGCAAGAACTACATGGCGCTGGAGTTGCCCAACGCCAAGCGGCAGTCCATCCGCCTGTCGGAAATTCTGGGCTCACAGGTGTACAACGAAGCCAAGTCGATGCTGACCATGGGTCTGGGCAAGGACATCGTGGGCAACCCGGTGGTGGCCGACCTGGCCAAGATGCCGCACGTGCTGGTGGCCGGCACCACCGGCTCGGGCAAGTCGGTGGGGATCAACGCCATGATCCTCTCGTTGCTGTACAAGGCCGAGGCACGCGATGTGCGGCTGCTCATGATCGACCCCAAGATGCTGGAGATGTCGGTCTACGAGGGTATCCCGCACCTGTTGGCTCCGGTGGTGACCGACATGCGGCAGGCCGCGCACGGCCTCAACTGGTGTGTTGCCGAAATGGAACGCCGCTACAAGCTCATGAGCAAGCTGGGCGTGCGCAACCTCGCGGGTTACAACACCAAGATCGACGAAGCGTCCGCAGCCGAGACGTCCATCCCCAACCCGTTCAGCCTCACGCCCGATCAGCCCGAGCCGCTGGAGCGTCTGCCGCACATCGTGGTGGTGATCGATGAACTGGCCGATTTGATGATGGTGGTGGGCAAGAAAATCGAAGAGCTGATTGCCCGACTCGCCCAAAAGGCGCGGGCGGCGGGCATCCACCTGATCCTGGCCACGCAGCGCCCGAGCGTGGACGTGATCACCGGCCTCATCAAGGCCAACATTCCTACCCGCATTGCTTTCCAGGTGAGCAGCAAGATCGACAGCCGCACCATCCTGGACCAGATGGGTGCTGAGGCCTTGCTCGGCATGGGCGATATGCTGTATCAACCCAGCGGTACCGGCTTGCCGGTGCGCGTGCACGGGGCCTTCGTGAGCGATGAGGAAGTCCACCGCGTGGTGAGCTACCTCAAGACACAGGGCGAGGCCAACTACATCGAGGGCGTGCTCGAAGGCGGGACGGTCGATGGCGAAGGCGGCGAGGTCGGCGACCTGTTTGGTGACGGCGGGGGCGAGAAGGACCCGATGTACGACCAGGCGGTGGAAGTGGTGCTCAAGAACCGCAAGGCCAGCATATCGCTCGTGCAACGTCACCTCAAGATTGGCTACAACCGTGCGGCACGGTTGGTCGAGGACATGGAAAAAGCCGGTTTGGTCAGCGCCATGAGTGGCAGCGGTCAGCGCGAAATTCTGGTGCCCGCGAGGGCGGAATGAAGCGAGCGGTCGTCCCGGTATTGTTTGCCCTGGCGCTGGCCTGCTGCGGCGCTGCCCGTGCCGACAGCCTCGACACCCTGGGACAGTTCTTGCAAAACACGCGCAGCGCGCGCGCCGAGTTCACACAGACCGTGCAACTGCCCCCGCGCGATGGGCAGGCACAACGACCCAAAATCTCCAGCGGGTTATTTTCCTTTCAGCGCCCGGCCCGTTTCCGTTTCGAATACCTGCGTCCTTATCCCCAGCAGCTGGTGGGTGATGGCACCACCTTGTGGGTGTATGACGTCGATCTGGCCCAGGTGACGGCACGTGCCCAGGACAAGGCTCTGGCCTCCACCCCCGTGGCCCTGATTGCGGCCGCCACCGACCTGACCGCCTTGCAACGCGATTTCCAACTGCTGGCCCAACCCGAGCAAGACGGGTTGCACTGGGTGCAGGCCACACCGCGAGCCCGCGAAGCGGGTGTGCAAAGCCTGCGTGTGGGGCTGCGACCCGGCGAACGCGGTGTGGCGCTCGAGCGCCTGGAAATCATCGACGCCATGGGGCAGCGCTCGCTGTTGCAGTTCACCCGCACCGAGATCAATCCGCCCGGGCTGGGGACGACCGCGTTCCAGTTCACGCCGCCGCGCAACGTCGAGGTGATCCGGCCATGAGCCGAGCCGACGCGGCAGGGCTGGCGGGCGGGCCCGGGTCGACCCACGACGACTTGTTCGGGCGCGAACCCCCCACGCCGCCGCTGGCCGAGGCCTTGCGTCCGCGCACCCTCGACGAGGTGATCGGTCAGTCCCACCTGATGGGGGAGGGCAAGCCCTTGCGCCTGGCCTTCCAGTCGGGCAAGCCGCACTCCATGATTTTGTGGGGCCCGCCCGGGGTGGGCAAAACCACGCTGGCGCGGCTCACGGCGCAGAGTTTTGATGCGGAGTTCATCGCGCTGTCGGCGGTGTTTTCCGGGGTGAAGGACATCCGCGCCGCGATCGAGCAGGCCCAGCAATCGCTGGCCAGGGGCCGCGCCACCTTGTTGTTCGTCGATGAGATTCACCGCTTCAACAAGTCGCAGCAGGATGCCCTGCTGCCCTATGCCGAATCGGGTCTCATCACCTTCATTGGTGCCACCACCGAGAACCCGTCATTCGAAGTGAACTCGGCCTTGCTCTCGCGTGCGCAGGTTTATGTGCTCAAGCCCCTGACGGCGGATGAACTCAAGCGGCTGTGGCAGCGGGCCCATGCCCAGGTGCTGACCGATCTGGAGATCGATGACGCGGCCCTGGACACCCTGGTGGGCTACGCCGACGGTGATGCCCGTCGCATGCTGAACCTGCTGGAGCAATGTCACACGGCCGCGCGCACGCTCGGGCGCATGCAGGTGGATGCCACGTTTGTCCAAGAGGCCCTCACCCTCAATGCGCGCCGTTTCGACAAAGGGGGCGACCACTTCTACGACCAGATCTCGGCGTTGCACAAATCGGTGCGCGGCTCCGACCCGGATGCCTCGCTCTACTGGCTGTGCCGCATGCTCGACGGGGGCGCCGATCCACGCTACCTGTCACGCCGCATCGTGCGCATGGCCTGGGAAGACATTGGCCTGGCCGATCCGCGGGCCATGCAACTCGCCAACGATGCGGCCCTGACGTTCGAGCGGCTGGGTTCGCCCGAGGGCGAACTGGCGCTGGGGCAGGCGGTGATCTACCTGGCCCTGGCTCCCAAGAGCAATGCGGGCTACAACGCCTACAACCAGGCACGCGCCTTCGTGCGCCAGGACCAGAGCCGCGAGGTGCCCGTGCACCTGCGCAACGCGCCCACCCGCCTGATGAAGGAACTGGGCTACGGCCACGCCTACCGCTATGCCCATGACGAACCCCATGGCTATGCAGCGGGCGAAACCTACTTTCCCGATGGCATGGAACATCCCCGCTGGTATCAACCCGTCTCGCGCGGCCTGGAGATCAAGATTGCGGAGAAAATGGCGTTTTTGCGACGCCTGGACGATGAAGCGGGCGCAGAGGGCAGCTCGCGCTGACACGGCCGGGTGCTTCACCTGACGCTCGACAATTGCCACCACTCAACCTGACCACTCACATCTCAACATGGACATCCTGCTGCAACAGGTGATCAATGGCCTGGTACTGGGCAGCATGTACGCCCTCGTGGCATTGGGCTACACCATGGTGTACGGCATCATCAACCTGATCAACTTTGCCCATGGCGAGGTACTCATGGTGGGGGCGCTCACCAGTTGGACCGTGGTGATGTGGTTGCAAGACGTGGCCCCCGGATTGTCCGGTCCGGTGATGCTCGTGATCTCGCTGGTGGTGGCCTGCGTCGTGTCGGCCACCCTCAACTTCACCATTGAAAAACTGGCCTATCGGCCCTTGCGCAATGCGCCCAAGCTCGCGCCGCTGATCACCGCCATCGGGGTCTCCATCCTGCTGCAGACGCTGGCCATGATCCTCTGGAAGCCCAACTACAAAGCCTATCCCGCGCTGCTGCCCACCACGCCCTTTGACATCGCCGGGGCGGTGATCACGCCGGTGCAGATCATGATCCTGGTGGTCACCGCGTGTGCGCTGGCGGTGCTGATGTGGCTGGTGCATGCCACCCGGCTCGGCCGCGCCATGCGCGCCACCGCCGAGAACCCACGTGTGGCCAGCCTGATGGGGGTGCGACCCGATGCGGTCATCTCCGCCACCTTCATCATCGGCGCCGTGCTGGCCGCCATTGCCGGCGTGATGTGGGCCCTGAACTACGGCACGGTTCAGCACGCGATGGGATTCCTGCCGGGGCTCAAGGCCTTCACGGCGGCGGTGTTCGGGGGCATTGGCAACCTCGCGGGCGCGGTGGTGGGCGGCTTGCTGCTGGGCTTGATCGAGTCGATCGGTTCGGGCTACATCGGTGACCTCACCGGCGGTGTGCTGGGCAGCCACTATGCCGATATTTTTGCGTTCCTGGTGCTGATCCTCATGCTCACCCTCAGGCCTTCCGGCCTGCTGGGCGAGCGGGTTGCGGATCGGGCTTGAGGAGAACCCCCATGAACTCCCTTCGTCGCTGGGTGCTGTGGTTGCTGGCCTTGTGTGTGCTGCCCTTGCTGTTGCAGCAAGTGGGCAATGGTTGGGTGCGCATTGCCGACACCGCCTTGCTGTACGTGCTGCTGGCCGTGGGCTTGAACATCGTGGTGGGCTACGCGGGGTTGTTGGACCTGGGCTATGTCGCGTTTTTTGCGGTGGGCGCCTACCTGTATGCCTTGCTGGCTTCGCCGCACTTGATGGAAACCTTCGAGTGGCTGGCGGTGGTGCTGCCCGGGGGACTGCACACGCCCCTGTGGCTGGTCATCCCGGCGGCGGCCGCATCGGCGGGGCTGCTGGGGGTGTTGCTGGGTGCCCCCACGCTGAAACTGCGCGGTGACTACCTGGCGATCGTGACGCTGGGGTTTGGCGAGATCATCCGCGTGTTCCTCAACAACCTGGATCAACCCGTCAACCTCACCAACGGTCCCAAGGGGCTGGGCGCGATCGATCCGGTGACGGTGTTTGGCCATCCCTTGTCGCGCCGGCTGGACCTGGGGTTCATCGAACTGCCATCGGTCACCCTGTATTACTACCTGTTCCTGCTGCTGGTGGCGCTGGCGGTGGTGTTTTCGCACCGTCTGGAGACCTCGCGCATCGGACGGGCGTGGATGGCCATTCGCGAGGATGAAATTGCCGCGCGCGCCATGGGCATCGACACGCGCAACCTGAAGCTGTTGGCTTTTGGCATGGGTGCCACGCTGGGCGGTGTGTCAGGCACGCTGTTTGCCTCCTTCCAGGGGTTTGTGTCGCCCGAATCCTTCAGCCTGATGGAGTCCGTGATGATCGTGGCCATGGTGGTGCTGGGGGGGCTGGGCCACTTGCCCGGCGTGATCCTGGGCGCCGTGTTGCTGTCGGCGCTGCCGGAGGTGTTGCGCTACACCGTGGGACCCCTGATGGCCATGACCGATGGCCGGCTGGACCCAGCCATCCTGCGTCAACTCCTGATTGCACTGGCCATGATTCTGGTCATGCTCTGGCGCCCGCGTGGTCTGTGGCCGGCACCCGAGCAGGGTGTGCCGGCCAACCCGCCAGGCGGGGAGGGGCGCGCATGAGTTCGACGCCCTTGCTCGATGTGTCGGGCATCTCCAAGCGCTTTGGCGGCTTGCAGGCGCTGAGCGAGGTGAGGCTGTGCATACAGCCGGGCCAGGTCTATGGACTGATTGGCCCCAACGGCGCCGGCAAGACCACCTTCTTCAATGTCATCACCGGCTTATATGCGCCTGACAGCGGTCGATTTGTCTTGGCGGGCAATCCGTACGAACCCACCGCCGTGCACTGGGTGGCCCGTGCAGGTATCGCGCGCACGTTTCAGAACATCCGCCTGTTTGCCGACATGACCGCCTTGGAAAACGTGATGGTGGGGCGTCATGTGCGCACCCGTTCCGGGGTCTGGGGCGCACTGTGGCGCACGGCGGCTTTTCGGCAAGAAGAGGCCGCCATCGAAGAGGCGGCCCGTCACTGGTTGCGCTATGTGGGCATCGAGCACCTCGCCGCGCAGAAATCCCGCACCCTGAGTTATGGTGACCAGCGCCGACTGGAAATTGCCCGCGCCCTCGCCACCGAACCGCTGCTGCTGGCCTTGGACGAACCGGCGGCTGGCATGAATGCCACCGAAAAAATTCAGTTGCGCGAGCTGATCGACCGCATTCGCCAGGACGGGCGCACGGTGCTGCTGATTGAACACGACGTGAAACTCGTCATGGGCTTGTGCGACCGCGTGACCGTGCTGGATGAGGGGCGCTGCATTGCCGAAGGGCTGCCCGCCGAGGTGCAGCGCAATGAACGCGTGATCGAGGCCTACCTGGGCGCCGGAGGACATTGAGATGAGCACCCTTCCCAGGAATCCGGAGCCCTTGCTGTCGGTGCGCGATTTGCAGGTGTCCTACGGCGGCATCCAGGCCGTGAAGGGCGTGAGCTTTGAAGTCATGCCCGGTGAACTGGTGTGCCTGATCGGCTCCAACGGCGCCGGCAAAACCACCACCATGAAGGCGGTGACCCGCTTGCTGCCCTCCGCCGGTGAGGTGCGCTACCGGGGGCAGTCGTTGACGGACCAGGGTCCCTGGAACCTGGTGGGGCAGGGGCTGGCGATGGTGCCCGAAGGACGCGGTGTCTTTGCCCGCATGACGGTCCTGGAAAACCTGCAGATGGGCGCTTACCAGCGCGACGACACGGCAGACATCGCCGCTGACATCGAGCGGATGTATGGCCTGTTCCCACGCCTGCAGGAGCGCCGCGCGCAACTGGCCGGCACCCTCTCCGGGGGCGAACAGCAAATGCTCGCCATGGGCCGCGCCCTGATGAGCCGCCCGCGCATGTTGCTGCTCGACGAGCCCTCGATGGGCTTGTCCCCCTTGATGGTGGACCGCATTTTCGAGGTGATCGCGCAAGTGGCGGCCGAGGGCGTCACGCTGCTGCTGGTGGAGCAAAACGCCAGTCGCGCGCTCAAGCTCGCGCAACGCGGGTATGTGATGGAGTCGGGCGAGATCACGCTCTCCGGCCCGGCCGCTGCGTTGCTGGATGACCCCAAGGTACAGGCGGCGTACCTGGGGCATTGACCCTTGGTCAGTCCACGCGGGCGCCGCTGGCCTTCACGACTTTCTCGTACTTGGCGCGCTCGCTGGCCATGAACTCGCCAAAGGCTGCGGGGGCATTCACCACCGGCTCGGCCATCAACTGGGCGAACCGCGCGCGCGTCTGCGGATCATTCAGGGCGGTGGCAAAGGCCTGATGCAGGCGCTGGATCACGTCTGCCGGCGTGGCCGCAGGAGCCACCAGTCCCCACCAGGTGTCGATTTCCAGACCCGGCAGCACGTCGGCCATCGCCGGTACATCCGGCAACACGCTGGAGCGCCTGGCGGTGGTCACCGCCAGGGCCTTGAGCTTGCCCGCGCGGATGTTGGGGGCGGCCGTGGCCAGGTTGTCGATGTTGAAGTCCACTTGCCCCGACAGCAGGGCCAGCTGAGCCGGGTTGCCGCCGTTGTACGGAATGTGCACCGCGAAGATGCCCGCCGCTTTCTTGAACATTTCGCCCGCCAGGTGTCCGGCACTGCCGTTGCCCCCCGAGCCGTAGTTGAGCTGACCCGGATGCGACCGCGCGTAGGTGATGAGATCCTGGAAGGATCGGATGTCGAGTCGCTCCGCGGTTTGCGCGTTCATGACCAGCACATTGGGCACGCGCAGGATCTGGGTGATCGGGGCGAAATCGCGCGCGGCGTCAAATGGCATGCGGCTGAACAACCAGGGGTTGATGGCGTGCGTGGCGACGGCCGAGATACCGAGGGTGTGTCCATCCGGTGTGGCCTTGGCCACCAGATCGACGCCCAGGTTGCCGCCAGCGCCGGGACGGTTGTCAATGACCACGGTGCCCAAGGTGTCGCGCACCCGCTCGGCCAGCCAGCGCGCGGTGACGTCGATGGGTCCACCGGCGGCATAGGGCACCACCAGGCGGATGGGTCTGGCGCTGGTGCCCATGATGGGCTGGGCCAGCAGGCCAACGGGGCCCAGGCTGCCCAGTGCTGCCAGCGAGCGCAGCACCTGTCGGCGGCGTGGCGTGAATGGGGGGGAACTCAAAGGCATGCCGAAGGACTCCGAAAGTGCTGCTTGTTCATGAAGGCGTCAGCCGGCCCGTGCTGGGGAAGCGGTCCGAGGAACCAGGCCGATCAGGCGGCCTTGTCGGCTTCGCTGGTGAACGAGTCGGCGAAGAACGCCTCCTCGGGCAACCGGGCCTGGGCCACGAAATCGCGCTTGGCCGAGTCCACCATCACGGGCACGCCGCAGGCGTACACCTCATGGCCCGACAGGTCAGGCAAGTCCTGCAACACGGCCAGATGCACGAACCCGGTGCGGCCACTCCAGCCATCCTCGGGCTGGGCGTCCGACACCACCGGCACATAGCGCAGTTGCGGCATCTGGCGGCACTGCGCCTGCACCCAGTCGTCCAGATACAGGTCGCCCGGACGACGGCCGCCCCAGTAGAGCGTCGCCGGTCGGGTGATGCCTTTGGCCTGCATGTGCTCCAGGATGGCCTTGATGGGTGCAAAGCCGGTGCCCGAGGCCAGCAGCACGATGGGCTTGTCCGAGTCTTCCCGCAGGAAGAAACTGCCTTGGGGCGCTTCAATGCGCACAATGTCCTTGACCTTCAGCGTGCTGAATACCTGGTCGGTGAAGAGGCCGCCCGGGAGATGGCGGATGTGCAGGTCCACCACCGGGGGGGTGCCGAGCGTGTGCGGCGCATTGCCCATCGAGTAACTGCGGCGCGAACCGTCGCGCAGCAGCACGTCGAGGTACTGGCCGGCATGAAACGGAAAGGTCTCGCTGGCCGGCAGTTGCAGGCGAACGATCATCACGTCGTGCGAGACGCGGTCGAGCGAGAGCACGCGCGCAGGCATCTTGCGGATGGGGTATTGCCCCGCCTCGACCACCTGACGCGATTCGAGCACCACATCGCTGGTGGCGGTGGCGCAGCAGGTGAGCACAAAGCCCTGCGCCTCCTCATCTGCGCTCAGCGCCTTGGCCTGGTGGTCGCCGTGCACCACCGAGCCGGAGATCTTTTTGCACTTGCACGACCCGCAGGCGCCATCCTTGCAGCCATAGGGCAAGCCGATGCCCTGGCGCAGGCCAGCGGCGAGCAGGGTTTCATCGGACTGGGCATCAAACTCGCGCCCGCTGGGCTGCACGCTGATCTTGAAACTCATCTTTCGGTATCCTTGGGGTTCTCAACACACGGCAGTTCGACTGCCAACCACTGAATTGTGCCCTCAAACCAGACCCCTCTAGGCGCCTTGCCTGCCCGCTTCCGACGCGAACGCGTCCTGATCGTGGGCTGCGGTGACGTGGGTCAGCGCGTGGCCAAGCCGCTGGCTGGTCGTGCGCGCGTGCTGGCCCTGACGTCCTCAGCAGCGCGCTGCGATGCCTTGCGGGCGTTGGGCGTGGTGCCGCTGGTGGGCAATCTGGATGATCCAGCCAGCCTGCGGCGGCTGGCCGGACTGGCGACCCGTGTGTTGCACCTGGCCCCCCCGCCCGGCGAGGGCCTGGATGACCCCCGCACGCATGCGTTGCTGGCGGCCTTGTCGCTTCGATCGCCGCCCCGCGCGTTGGTCTACGGGTCCACCAGTGGTGTGTATGGCGATTGCCAAGGTGCGTGGGTGCGTGAATCGCGACCGGTGGCACCTTTCACCCGACGCGCCCTGCGCCGTGTCGATGCCGAGGACGCGGTGCGGCACTGGGGCCGCCGTCAGGCGGGCGATGCACGCGCGCTCATCTTGCGCATTCCCGGCATCTATGCGCCTGACCGCGTGGGTGGCACGCCGCGCGAGCGACTGCTGCGCGGCACACCGGTGCTGCAACGCGAGGACGATGTCTTCACCAACCACATCCATGCCGATGATCTGGCGCGGGCCTGTGACCTGGCCTTGTGGCGCACGCGCGCCCAGCGCGTGGTGCAGGTGTCTGACAACACCGATCTGCGCATGGGCGATTATTTCGACCTGGCCGCGGATCTGTATCAACTTCCCCGCCCGACGCGTGTGCCCCGCCAAGCCGCCGAGGACACGCTGCCCCTGATGCTCCTGAGCTTCATGAGCGAATCGCGCCGTCTTGACAACACCCGCATGCAGCGCGAGTTGCGCCTGCGCTTGCGCTACCCGACCGTGCGCGAAGGTCTGGCGCCCCCATGAAAGAGGGGCCCTGGAAGGGCCCCTGTCTGCAGTTGAGCGGGTGTCAACCCGGCCACTTCAATCCAGCTTGATGTTTGCCGACTTGATGGCCTGGGCCCAGGTTGCGGTTTCACGCTCCAGCAGTTTGGTCATCTCGGCCGGGGGCAGGAACCGGGCTTCCACACCCGCCTGATCGGCCCGCTGGCGCGTCTCCGGTGACTCCATGCTGCGCTTGACGTCTTGCGACAGCTTTTGAATCACCGCAGCAGGCGTGCCGGTGGGCACGTACAACGCTACCCAGGACTCGAGTTCGAAATTCGGCAGACCCGCCTGGGCGACAGTCGGCACCTGCGGCAGTTGCGGGTGGCGTGTCTTGCCCGTCACCGCCAGCGCCTTGAGCTTGCCGGCCAGCACATGGCCCATCACCGAGGGCGGCGTGGTGATGAACACCTGCACCTGACCGGCGAGCACATCTTGAATGGCCTGACCCGAGCCCTTGTAGGGCACATGGACCATCTCGGTGCCGGTTTGCTGCTCGAAGATTTCGGTGCCGATGTGCGAGACCGACCCGTTACCCTGCGAGGCATAGTTGATCTTGCCCGGGTTCTGCTTGGCGTAGGCGATGAACTCCTTGAGCGTGTTGGCGGGCATCGAGGGGTGCACGGCAATCACGTTGGTGGCCACGGTGATGAGGCCAATGGGGGTCAGGTCTTTCAGGTCCCAGGGCAACTTGTCCATCAGGATGGGGTTGGCGATGTGATACCCCGAGTACGACACCAGCACGGTGTAGCCATCCTTGGGCGAACGCGCCACCAGCTGGTAGGCCAGGTTGCCGCTGCCCCCCGGCTTGTTGTCCACGACCACGGGCTGACCGATGACACGCGCCAGCGGTTCGGCGACCAGACGCGCCGAGGTGTCCACCAGGCCGCCAGGCGGGTTGGGCACCACCAGGGTGATGGGCTTGCTGGGGAAATTTTGTGCCTGGGCCAGGGAGGCCGACAGGCTCAGCAACGAGGCGCCGATCAGCAAGGCCGTACGACGGGAGAGGAAAGAAACTTGCATGGGGAAACTCACAAGGGACATCAAAAACGGACTCGGGGTGCAACCACGGGTGCAACAACGCTCACGAAGAAAAGCCAACCACAGCAACCACAAGCTCAGCGCATGCCAATGTGAATTTTTCCGAAGATGGCTTGCACATCACGCGGAATACTGCGCCAGTAAGGCGGGCTGGCGGGCACCTGCCCGCCCAGGGCGGCAGCCGCTTCCCAGCCCCAGTGCGGTTTGTAGAGCGCACTGCGGGCAATGGCGACCAGGTCGGCATCGCCGCGCGCCAGAATGTCCTCGGCTTGTTGAGGCTCGGTGATCAGGCCCACGGCAATGGTGGGCAAGCCGGTGGCGGCTTTCACCTGTTGCGCAAACGGCACCTGGTAGTTGGGTCCGACCGGAATCTTTTGCTTCGAGGACACCCCGCCGCTGGAGATGTGGATGTAGTCAGCGCCAGCGGCTTTGAGTCGCCGGGTGAGTTCAACGGTGTCATCCGGGTTCCAGCCGCCCTCGACCCAGTCGGTGGCCGACAGGCGCACGCCCAGCACGCCATCGAACACGGCGCGGACACCCTGGAAGATGTCCATGATCAGGCGCACGCGGTTGTCAAACGAACCCCCGTATTCATCGGTGCGCTGATTGGCCAGGGGGGAGAGGAATTCGTGCAACAGGTAGCCGTGGGCGCCATGGATCTCGACGCCTTCCAGTCCCAGGGCCTGGGCGCGACGGGCAGCGGCGATGAAGTCCTCTTTGATGGTCTGGATGTCAGCGGTGGAGAGTTCGCGCGGAGGCGGTTCATCGGGGAGTTGTGCAATGGCCGACGGGGCCAGCGCTTGCCAGCCGCCCTGGTCTTTCGGGATCAGCATGCCACCGCGCCAGGGGGCTTCGCTCGATGCCTTGCGGCCGGCGTGGCTGAGTTGCACACACACGGGCAGCGGGGGGGCGAGTCGACGCGCACGCTGCAGAGTGTCGGAAAAAGCGGCCATGGTCTCGTCGTCCCACAGGCCCAGGCAACCGGGGGTGATGCGCCCTTCAGGACTGACTGCGGTGGCCTCGATGATGACGAACGACGCCCCGCTGTTGAACAGGTTGGCCCAGTGCATCAGGTGCCAGTCGGTGGGGCGACCCTCATCGCCAGAATACTGGCACATGGGCGCAATGACCAGCCGGTTGGACAAGGTGACAGTGCCCCGTGGGGGATGAAATTCGAACGGGGAAAAAAGTTGGCTCATGGTCAGGTCTGAGGGCAATGGTCGTGGGACAAAAGTGTGGGCGCAGCGGTCGTGGCGTTATTGCGGCTCGATCTTGGCGTCCTTGATGGCCTTGGCCCACTTGGCGGTTTCGCGGCGGTTGCGCTGGGCCAGGGCTTCGGGCGGGCCGGGGTCGATCTCAAAGCCCAGGGCGCTGAATTTCTCCTGGATGTCCTTGGAGTTGGCGGCGTCGTTCAAGGCCTTGTTCAGCTTGGCGATCACGTCGGGTGGCGTGCCGGCCGGTGCAAAGGTGGCAAAGTAGGCAATCAGCTCGTAGTCCTTGACGCCCAGCGCTTCATTGACGGTGGGCAATTCGGGAATGGCGGCTGAACGTTTGGTGGACGTGACGGCCAGGCCGCGCACCTTGCCGGCCTTGACCTGCGGCAACATGACGGCAAAGTCTGCGGTGAACATGTTCACCTGGCCACCAATCAGATCGGTCATCGCGGCCGGGCCGCTCTTGTAGGGCACGTGGGTCATGCTGATGCCGGCCGTGTGGGCCAGCATTTCGCTGGACACCAGCTGCGAGGTGCTGGCGCTGGCAAAGCTGATCGAATCGGGCTTGGCCTTGGCTGCTTCGATAAATTCGCGCAGTGTCTTGTAGGGGAGGGCGGGATGGATGCCCACGATCAAGGGCACCGAGCCCATGAACCCCACCGGCGCAAACGCGGTGTCCTGGTCATAGGGCAGCTTGTTCATCAGGCTCTTGAGCGCGGCATTGGTGCTGTTGGTGCCAATCAGCAAGGTGTAGCCGTCAGCGGCGGACTTGGCCACCGCGTCGGCACCGAGCATGCCGTTCACACCGGGCTTGTTCTCCACCACGATGGGTTGGCCGAGTTGCTCGGACATCTTGGCAGCGAAGGCGCGGCCGATCTGGTCGGTCGCGCTGCCAGGCGCAAAGGGCACGATGGCCTTGATGGGCTTGCTGGGGTAGGCCTGGGCCTGAACCTGGCCCGACCACGCAAACGTTGCAAACGCCAGCGTGGCCAACCAGGCCCGGCCGACGTGAGACGTCAGGAAACGGAAGGTACGTGACATGATGAGTGCCTTTTCGTCAAAGAAGGATGTCTAACCAGAATCCATACTAGACGAAACCAGCCTGGCTTGCGCACGACGGGTCGTTGGCCTGAGCCAACGACAGTGCGTTTCAGGACCTGGTGCCGGAGGCCGGAATCGAACCGGCACGGTGTTTTGCACCGGCAGATTTTGAATCTGCTGCGTCTACCAATTTCGCCACTCCGGCGGCGAGGGAGACAGGAATTATGGCACAGTGAGGGCTATGAATTACCCGACCATTGAATCTGCCATCGGTCGAACGCCTCTGGTGGCCCTGCAACGCATCGGTGCGAAAGAAAACGCAGCCCGAGGCAACGTCCTACTGGGCAAGCTCGAAGGCAACAACCCGGCTGGATCCGTCAAGGATAGGCCCGCATTGTCGATGATCCAGCGGGCCCAGGAGCGTGGTGACATTCGCCCAGGTGACACCTTGATCGAGGCGACCTCCGGCAACACGGGCATTGCCCTGGCCATGGCAGCCGCCATCAAGGGCTACCGCATGGTCCTCATCATGCCCGAGGACTTGTCGATCGAGCGGGCCCAAACCATGAAGGCATTCGGGGCCGAACTCATCCTCACGCCCAAGAGCGGCGGCATGGAATACGCCCGCGACCTGGCCGAACGCATGCAGCGCGATGGCAAGGGCCGCGTGCTGGACCAGTTTGCCAACCCCGACAACCCGCGCATCCATTACGAGACCACCGGCCCCGAGATCTGGCAGGACACCCAGGGGCGGGTGACGCACTTCGTGAGCGCCATGGGCACCACCGGCACCATCACGGGGGTGTCGCACTACCTCAAGGAACAGAATCCGGCGGTGCGCATCGTGGGCGCCCAGCCCAGCGAGGGGTCGCGCATTCCGGGTATTCGCAAGTGGCCCGAGGAATACCTGCCCAGCATCTACGATGCCAAGGCGGTCGATGAACTGGTGCTGGTGAGCCAGGACGATGCGGAGGACATGTGCCGCCGTCTGGCCCGCGAGGAAGGCATCTTCGCCGGCATCTCGGCCGCCGGGGCCTGCTGGGTGGCGCTGCAGATCGCCCAGCAAGTGGAAAATGCCACCATCGTCTTCATCGTCTGTGACCGCGGCGACCGTTACCTCTCCACCGGAGTGTTTCCTGCATGAATGCCTTTCGTTTTTGCCCTGCCTGCGCCACCCCACTCGAGCTGCTGGCCCTGATGGAGGATGGCGGCCCCAAGGAGCGCATGCGCTGCGTGGGCTGCGGCTGGACGCACTGGAACAACCCCACGCCGGTGCTGGCCGCCATCGTGCAGGTGGGCGACCAGATCTTGCTGGCGCGCAACGCCGCCTGGAAGGGGCGCCGGTTTGCGCTCATCACGGGTTTCATGGAGGCGGGTGAAACGCCCCAGGAAGGCATTCGCCGCGAGATCCAGGAGGAAACCAATCTCAACACCACCGAGCTGAGCCTGGTCGGGGTGTACGAGTTTTTCCGCATGAACCAGGTCATCATCGCCTACCACGCCAAGGCCGAGGGCGAGATTCGTCTCTCGCCCGAACTGGTCGAGTACCAGCTCTATGACTTCAAGGATCTGGTGTGCTGGCCTGCCGGCACGGGCTATGCGCTGGCCGATTGGCTGCGCAGCAGCCAGGGCATCGACCCGCCTTTCATGACCCAGGAAGAACGCGACCGTTTGTAATCAGGTTCACGCCATGCACATTGATCAAGAACTCGACACCCGCGGGCTGAACTGCCCGCTGCCCATCCTCAAGGCCAAAAAGGCGCTGACGGCCATGCAAAGCGGTCAGCTGCTGCGCGTGGTGGCCACCGACGCCGGCTCACTGCGTGATTTCACCGCCTTTGCCAAGCAGACCGGCAATGAACTGGTGGAGCAGCAAACCCAGGGCAACGAATTCATCCACGTGCTCAAGCGGCGTTGAACCGCGCCGTTGTGTCTGAGCCAATCAGCCAGCCGGTCTGACGTTCATTTCCTGGACAGGTCCCAGGTTCTGTCCCAGGTGGGATGCCGGATGCGGATTCAGGGGCGTTCAGCCATGTAGGCCGAAAACGCGGCCCCGACCTCGGGGTGGTGCAAGGCCAGCTCCACGGTGGCTTGTAAAAAGCCCAGTTTGCTGCCGCAGTCGTAACGCTTGCCCTGGTAGGCGTAGGCCAGGACTTTCTCGGTGCCGATCAGGCCGGCAATGCCGTCGGTCAGCTGGATTTCTCCCCCGGCGCCTCGGCCGCCCTGACGAATCCGATCAAACACGCCCGGCGTGAGCACATAGCGCCCGGCCACAGCCAGGCGAGAGGGGGCCTGGGCAGCGGGGGGCTTCTCGACCATCTGTTGCACATCGGTGAGGCCTGCCGAGAAGGCGTTGCCGGCGACGATGCCGTAGCGTTGCACCTGGTCCAGCGGTACCTCCTGCACCGCCAGCACCGAACTGCCGGTGCGGGCAAACACCTCCACCATCTGACGCATCACGCCAGGACCCCCGGCGGGTCCGGTCATCAGGTCGTCGGCCAGCAACACCGCAAAGGGCTCATCACCCACCAGGTGCTCGGCGCAGAGCACCGCGTGACCCAGACCGAGCGCGCGGGGCTGGCGCACATACGAGCACAGCATGTCGGCGGGTTGAACACTGCGCACCAGGTCGAGCAGAGCCTGCTTGCCCGCGCTCTCGAGTTCGGTTTCGAGTTCGTAGGCGGTGTCGAAATGGTCTTCGATGGCGCGCTTGTTGCGGCCGGTGACAAAAATCATGTGGCGAATGCCCGCCTCGTAGGCTTCCTCGACCGCGTACTGGATGAGCGGTTTGTCCACCACCGGCAGCATTTCCTTGGGTTGGGCCTTGGTGGCAGGCAGGAAGCGCGTGCCGAGTCCGGCAACAGGGAAGACAGCTTTGGCAACAGGTGCGGTCATGGTGGCGAGGAGTGGTGTGTAAGTCGCGGAACCCGAGGGATCAGGGGGCGGCGTGTCTGCCCATCATAGTCAGGCCACATGACAGCCGTCCGACACGGCCATCACCCCAGACGTGCCAGCTGCTCCTGCACCTTGGCCAGCGTGGCGCTGAAGTCGGCCAGGCGCTTGCGCTCTTGCTCCGGCACGGCGGCCGGGGCCTTGGCCACGAACGCCTCGTTGGACAGCTTGCCCTGCGCCTTGGCGATTTCGCCTTGCAGGCGTGTGACTTCCTTGCCCAGGCGGGTTTTCTCGGCGGCCACGTCCACTTGCATGAACAGACAGACCCGGATCTCGCCCACCACGGCCACCGGGGCCGACTCGGCGGCAGCGCTCCAGCCGGCTTCATCGTCGAACACCCGCACTTCACTCAGCTTGGCCAGGGCTTGCAGCACTGGGGCTTGTGAGCGCATGAACTCGGCTTGCGCCGCGGTCGTGGCCACCGCATAGAGCGGCAGTCGTTGCGCGGGCGAAACGCCCATTTCGCCCCGCAGGTTGCGACAGGCATCGACCAGGGCCTTGAGTTGTGCCACGTGCGCTTCGGCCTGGGTGTCGATGCGTTCGGGCTGGCTCACGGGGTACGCGGCGACGGCCACAGAGGCCGGGCCGTTGGCCTCGCTGCGACGTCCGGCCACCAGCGACACGTGCTGCCACAAAGCCTCGGTGATGAACGGGATGATGGGATGCGCCAGTCGCAGGATGGTTTCGAGGGTGCGGATCAGCGTGCGGCGTGTGGCGCGTTGCGCCGCTTCGTCGCCGGTCTGGATCTGCACCTTGGCAATTTCCAGGTACCAGTCACAGAACTCGTTCCAGACGAATTCGTACAGCGTTTGGGCCACCTGGTCGAGCCGGTAATCGGCAAAGCCCTGGGCGATATCGGCCTCGACGCGTTGCAGCTGCGAGGTGATCCAGCGGTCGGCCTGGCTGAAGCGCATGTAGCCATGGGCCTTGCCGCCCACGGCGCACTCGGCCTTGGTGTGTTCCATCAGGCCGCAATCGTGGCCCTCGCAGTTCATCAGCACAAAGCGGGTGGCGTTCCACAGCTTGTTGCAGAAGTTGCGATACCCCTCGCAGCGCTTGCTGTCGAAGTTGATGCTGCGGCCCAGGCTGGCCAGGGCCGCAAAGGTGAAGCGCAGCGCATCGGCCCCGTAGGCCGGGATGCCCTCGGGAAATTCCTTTTCGGTGGCCTTGCGCACCTGCGGCGCCGTCTCGGGCTTGCGCAGGCCGGTGGTGCGTTTGTCGAGCAGCGGGCCCAGGGAGATGCCGTCGATCAGATCCACCGGGTCGAGCACATTGCCTTCCGATTTGGACATCTTCTTGCCCTGCGCATCGCGCACCAGGCCGTGGATGTACACATCGCGAAACGGCACCTGACCGGTGAAGTGTGTGGTCATCATGATCATCCGGGCCACCCAGAAGAAGATGATGTCGTAGCCGGTGACCAGCACGCTGCTGGGCAGGTACAGGGCGAGGTCGGAGGTTTTTTCCGGCCAGCCCAGGGTGGAGAAGGGCACCAGGGCCGAGGAGTACCAGGTGTCGAGCACGTCCTCGTCGCGGCGCAAGGTTTTGCCCGGGGCCTGGGCTTGGGCGTCGGCTTCGTTGCGCGCCACATAGACGCGGCCATCCTCGTCGTACCAGGCGGGAATCTGGTGGCCCCACCACAGCTGGCGGCTGATGCACCAGTCCTGGATGTTGTTCATCCACTGGTTGTAGGTGTTGACCCAGTTC
>CALBSC010000071.1 GCA_937927685.1 uncultured Burkholderiales bacterium | reverse complement strand
CGCTCAGGTTTTGCTTGCTGCTTTTGGCCTGGTAGTAGTTCCACTGGTTGGAGGCCTCGGTCTTCTTGATGGCCGCGTTGTTCTTGAAGAGGCCGGCATTGGCCTGCGTGGCGCCACCCATGTAGCCAAAGATGGCTCCCACCGTGGCGATGATGGCGGTGAACATGGCGATCTGGTTGGTCATGGAGGCAGACCCATTGTCATGACCATGACCACCGCCGTGGGTGGCGTGCTCGAGTTCGTGATCGTGGGGGCCGTGAACGTGAAAGCCGTGATCGGACATGGTGGGTTCCTATCTTGAAAAGTGAAAAATGCGATGGGGCCGACTCTAGCAAACCTGCGTGACATCCGGTATCGGGATTCACGCTGAGTCACCCGGCACACGGCAGCCCGTCGCGCCCGTCTGCCGGTTGTGTGCTGGAAACTTCAGCGGGCACGCTGTCGTGTCACAAAGCTGTAATCCGTCCCATTGGCGGCAGTGTGACGTCTGCGCGCCACTTCGGGCCAGACCGCAGGATCAATCCGCGGTGCCAGGGCATCGCCCTGTGCCTGCAGATGCACCTCGGTGATCTCCAGGCGCTGTGCATGGGGCAAGGCCATGGCATACACCTCGGCGCCGCCAATCACCCACAGGTCTTGACCCGCCGGGCAATGCGCCAGGGCTTCATCAAAGTGGCTCACCCGCGTGGCCCCGTCGGCCTGCCAGTCGGCCTGACGCGTCAGCACCAGATTCAGCCGGCCCGGCAGCGGGCGAAAACGCGGTGGCAACGAGTCCCAGGTCTTGCGTCCCATCAGCACGGGGCACCCCAGGGTGAGCTGGCGAAAGTGCGCCAGGTCCTCGGGCAGGTGCCAGGGCAGGGCGTTGTCGCGCCCGATGACGCCGTTGTCGGCGCAGGCGTAAATGAGGTTCAGCGCCATGGTGGGGTGGTCACACCGCTACCGGCGCCTTGATGGCGTCGTGGCAGCGGTAGTCGCACACCTCGAAGTCTTCAAAAGCGTAGTCAAAGATCGAGTCGGGGCGGCGCTTGATGTGCAGCGTCGGGTACGCGTAGGGCTGGCGCGAGAGCTGCAGCTCCACCTGTTCGTGGTGGTTGCTGTAGATGTGGCAGTCGCCGCCGGTCCAGATGAAGTCGCCCACATCGAGGTCGCACTGCTGGGCCAGCATGTGGGTCAACAGCGCGTAGCTCGCGATGTTAAAGGGCACGCCCAGAAAAATATCGGCACTGCGTTGGTACAGCTGGCAGCTCAGTCGGCCACGCTCGCCGGGGTTCTGGGGCGGTGCGACATAAAACTGGAAGAACGCATGGCACGGCATGAGCGCCATCTTGGAGAGTTCGGCCACGTTCCAGGCGCTCACGATGATGCGGCGTGAGTCTGGGTTGGTGCGCAGCGTCTTCACCACATCCGCGATCTGGTCGATGTGGCCGCCGTCGGGCGTGGGCCAGCTGCGCCATTGCACGCCGTACACCGGGCCGAGGTCACCGTCCTCGCGTGCCCATTCGTTCCAGATGGTGACGCCGCGGTCGAGCAGCCACTGGTTGTTGCTGGATCCCGTGAGGAACCACAGCAGCTCGACGATGATGGAGCGCAGGTGGACCTTCTTGGTGGTGACCAGTGGAAAACCTTCGTTCAGGTCAAAGCGCATCTGGTGGCCAAACACGCTGCGCGTGCCCGTGCCGGTGCGGTCGCCCTTGGCCACGCCATGGGTGTAGACATGGCGCATGAAATCTTCGTATTGGGAACGGACGGGGCGGTCGGTCATGGGGCGCTCGCTGAGTGATGACGAGGATTGTAAAAGTGAGAGGCCGGACGGGGCGGGTTTGGAGGCTCGACGGGGCGGCGTGGTTCACTGTGGCCGTATCACCCGGCCGGGATTCATCAGCCCCCGGGGGTCCAGCGCGTGCTTGATGCGCGACATCAGGCCCAGGGCCACCGGGTCTTTGTACTTGGGCAGCGAATCCACCTTCAGGCTGCCCACGCCGTGCTCGGCCGAAATTGACCCGCCGTGGCGGCACACCGCGTCATAGACGATCTTGTTCACCTGGGGTTCGTACTGGCGCAAGAAGGCGGCGGCGTCACCTCCCTCGGGCGTCTGCACGTTGTAGTGCAGGTTGCCATCGCCCAGATGGCCGAAGTCCACCATGCGAACCCCCGGGATGTGCTGGGCCAGCAAGGCGTCGGTTTCCTTCACAAAGGCCGGGATGGCTGAAATGGGCACCGAGATGTCGTGCTTGATGTTGAGCCCTTCTTCCGCCTGCGCCAGCGTGATGCTCTCGCGGATGTGCCACAGGTTGCGTGCCTGCGAGAGGCTCTCGGCCACCACGGCGTCGGTGACCAGGCCTTTGTCCATGGCCTCTTCCAGCAAGGCTTCAAAGCGGCTGCGTGCGTGCGCTTCCGATTCGCTGTCCGAGTTTTCCAGCAGCACACACCAGGGCGTGTCGCGAAACAGGGGCACGCGCAGGTGCGGGAAGTGCCGGTCCACCAGGCTGAGCGCAAACTGGTTCATCACCTCAAAGCCGGTCAAGCCGGCGCCGAGATAACGGTGGGCCAGTCCCAGCAACTCGACCGCCTGTTCCATGCTGGGCACGGCGGCCCAGGCGGTGAGACTGGCGGCGGGCAGGGGGAAGAGCTTCATCGTGGCGGCGGTGATGACGCCCAGGGTGCCCTCGCTGCCCACAAACAAATCGCGCAGGTCATAGCCGGTGTTGTCCTTGCGCAAGCCGCTCAGGCCGTTCCAGATCTCGCCGTCGGCGGTCACCACTTCCAGGCCCAGGCACAGTTCGCGCGCATTGCCGTAGCGCACCACTTGCGTGCCGCCCGCGTTGGTGGACAAGTTGCCGCCAATCGTGCAGCTGCCCTCGGCCCCGAGGCTCAGGGGAAACAGAAAGCCTGCCTGCTCGGCCGTCTGCTGCAACTGCTGCAGGATGCAACCGGCCTCGACCGTGACGGTGGAGTTACCCGGGTCGATGGCGCGCACCGCGTTCAGCCGTTGCAGACTCAGCACCACCTGTGTGCCACTGGTGTCGGGCGTGGAGCCCACCACCATGCCGGTGTTGCCGCCCTGGGGCACGAGGCTCACGCCGGCGGCCACGCAGGCCTTCACCACCGCGGCCACTTCTGCGGTGGAGCCGGGCCGGGCCACGCACAGGGCCTTGCCGTGGCTGCGCTTGCGCCAATCCTGTTCATAGGCGCTGAGGTCGCCGTCGGTCAAGACATGGGGGGCGCCGATCAGCTGGCGCAGTTGGTCGATGAGGGCTGTCATGTGGGAGTCGTCAAGGGGTGACGGAAGACGCGGCGTCAGGGGTGGCGGGGGGCGTGTCAGCGGCCGCCAGGGCCGCCGCATGCCGAAAACGCCAGCGCACATGCAAGGCGCAGGCGGCAAACAGGCTCAGGCACAGCAACACCTCCACGCCAGCCCAGAGTTGGCTGGGCCAGGCGTCGGAATAGGCGCGCACCACCCCTTCGGTGAAGTACAGCCAGACCAGCAGGCTGACCCAGCGGTAGGTGTAGAGCCGGTGTTTGAGCAGTCCGGCCAGCGGCAGGCACAGGGGCAGGGCCTTGAGGGCCATCAGGCTGCCGCCCGGGCGCAGCGGGGCGAGCCACAGCTCCCAGGCCAGGCACAGCACGATGAGACCCACCAGGCTGCCCACCGCCAGTTGGCGTGAGAGGGCGAGTTCAGGGGTGGCCGTTGACTCTGCCGTGGTGACAACGGGTTCGGCCAGCGGCGATACGGACGCAGCTGTCGTGGCCGGGGGCGAAGAGGGGGAGGGCTGAGAGGTCGTCAAAGGGGTGGACAAAGTGCGGGTCAAAGGAGGGGTCGAGCAAGCGTCCCGGAGGGGTTCCTGGACAGTGGCATGATCAGGGGGATGATTGTCCCGCATCTGCAACGCTTTCTGGCGATCCTGCCCCGATTTCCCTGGCGGGCGTTCTACTACACCTTGCGCGAGCGTTTCCGTGAGCACCGGCTGGGCCAGGCCGCCGGCAGCCTGACCTTCACCACCACCATCGCCCTGGTGCCCCTTTTTGCGGTCACGCTCTCGGTGCTCACGGCATTCCCCATGTTCGGCCAGTTCCAGACCGGCCTGCAACGCTGGTTCGTGGAGAGCCTGGTGCCCGACAGCATTGCGCGCCAGGTGATGGGCTACCTGACCCAGTTTTCCAGCAAGGCCAGCCGGCTGGGCACGGTGGGCTTTCTGGTGTTGGTGGGGTCGGCCTTGATGCTGATGTTCACCATTGACCGCAGCCTGCAAACCATCTGGCGGGTGCGCAAGTCGCGCACCCTGGCGCAGCGGGCGTTGCTCTATTGGGCTGCCATCACGCTGGGTCCGGTCATCATGGCCGCCAGTCTGGCCATGATGTCGTATGTGGTGTCGGTGTCGCGCGGGGTGGTGAGTGCCATGCCGGGCAGCCTGCACCTGCTGCTCGACAGTCTGGAACTCTCGTTGCTCGTCGGTGGGGTGTCCGCCTTGTACCGGTTTGTGCCCAACACCCAGGTGCCCTGGCCGCATGCGCTGGTGGGCGGCTTGTGGGTCACGGTGGCCACCGAGGTCGCGCGCCAGCTGCTCACCTATTACCTGGGCCACATGCCCGCCTACTCGGCGGTGTACGGGGCCTTTGCGACGGTGCCCATTCTGCTGGTGTGGATCTACACCGCCTGGGTGATTGTGCTGAGCGGTGCGGTGCTCGTGGCCAGTTTGCCCAGCCTCTTGTCAGCGCCCCTGCGCCGGCTGGACAGTCCGGGGGCGCACTTCGAACTGGCACTGGACGTGTTGCACCGTTTGCATCAGGCCCGTCTGACGGGCCAGCGGGGGTGCGAGGCGCAGGCCCTGGCGGCCGAGTTGACGGCAGACCCCCTGGATGTGGCTGAAGTGCTCGACACCTTGCTGGCGCTGGATTGGGCGGGCGAGGTGGCGCAGGACACACAACATGCCTCGCGCTGGGTGCTGCTGGTGGACCCCGAGCTCACCCGCTTGCAGCCCCTGGTCGAGCGCCTGTTGCTCGCGCCCACCGGTCGTGGCGCCGGCCTGGCACAGCGGTACCAGGCGGTGACCCTGGGCGAGTTGTTGCGCAGTCCCTGAGGACGCCCTAGCGCAGGAAGTCCCGCAGCGCCTGGAGCGTCTCCTCGGGCGATTCGTTCATCTGGTGGTGCCCCATCGGCACCGTCACCACGCGCACCGTTTTGCCGTGCTCGCGCGCCGCCTGGATGAGCGGCTGCGAGGCACGCGCCGGGGTCATCTGGTCCTGGGCGCCATTGATGAACAGCACCGGGCAGGTGATCTGCGCCATCGCGCGCTCGCCGCCGCGGTAGCTGTCACAGGCCACAAAGCCGCGGTGGAACACGTTGACCCGGGGGTTGCTGTTGATCACCCGCTGCCCCAGCGCCAGGTTGGCGCCATAGACCCAGGTGCCCGGCCCCAGGGCCGAGGGCGGCGCCGCCAGCGTGGCACGCGAAAACACGTTGACCATCTCCAACGCCTTGCGCGGCGCGTTCTGCGACCACTCCAGCAAGGCCGGCGAGACGGTCATCGGTGAGGCTGAGCCGACCAGCACCAGATGGCTGACGCGATCCAGCAGCCGCGCAGCCGCCTCCATGGCGATCAGCGAGCCCCAGCTGTGCCCCACGAGGGCGGCGCGTTGCACGCCCACCGCATCGAGCACACCGCCAATGAAGTCGGCCGCCTCCTCCACGCTGGCGGGCGCATCACCCGCGCTGCGGCAGTGGCCGGGCAGGTCCAGCGCCAGCACGTTCCAGCCATGGTGGGCCAGGTAGCGGCTTTGCAAAATCCACACACTGTGGTCGTTCACCACGCCATGGATGAACACCACGGTGGGCTGGTCCGGGTTGAAGGGCTTGCCCCCGGTGTAGGCGTAAGTCTCGTGCCCCTTCACCGTGAATTTCATGCGGCACCCCCGGTGCGTGCAGCGGCCTTCTCGGCCGCCTTGAGGGCGCGCTTGAGGTCGTCGATCAAATCGGCCGGGTCTTCCAGCCCGATGGACAAGCGGATGGTGCCCGGGCCAATGCCTGCACCCGCCAGGGCCTCGTCGGTCATGCGAAAGTGGGTGGTGCTGGCGGGGTGGATGACGAGCGAGCGGCAGTCGCCCACATTGGCCAGGTGGCTGAAGATTTTCAGGCTTTCGATGAAGGCACGGCCTTGCTCGCGGCTGCCCCGGATGTCAAAGCTGAACACCGAGCCCGCGCCGCGTGCGCCGTGGCGCAACATCCGCTGAGCCAGCGCATGGCTGGGGTGGTCCGGCAACAGCGGATGCCCCACGCGGCTGACCATCGGGTGGCTGACCAGGAACTCCACCACCTGCTCGGTGTTGGCCATGTGCCGCTCCATGCGCAAGGGCAGCGTCTCGATGCCCTGCAGGATCAGCCAGGCACTGTGCGGGCTCATGCAGGCGCCAAAGTCGCGCAGCCCCTCGCGGCGCGCGCGCAGCAGGAAGGCGCCGACGGTGCTCTCCTCGGAAAACACCATGTTGTGAAAGCCCTCATAGCGTTCAGTGAGCTCGGGGAACTTGCCGCTGCGTTCCCAGTCAAAGGCGCCACTGTCGACCACGATGCCTCCAATCACGGTGCCGTGACCGCTCAGGAACTTGGTGGCCGAGTGGTACACGAGGTCAGCGCCCAGTTCAAACGGCTTGATCAGGTAGGGCGACGTGAGGGTGGAGTCCACCAGCAGGGGCACACCCGCTTCATGGGCGATGGCCGACACGGTGGGGATGTCCAGCACATCGAGTCCCGGGTTGCCCACGGTTTCGCCGAAAAACAGCTTGGTGTTGGGCCGCACGGCGGCGCGCCAACCGTCGATGTCGCCCGGCTTCACAAAGGTGGTCTCAATGCCGAAGCGGCGCATCGTGTAATGCAACAGGTTTTGTGAGCCGCCATAGAGCGCCGTACTGGCCACGATGTGCGAGCCCGCGCCCATCAGGGTCGCGACCGACAGGTGCAACGCGGCCTGGCCGCTGGCCGTGGTGATGGCGCCAATGCCGCCCTCCAGCGCCGCGACCCGCTGCTCCAGCACCGCGTTGGTCGGGTTGCTGATGCGACTGTACACATGACCGGCGCGCTCGAGGTTGAACAAGGCGGCGGCCTGGTCACTCGATTCGAAGACAAACGAGGTGGTCAGGTGGATGGGCACGGCCCGCGCGCCGGTGGATGGGTCGGGCGTGGCCCCGGCGTGCAACGCCAGGGTGTCGAAATGGGGGTCGGAGTAACCAGACATGAAGACCTCAGCAGTCGGACACAGATACCCCCTCATTGTGGGCTATATTGCAGGTTGCAGGAGAGATCATGAAAGTCAGCGACATCCTTCGGGTCAAAGGCAGCACCCTCATCACCGTCCGGGCCGACGACCCGTTGGCCGACGCCGTCAACACCATGGCCGAGATGGACCTCGGCTCCCTGGTGGTGATGGACCACGGCGAACTGGTGGGCATGCTGACGTTCCGCGAAGTCATCCAGCGCCTCGTGCAAAACGGCGGGGCCATTGGGGACTCCAGTGTGCGTTCGGCCATGGACGATGCGCCCCTGACCTGCACCCCCGACACCGAACTCGACGAAGTGCGCCGCATGATGCTCGAGTGGCACGCCCGCTACATGCCCGTCATGAGCAACGGCCTGCTCATGGGCGTGATCAGCTTCTATGACGTGGCCAAGACCGTGGTGGACAGCCAGAACTTCGAGAACAAGATGCTCAAGGCTTACATCCGCGACTGGCCTGAGGACAAAGGGGCAGACGGTGAGCGGTAATACCTTCGGCAGCCTGTTTGCCGTCACCAATTTCGGCGAGTCGCACGGCCCGGCCATCGGGTGCGTGATTGACGGATGCCCCCCCGGTATGGCCTTGTCCGAAGCCGACATCCAGCCCGAACTCGACCGCCGTCGGCCCGGCACCAGCCGTCACGTCACGCAGCGCCAGGAACCTGACCAGGTGCAGATCCTCTCGGGCGTGTTCGAAGGCCGCACCACCGGCACCCCCATTGCGCTGCTCATCCACAACACCGATCAGCGCAGCAAGGACTACGGCGAGGTGCTGCAGACTTTCCGTCCGGGCCATGCCGACTACACCTACTTCCACAAATACGGCCTGCGCGATCCGCGCGGTGGGGGACGTTCCTCGGCGCGCCTCACGGCCCCCATGGTGGCGGCCGGTGCGGTGGCCAAAAAATGGCTGCGTGAGCACCGCGGCATCCACTTCCATGGGTGCATGACGCAGTTGGGCGAGCTGCCCATTGCCTTCGAGAGCTGGGACCACGTGCCCAACAACCCGTTCTTTGCCCCCTGCGCCGATGTCCAGGCGCTGGAAGACTACATGGATCGCCTGCGCAAGTCCGGCGACTCCTGCGGCGCCCGAATCCGTGTGACCGCCACCGGCATGCCGGTGGGTCTGGGCCAGCCGCTGTTTGACAAGCTTGACGCCGACATCGCCTGGGCCATGATGGGCCTGAACGCTGTCAAGGGCGTCGAGATCGGCGCTGGCTTTGACAGCGTGAGCCAGCGCGGCACGGTGCACGGCGACAGCCTGACGCCACAGGGATTTGTCGGCAACAACGCCGGCGGCGTCCTGGGCGGCATCAGCACCGGGCAGGACCTGGACGTGAGCATTGCCATCAAGCCCACCAGTTCCATCCTCACCCCGCGCGACTCCATCACACTGTCGGGTGACGCCACGCAAGTGGTCACCAAGGGTCGTCACGACCCGTGTGTGGGCATCCGTGCCACACCCATTGCCGAGGCCTTGCTGGCCCTGGTGGTCATGGAGCATGTCTTGCAGCATCGCGCGCAGTGCGGCGATGTGACGCCTCCCGCCGCCCCGATCGCTGCCGCCGGTTCCTGAGCGCATGAGCGCTGAGCAGCGTTCGCCGGCACGACAGCTCGTGCCCTTTGCCGCGTTGTCGGCCAGCTACTTCGCGCACATCGGGTTTTTCAACCCGTACCTCTCGCTGTGGTTGAAAGACCTGGGCCTGGCCGTCTGGCTGATCGGCCTGATGCTGTCGGCGCAGTCCCTCACCCGCAGCTTTGCCCCCTACATCTGGGGCTGGATCAGCGACCACACCGGTGACCGCGTGCGCCTCATGCGCTGGAGTGCCGGCGTGGCGCTCGTGATGTCGCTCGGACTGGCCTGGCACGAGAGTGTGGCCTGGATCGTTGTGGTGCTGCTGCTCATGTTCATCCACACCAGTTCCATGATGCCCATGGCCGAGGCCGCGATGGCGCATCTGGTGAGTGCCGGCGGGCAGTTCGACGTCCGGCTCTATGGCCGTGTGCGCCTGTGGGGGTCGGTCGGGTTTCTGGTGACGGTGATCGTGTCGGGTGCATGGTTCGAGCAGCGTGGCATGCAGGATTTCCCGGCCCTGACGTGGATCACCCTGCTGGCGGTGAATGTGAGCGTGTGGTGCCTGCCGCAACGGCCCGAGGTTGCGCAGGGGGGCGGGGACAAGCCCTCGGTGCTGCCGGTGTTGCTGCAGGCGCACAACCTGAGCTTTTTTGCCAGCGTGTTTTTCCATGTGCTGGCGCACTTCAGCATCTACATCTTTTTCTCGCTGTACCTGGATTCACTGGGCTACGGCAAGCTCATGATCGGGGTGCTGTGGGGCGTGTCGGTGGTGGTGGAGATCCTGACGTTTTACACCCAGAGCCGCTGGCTGCATTACTTCTCGCTGACGGGATGGTTGCTGGTATGCAGTGCGGTCATGGTGGTGCGCATGGTGATGACTGCGTGGGGCGGTGAATCGCTGCCGGTGATGCTGTTGGCGCAGTGTCTCCATGCCCTCACGTTTGCGGTGCACCACACGGCCTGTACTGCCTGGCTCACCCGCCACTTTCCCGAGCGCTTGCGCGGGCGCGGGCAAGCGCTGTACTCCACCATCGGCTACGGCCTGGCCGGGGTGATCGGGGCGGTGGGAGGCAGCACCCTGAGCGGCTACTGGGGGCTGCAGGCGGTGTTCTGGGCCTCGGTGCCGGTGGCGCTGCTGGGTACCTGGTTCGCCTGGGTATTGCGTCGCCACGCCCCCAGCGACCACCGACTGGGTTGACGGTCCCCGCCGGAGATCCGTGCGCTGGCACGCACCCGTCGCCGGGTGACTGACGCTGACAGGCCCGCACCCGCTGTCGGGCTGACACAAGGTCACCTGGGGCATCACGACAGCGCGCGGCTGGCGACATAATGGGCATTCTGTTCATTCACTTTCGGTTTCACCCATGTTGACCCCCGCCCAACGCCAGCAGGCTGCCGAGCAGCTGTTCAATGCCGACACCCAGCGCCACCTGATTCCACAGCTCAGCCAGAGTTATGACGGCATCGAACTGGAGGATGCCTACGCCATCCAGGACCTGTGGCTGACGATGCGCATCGACCGCGGGGCACGGTTGGTGGGGCGCAAGATCGGTCTCACCTCACGCGCCATGCAGATGGCCTCTAACTTCAACGAGCCCGATTACGGCTACCTGACCGACGACATGCTGCTGCCCGACGGCGCGCAGATCGAGGCGGCGCGCTTTCTCTCCCCGCGCCTGGAGGTCGAGCTGTGCTTCATCATGGGCGAAGACTTGCAAGGGGCGGGCTGCACGGTGGCCGACGTCATGCGCGCCACCGAATTCGTCACCCCCGCGCTGGAGCTCATTGCCTACCGCACCCAGGTGCCGCGCGCCATCGTGGACACCATTGCCGACAACGCGGCAGCGGGCGCCATGATCACCGGGGGGCGTCTGGTGCGCCCCTTCGATCTGGACATCCGCTGGGTGGGAGCGACGCTCTCCAAAAACGGCGTGATCGAGGAGTCCGGTGTGTCCGCGGCGGTGATGGGCCACCCCGCCGCCGGCATCGCCTGGCTGGTCAACAAGCTGGCCCGTCATGGCGTGGGCCTGAAGGCCGGGCAGATGGTGCTGGCCGGTTCGTTCACCCGCCCGGTCAGCATCGTGGCGGGTGACGTGATCCAGGCCGATTACGGCCCGCTGGGCTCGCTGGGGGTGCGCTTTGTCTAAGGCCCTGTCAGGCAAGGTGGCCTGGGTCACGGGCGGTGCCAGCGGCATTGGTCTGGCTTCGGCCCGGGCGCTGGCGCTGGATGGTGCGACCGTGGTCATTTCCGGACGGCGTCAAACCGAAATCGATGCGGCCATCGCATCGGCGCAGACCGAAGGCATCCACTTGCACGGCATGCCACTGGATGTGTCCGACGCCACAGCAGTGGAGCAGGTGCACGCGCGTATCACCCGCGAGTGGGGCACCGTGTCGGTGCTGGTGTGCTCGGCCGGCACCAATGTGCCTGCGCGCTTTTTGAAGCGGCTCACCGCGCACGACTTTGGCAAGGTGGTGGACATCAACCTCAAGGGCGCCACGCATTGCGCCCTGTCGGTGCTGCCGGGCATGCGTGCGCAACGCGATGGTGTGATCGTGGTGGTGTCGTCCTGGGCCGGTCACGAGTTTTTGTCTTTCACCGGGGCAGCGTACAACGCATCCAAGGCGGGCCTCACCATGCTGGCGCGCACGATCAACCATGAGGAAGGCCGTCACGGCATCCGCTGTACGCTGGTGCAACCCGGCGAGGTGTTCACGCCCATTCTCAAGACCCGGCCGCGACCACCCAGTGCCGAGGATTGTGCGCAGATGCTGCAGATGCAGGACCTCGGCCATCTGATCCACCATGTGGCCACCTTGCCGGCGCATGTGTGTCTGAACGAAGTGGTGATCTCGCCCACGCACAACCGCTTCGATGTGGGGGCGGATGACCTGGTGCCGCGGCTCGAGGCGTAGGCGCTGAGCCCGTCGCTGGCCGCGCTGGCGCCTCAGTCCTTGGGGCGGAAGCTGATCACCATCACTGCAGGGACGCGACCATCCGTGTCGAGCGGCAGTTTCTCGGTTTTCTCCAGCGCCTTGATCACGGCGTCATCCCACGACTTGTGACCGCTCGATTGCAACAGGCGCTTGGACAGGATGGTGCCGTCCGGTGAACACTTGACCTCTACCTCGGCCATGGGATTGCCCGGTATGTCGTCGCCAAACACGATGTTGGGTCTGACCTTGCCTCGGATGCGTCCCGCATAAGTCGCCGAGGGGCCTGACGCTTTCAAGGCCGTGCCGGTGTCGCTGGGGCCACCGGTGGCGCCCGCCATGCCGGCAATGCGCTTGAGGTTGGCCTGTCGGTCGGCTTCCAGTCGCTTGGCGTCGGCGCGCTCCTTGGCTTCCTGCTCGGCCTTTTGTTGTTTGGCTTTCTCTTTCTTGTCTTTCTCGAGCTTGTCCTTCTCCAGCTTGTCTTTCTCGAGTTTTTCGCGCTCCAGTTTTTCCTTGTCCAGCTTGGCCTGTTTGTCCTTTTCGAGCTTGTCCTTCTCTTTTTTCTCTTTCAGCTCTTTGTCCTTGCGTTTCTGGCGCTCCTCTTCCAGCTTTTTGTCTTGTTCGAGCTTCTTTTGTTTTTCGCGCTCGATGGCCAGCTGCGCCTCGCGCTGGACCGCCGGTGGCGTGGGCTTGGGGGCCACCTTGGGCGGCGGCGGTGGCTCGGGCGCCACGGGGGGAGCCGGGGGTGGCGGGGGAGGTTCTACTGCACGTGGGGCGGCCGGGGTGGGGATGGCTGACCACAATTCGGCTTCCACCGCCACCGTTTGATCGCTGTCGTTCCAGTGAATGCCCCAGGTGAGCGCGGCCACCAGCAACAGGTGAACCAGCACAGCCAGTCCGAACGAGCGCGCGCCGTCTTTGGGCGGCGGCGGTGCGAATTCGAGGTGCTGGGCCAGGGCGGTCATGCCAGTGGGCGCGTTCAGTTGACGAGCTGCACCGACAGGCCCACGCGCTGCACACCGGCGCGCTGCAGGCTGTCCATGACCTTCACAACCGTTTCGTAGGCGATGGTGCGGTCGGCACTGATGACCACCGGGGTGTCACGCGCGTCGCCAATGAGCGGCAGCGTTTGCTGCGCCACGTTCTCGAGCGTGGCGGCCAAAGTGGCATCGGTGCCGGGGCCCTTGCCCGTGCTGCGCGAGCGCACCGTGAGCTTGCTGTCCTTGGTGATCTCGATGGTGATCACGCGTTCGGGCACGGTGGCGGCCTTGCCCACGCTGGGCACATCGATCACGCTGGGGGAGATCAGCGGTGCGGTCACCATGAAGATGATCAGCAGCACCAGCATGACGTCAATGAACGGGACCATGTTGATCTCGTTCATGCTGCGGCGACGGCCGCGTCCGCGTGACACCACGGAAGCCATGCCGCGACTCAGTGACCCGACGTGGACTGCGCGCCCACGTTGCGTTGCAGGATGTTGGAGAACTCCTCGATGAAGGTCTCCAGCTTGATCGACACGCGGTCGATGTCACGCGAGAAGCGGTTGTAAGCCAACACGGCCGGAATGGCAGCAAAGAGGCCAATGGCCGTGGCCACCAGGGCCTCCGCGATACCTGGCGCCACTTTGGCCAGTGTGACTTGCTGCAACGCTGCCAGGCCGGTGAAGGCATGCATGATGCCCCACACCGTGCCAAACAGGCCCACGTAAGGCGACACCGAGCCGGCCGAGGCCAGCAGGGTGAGGTTGGACTCGACGGCATCCATTTCACGCTGGAAGCTGGCGCGCATGGCGCGACGTGCGCCGTCCATCAGCAGGCTGCTGTCGGTGATGCGTCGCTCGCGCAGTTTTTGGTATTCGCGCATGCCGCTGGCGAAGATGCGCTCCATGGGGCCGGCCAGTTTGGCGTTTTGCGTGGCAGCGGAGAAGAGTTCGTTGAGGCTCTTGCCGGACCAGAAATCGCGCTCGAAGTGGTCATTGAGCTGGTTGACGCGTTTGAGCGCCAGCACCTTGCGGAAGATGGCCGCCCAGCTGACCACCGACACGCCCAGGAGCAGCAGCACCACCAGTTGCACCACCCAACTGGCGTTGAGCAGCAGGTGAACGATGGAGAAGTCTTGATTCATGAGAGACGTTCCAGGATTGAAGCAGGTATTCTCGCAGGCTTGAGGGAGGCCGCATCCACCCAGCCGATGCGAATGCTGCCTTCACACAACATGGTGCGCGGGCCGGGTTCTTCGCGCCAGGCGGATTGGCCAATCAGCAGGCTCGCGCGGCCCGCCTCGAGCAGGCCGGCTGTCACGTGCAAGCGGTCATCCAGCACCGCGGGGCGATGGTATTTGACGGTGGTTTCGCTCACCACGAACATGCCCCCGGTTTGCTCGCGCAAGGCGTGCTGGCCAATGCCCAGCGAGCGCAACCACTCGGTGCGCGCGCGCTCGAAAAATTTGAGGTAGTTGGCGTAGAACACGATGCCGCCCGCATCGGTGTCTTCCCAATACACGCGGACGTTGAAGGCGTAGCTCATGGGGTTCAGGCCAGCAACTGGCGCAGCCGCTCAACCGAGGTCTGCAGCGTCTGCATCGAGCTGGCGGTGGAAAAGCGCACGAAGCGGGCGGTGTCGGCGTGCCCGAAATCGCGCCCCGGCGTGATGGCGACATGCGCACGGCGCATCACTTCAAAGGCAAAGTCCCAGCTGTCCTTCACGCCCAGTTGCGCGCAGGCCTGGGTGCAATCGGCCCAGGCGTAAAACGCCCCGTCGGGCATCACCGGGACAGACAGACCCAGGGATTGCAAGGCAGGGATGAACGCATCGCGTCGCGCCTGAAACTCGGCACGGCGCGCTTCAAACACGCGCAGGCTCTCGGGCTCGAAGCAGGCCAGCGCCGCCTGTTGCGCCACGGTGCTGGGGCAGATGTAGAGGTTTTGCGCCAGACGCTCGAGTGCCGGCACCAGCGCCTCAGGCACCACCATCCAGCCCAGCCGCCAACCGGTCATGTTGAAGTACTTGGAAAAACTGTTGAGGCTGATGACCTGGTCGTCCAGGGCCAGCGCGCTGTGACCGAAGGTCGCGTCGTAACTCAGGCCCAGGTAGATCTCGTCCACCATCGTGATGCCCCCACGCGACTGCACCTCGGCATGGATGCGCCGCATCTCCTCGGGGGCAATCGATGTCCCGGTGGGGTTGGACGGCGACGCCAGCAACACCCCCCGGGTTTGGGCGCTCCAGTGCTCGCGCACCTGGTCGGCACTGAGCTGAAAGCGTTGCTCGGCACGGGTGGGCAGCAACACGGCCCGCCCCTCCGCCGCACTCACAAAATGCCGGTTGCACGGGTAGCTCGGGTCGGGCATGAGCATTTCATCGCCGTGTTCGATCAGGGCCAGACAGGCCAGCTGCAACGCCGCCGAAGCGCCTGCGGTGATGACAATGCGCTGGGCGGGAATGGTCAGGCCAAAGTGCGAGCGGTACCAGTCGCTCACACGTTCGCGCAGCGCGGGCAGTCCCAGGGCCGAGGTGTATTGGGTGCGGCCATCACGGATCGCGCGCTCGGCGGCGGCCTGGACCAGCGGTGGCGCGGTGAAATCGGGCTCACCGATGTTGAGATAGAGCATGGGCGCATCGGTGTGCGCCACCTGTGCACCCAGCTCGGCGGCCGCCTTGGCCACCTCCATCACGTAGAACGGCTCGATCCGCTCGGCGCGTGAGGCCAGTCGCATCACTTGCGGGCCCTGGCGTCGGCGCGGTCGGCGGCCACTTCGATGGCACGCAGTTGCGGGGCCAGTCCATTGAGCACGCCGTTGACGTATTTGTGACCATCCGTGCCGCCAAAGCGCTTGGACAACTCGATGTATTCGTTGAGCACCACCCGCCACGGCACATCCAGGCAGTGCTGGAGCTCGTAGGCGCCCATCCACATGGTGGCGCGTTCGATCGGCGAAATTTCGGCCAGGGGTCGATCCAGCAGCGGTTCGATCAGCCGGTCCAGAGACGGGGCCTGCTCGGCGCAACCGTAAAGCAAGGCGTCATAGTGCACCGCATCGGCCTTGCCAAAGCCGGCCAGGTCGCGGGTGAAGCTGTCCACGGCGGCGGCGTCATTGCGCCCCACCAGCACCTGGTAGAGGGCTTGCAAGGCGAATTCCCGCGAGCGGCTGCGGGCACTGCGCGTGGGGGCACGTCCCCGCGGCGGTGCGCCTGACGGGGTGACGGGGGCGGCGGTGTCCGGGTTCATGGGGTCCTGCGGTTCGTGGGGGGCGCTCAAATCAGTCGCTCCATCAGGCGTGCCATTTCCACCGCCACTTGGGCGGCATCGCGCCCCTTGTCGTGCTGACGGGCAATGGCTTGCGCCTCGTTCTCGGTGGTGAGGATGGCGTTGGCAATGGGCACACCGTAATCGAGGCCCACCCGTGTGACGCCAGCGCCCGATTCGTTAGCCACCAGTTCGAAGTGGTAGGTCTCGCCGCGGATGATGCAACCCAGGGCAATCAAGGCGTCAAAGGTTTGCGCGCCATCGCGGGTGGCCAGCGCTTGCAGCGCCAGCGGCACTTCCAGCGCACCTGGCACCATCACATGCTCGATCTGGTCGTCACTCACGCCCAAGCGCTGCAACTCGGTGCGGCAAGCCTGCGCCAGCGCGTTGGTGATGTCTGTGTTGAAGCGCGCCTGCACGATGCCGATGCGCAAGCCGGCGCCATTTACCGTGGGGTCGGTGGAAGAAGCGTGGGGGGTGAACATGTGGGATCAGTCCTTGGCCTGGTAGCCGTCGATTTCAAGTCCGTAGCCGGTCATGCTGGGCATGCGACGCGGGTTGCCCAGCAGGCGCATCTTGTGCACGCCGCAGTCGCGCAGGATTTGTGCGCCAATGCCGTAAGTGCGCAGGTCCATGCGGCCGCGCTCGGGGGCATGCGAGGACTTGGCGGTGCCGCCGAACTGGGCCAGCAACTGGTCGGCGTTTTCGCCGCAGTTGAGTAACACCATCACGCCCAGGTTTTCTCCGGCAATATGCGAAAGCGCGGAGTCAAACCCCCAAGAATGCATGCGCCGCGAGGGTTCGAGCAAATCAAAGACCGACAGGGGTTCATGCACCCGCACCGGGACAGACTGGTCCGGGTGCCACTGGCCACGCACCAGTGCCATGTGGACGCCGCCGCTGGGCAGATCTCGGTACGCGTGCGCGGTGAATTCGCCATGGGCGGTCTGCAGGGCGCGGGTACCGATGCGTTGCACCAGCGACTCGGTGCGACTGCGATGCTCGATGAGGTCGGCGATCGTGCCGATTTTCAGACCGTGCTCGGCAGCGAAGAGCTGCAGGTCAGGCAGACGTGCCATGGTGCCGTCGTCCTTCATGATCTCGCAGATCACGGCGGACGGCGAGCAACCCGCCATGGCCGCGAGGTCGCAGCCGGCTTCGGTGTGGCCGGCGCGCATGAGCACGCCACCATCCACCGCTTGCAGCGGGAAGATGTGGCCGGGTTGCACCAGGTCGGTGGGTTTGGAGAGGGGGTCGACCGCCACCTGCACGGTGCGTGCGCGGTCCGCGGCGGAGATGCCGGTGGTCACGCCCTCGGCCGCTTCGATGGACACGGTGAAGGCGGTGCTGTACACCGTGCCGTTGCGGGCCGCCATGGGCGGGAGCTTGAGGTATTCGCAGCGGTCGCGGGTGAGCGTGAGGCAGATCAGACCGCGACCAAAGCGCGCCATGAAATTGATCGCTTGCGGCGTGACATGGTCGGCAGCGAGCACCAGATCGCCTTCGTTCTCGCGGTCTTCCTCGTCGACCAGGATCACCATGCGTCCGGCACGCAGTTCGGCGACGATCTCCTCAACCGGAGAAATTGGGACGGGATGCAGGGAGGAACTCATGCAGAGGCTTTCGGGGTCAGGCCGACGTGCAGCATGCGCTCGACATAGCGCGCCACGGTGTCGATCTCCAGGTTGACGGGGTGTTGAACGCGCAGCGTGCCCAGCGCGGTGTGGGTCACGGTGTGCGGAATGAGGTTGATGCTGATCTCCGTGCCCTGCGCGTTGTCACGCACCTGGTTCACGGTGAGGCTCACGCCATTGACGGTGATGGAGCCCTTGTAGGCCAGATAGCGGGCCAGTTCGGCGGGCGCCTGGATGCGCAACTCCCAGCTTTCACCCACCTGTTCGAACTGGCTCACATGGCCAATGCCATCCACATGACCGGACACGATGTGTCCGCCCAGGCGGTCGTGGGCGCGCAAGGCTTTTTCCAGGTTGAGCGCGGTGCCGGGCTGGTTGAGCGCGGCAGTGCGGGCCAGGGACTCGGCCGAAATATCGATGGTGAATTGCTGCTGGGGGACGTCCAGCGAGGTGACCGTCATGCAAGCGCCGTTGAGTGCAATGCTGTCACCCAACCCCACGTCGTCCAGATACCCGGCAGGCGCCTGCACGGTGAGACGTTTGCCATGATCCAAAGAGCGACCCAGGTCGTGGACGGCGGCGATGCGCCCCACGCCGGTGATGATTCCGGTGAACATTCGCGTATTTTCGCAGAGAAGTCATGCCCCCGACCGCCGGGGGGCTTGCCGGTAACAACGAAATCATGGGTGAGCCCTCTGCAGGACCCACGGCAGAACCCGGGAACATGCCATGGGACGCCCCCCGCAAGGGGGCCATGCGGCCAGCTCAGCGCAGACGGGCACGCAGCCGCAGGTCCGGGCCGATGGGGGTGACGTCCTGCCAGGTCAGGGCGAGGGCCTGCGAGAGTGACTCCAGCGGCCCCAGGGCCGTCATGCCGCGTCCCTGGCCGATCAGCAGGGGCGCCAGGTACACCAGCACTTCGTCGACCAGGCCCGCCTGGAGCAGGGAGGCGTTGAGCTTGTGGCCGGCTTCGACATGCACCTCATTGATCTCACGCCGGCCCAAATCCTCCATCAAGGCCTGCAAATCGACTTTGCCGTGGGGGTTGGGCAATGGGGTGAGGTGAGCGCCTGCTGTGCGCAGGGCATCCTGGGCAGCTGTCGCGCCCGAGGCGTGATACAGCCAGACCGGGCGCTGCGGTCGAAACAAGGCTGCTTGGGGGGGGGTTTCCAGCCGGCTGTCCACCACCACCAGCGTGGGCTGACGGGGCGTGTCCACCCCTCGCACGTCCAGTTGGGGGTCGTCCTCCAGCACCGTGCCGATACCGGTCAGCACGGCGCAGGCCTGGGCACGCCAGGCGTGCCCATCGCGTCGTGCCGGCTCGCTGGTGATCCACTGGCTCTCCCCGTTGAGCAAGGCGGTCTGCCCATCCAGCGAGGCAGCGATTTTCATGCGCACCAAGGGCAGGCCGGTGCTCATGCGTTTGATGAAGCCAGCGTTCAGTTCTCGGGCCATGGCCTCGCCCAGCCCCACCTCCACCTGCAGGCCGGCGGCCCGCAGCCGTTGCAGGCCTTGGCCACCCACCAGGGGGTTGGGGTCCTGCAGGGCCACCACCACACGCGCCAGTTGGGCTTGCACCAGGGCATCGCAGCACGGGCCGGTGCGTCCCTGGTGTGAGCAGGGCTCCAAGGTGACATACGCTGTCGCGCCGCGAACATCCTGGCCACGCGACTGCGCATCGCGCAAGGCCATGATTTCCGCGTGGGCCTGGCCCGCCCGCTGGGTGTGTCCCGTGCCCAGCACCGTGCCGTCAGGTCGCGCAATCACGCAGCCCACCCGGGGGTTGGGCGAGGTGATCCACAAGGCCTGGCGCGCCAGCGTCAGCGCCTGATCCATCAGGGTGCGGTCTGAGTCGGGGGTCGACATGGAAGGGGATTATGCAGGGCTCACCGGCTCCAGCACGCCTGCGCCGTCCAGCTGGCCAGACGCACCCCCCGGGCACCGGTCTGGTCCAGGCTCAGCGTCCCGCAGGGGTCCGAGGCCTGTGCGCCCAGCGGAACGGCCAGCAAGGTATAGCGCTGCCCGGCCATGGTGACCGTGTAGCTCAGCCGGTAGCTTTGACCGGACGCGGACAAGGCACTGTCAGGCAGTACATCCGGATATCGACCTTGCGCCGCGGCGTATCGCTCCAACCCGTGTGCGGTTTGCAGCAGCGCCAGGCGTGCCTCGTTGCGGCGGGTGCGCTGTATCCACTCCCCTGCGGAGGGCAGGGCCCACAGCGTGAGCAGACCCACGATGCACAGCACGAGCAGCAGCTCGACCAGGGTCCACCCGTTGCCCGGGCCCGCCGTCCCCCGCCTCATGGCAACCACTCACGCCATTGCAACACCCGGGACGCGTTGGCGCGATCCGGGGCCTGGGTGTTGGCCAGCCACAGCACTTGCTGAACCACCTGGGTACCCGGTAACCGACCCTGTACATAGCTGGTGATGCGGTACACCAGGGGCGGCAAACCCGGCGTCGCATCGATCTGTGCCGAGATGGCGGTGGTCCCGCTGTCAAAGGGCATCACCTCGACCCAGTACCCGGCGGTGCCCGGGTACAGCTGGGCGGTCAGTGGGTCGCTGCCTGCCGCACGGCGCACAAACTGCCCGGGGCTGGCCGCGGCGGACAGGCGTGCGGTCCAACTGCTGACCGTGGTGTCCGCGCTGGGCATCGCCAGGCAGATGCCTTCATGACAAGGCAGCGCGCCCCGCCCCTGCAACCGGGCCATCAAGCTGGGCCAGACCGACATGTCCTGCGGAAAAAATGCCTGGTTGGAGCCATCCGGTCCCGGGGTGTGTCGGCTGTCGGGTGTGGTGGCAAGGATGTCCTGCTGGGCTTCCCGAATCAGGGCGCGGGCAGCCTGTCGGGCCTGTAACCGGTCGGCATCGGCACCCGCCAGCGCCTCGCGGGTGATGGCGCTGCGCCACAGGCTCAGCACCAGAGAGCCCATCAAGCTCATGAGGAGCAGCAGGACGGGCAGGGCGAAGCCCCGCACGCAACATCGCCAGCCGAATGACCCTTTCCGCCAGCCGAGACGCTGCTGGCCAGCCCGGGGAATGCGTCTCATCCATCCCCCCGGCTGGCCAGTTGCAGGGTGATGCGTTGAAGCCGGCGCAGGCGGCCGTCGGCAGCCACTGCTTCGCCCTGACATCCCCTCAGGCTGGCACTGGCCTGTGCCACCTTGTTCGGGCTGGCCCAGCGCAAACACAGGTTCACAGCGCGCACCTGCCGCCAATCGAGGACCTGGTCTGCCGTTTTCCACTGCAACGCGGCTTGCGCCGGGGCGGTACCCGCCGACGCCGAGGCTTCAGCGTACAGGGCCTGCAGATCCTCCACCCGTTCGGCCAGTGCCTGGAACAGGGTGCCGGATCGCAGGGGATCCTTGCAACTCAGTTCCTGCTTGGTGCTCAGCTTGAACTGGTGGCCGATGAGGTCCAGGGTGGAGGCCTGGTTGCCCTGGCAGTCGCGCGGGTCGATCTCGCGGGGAACCGTCCAGGTCAGCGTGTCGTCACGAACGCCTTCGCTGGCGCTGAGGGCCGCGCTCTTGCTGACCCATTGTGCGGCGCCTGATGCGTTGGTGGTGACCCGGGTGGCGCCCGCGCTCAGGCTGATGCGTTCGAGCAGGCGCTGGACTTCGCGCTGTTGCGCGTGCGTCTGCTCAAGGGCCTGCAGGGTTTGTTGCGACGCACGCAGGTGGCTCCAGGACTGCAGGCTGGCGGCCAACGCCCCCAGTGAAATGCTCATGGCCAGCAAGCTGTCGCTCAGCAACATGGCGGACTTTCAGGGGTTGAGCACCCAGGCCAGGCAGCGTTTGCCCTCGGGGCAGGGGGCCGGGACCTGTGCGCTGAGACCGGCTTCACGACCCGCGTCCGAGGACCAGGCCAGCACGAGCCAGCGGCTGCTTGACCCGGCCGCGGCTTGCAGCCAGGCATCGCCCTCGGGCAGTACCAGCCCCACGTGCGAGCGCCACTGGGCCAGATCGGCTTGCGCCCAATCCGCCCGCGAGCACGGGGCATCACGGCAGTTGAGTGCGGTCGGCTCTTGTCCCCACGTGAGCTGGTAATGGGGGGCGCCCGCCGCGTTGAGTTGCAGGCGGTGCGACAGGTCTTGTGCCAGCAACACGGCCTGCCCCTGGGCCAGGCTGTCGCGCTCCCAGCGCAAGGCCTGGAAGGCGCTGAGCATCAGGGGCGCAATGCCCAGCGCACTCACCAGCCATGCCGACACGGACCCCATCGACATCATGAGCAGCCTTCTCCCGGCTGCCAGTGCACGCGACCCGCGATGTTGAGGCAGATGGTGGTGGCCAGCGACACCCACTCGGCCCGCCAGGGCTTGATGCGCAGGCTGGCCCCTGCGCTCATCGGGTCGCCGCTGGCAGCCATGCGCAACTCGCCGGTCGAGGTGCTGAAGACCACGGCGATGTCGCCCGGCAAGGGTGTGTCGCTCAACACCTCGTTGCTGTGGGTCGCGATCACCTGCCAGCCGCAGCGCCAATCGCGTGCATCCGCCAGACCTGGACAATCGGTGCGGCGGGTCAGCGCACTCACGGCCCCGTGCCGTGCCGACCAGCTGCGTGCCAGATCGAGGTCGGACAACCAGCGGTCGCGCGTCATGTCCACCCGCGCGCGCTGGGCCATCGATTCGAGCGAGGGCAGTGCCAGCAGGCTCAGGGTGGCCACCAGCGCCACCGCGCACAGGCACTCGGCCAATGAAAAGCCCGGTGCAGGTAACCCGACCCAACGATGGGGCCCTGGCGGCCGCAGAGGTACCTGGCCCCGATCGGTGCAGTGACGGAAAACAACGCGAGGAATTGACGACATGCCTGGACTCCGCTTCGGGCTGGAGAGAAAGCGTCATCATGCGGATGAATGTCCGCCCACGGGCCAGGGAATGGTGGTGATGCCTGCACCTGTGCAGCGTGCGATGCACCACGCCGGCATCGGGCGCTTCAACGCGTCAGGGGGACCGGTCGTGACGTGTGGTCAGCGGCGAACTTCGTCCACCAGCGTCTTGAACTCGTCGATGTCCTCAAAGCTGCGGTAGACGCTGGCAAAGCGCACGTAGGCCACTTTGTCGAGCTTGCGAAGTTCGCGCATCACCCACTCACCGATGCGGGTAGAGGCCACTTCGCGCTGGCCCTGGGTGAGCAGGTGTTCCTCGATGCGCTCAATGGCGCTGTCGACCTGCTCGGTGCTCACCGGCCGCTTGCGCAGCGACAGGTTCATCGAGGCACGCAGTTTCTCACGGTCGTATTCGATGCGACGCCCGTCCTTCTTGACGATGGCGGGGAAGGTCACATCGGGACGTTCGTAGGTGGTGAAGCGCTTGTCGCAGGCGCTGCACTGACGACGACGACGCACCACATCGGCGTCCTCCGACACCCGGGTCTCCACGACCTGGGTTTCAAGATGGGCGCAAAACGGGCACTTCATCGTCGGCCCCGATCAGCCGTAGACCGGGAAACGGCTGGTCAGTGCGTGCACCTTGGCGCGCACCGCTGCGATGTTGGCCTCGTCGTTCGGGTTGTCCAGGACGTCGGCGATCAGGTGGGCCGTCTGGCGTGCTTCCTCGTCCTTGAAGCCGCGGGTGGTCATGGCCGGGGTGCCGATGCGCACACCGCTGGTGACCATCGGTTTTTCGGGGTCGTTGGGAATGGCGTTCTTGTTGATCGTCATGTGCGCCTGGCCCAGCACGGCCTCGGCCACCTTGCCGGTGATGCCCTTGGCGCGCAGGTCCACCAGCATCACATGGCTTTGTGTGCCGCCACTCACGATGCGCAGGCCGCGCTGCGTGAGCGTTTCGGCCACGATGCGAGCATTGGTCACGACTTGCTGCTGGTACACCTTGAACTCGGGTTGCAACGCTTCCTTGAAGGCCACGGCCTTGGCCGCGATGACGTGCATCAGGGGACCGCCTTGCAGGCCAGGGAAGATGGCGCTGTTGATGGTCTTTTCATGCTCGGCCTTCATCAGGATGATGCCACCACGCGGGCCGCGCAGGCTCTTGTGGGTGGTGGAGGTGACGATGTCGGCGTGCGGCACCGGGTTGGGGTAAACGCCCGCGGCAATGAGGCCCGCGTAGTGCGCCATATCCACCAAAAAGATCGCCCCCACATCCTTGGCCACCTTGGCAAAGCGGGCGAAGTCAATGTGCAGCGAGTAGGCCGAGGCACCCGCCACGATGAGCTTGGGCTTGTGCTCGTGGGCCTTCTTCTCCATTGCGTCATAGTCGATGGCTTCCTGGGCGTTGAGGCCATAGGACACCACGTTGAACCACTTGCCGCTCATGTTGAGCGGCATGCCGTGCGTGAGGTGGCCGCCTTCGGCCAGCGACATGCCCATGATGGTGTCGCCGGGCTTCAGGAAGGCCAGGAACACGGCCTCGTTGGCCGAGGCGCCGCAGTGCGGCTGCACGTTGGCGGCGTCGGCGCCAAACAGTTGCTTCAGACGGTCAATCGCCAGTTGCTCGGCCACGTCGACGTGCTCGCAGCCCCCGTAGTAGCGCTTGCCCGGGTAGCCTTCGGCGTATTTGTTGGTGAGTTGTGAACCCTGAGCGGCCATCACAGCGGGCGAAGCGTAGTTCTCGCTGGCAATGAGCTCGATGTGGTGCTCTTGCCGGGCATTCTCGGCCTGGATGGCGGCCCAGATCTCGGGGTCAGTCTGTTCGACCAGGGTGTTGCGGTGGTACATGGTGGCAGTCCTTTGGATGATGGTCCCCTTGCAGGACGCGTCACAGGCGCGGGCCTACATCAGGGCTGCCCAGGCGAACGGCTTCACACCTCGAGGGGTGGCGCGCTTCCCAGTGGTTGGGGCCTGGTTCAGGCCGGGGTCCACGTCAGCGGTGTGAGGGGGCTTCAGGGCCGCCCGAACACGCCTATCGCCAGTTGCGCGCCGGGCAAGTTTATCGCGAAACGTCCTCTTCCTTGTCCTTGAAGGACGCGAGTTTTTGGGCTTTTTCCCACAAGTCGCCCACGCTCTGGGCCACCGCCGCGGTGGCCGTGGGCTGGATGGTGGGCACCGAATGCCCTTGGGCCACGCGCTTGAGACGGTCGTTTTCGGCGATGACCTTGCCGGCGTATCCGCCGTTGTTGTCTTCGATGTGGGCCGCGCCCACGTACAGGCGCAGGCCCCCTTCCAGGGAACCGGCCCGGGCGATGCATTCCTTGAGCACATTCACCCCCACGCGCAGGTTGGCCACCGGGTCAAAGGCGGCCAGTCGACCGCCAAATCCCTCGTATTTGTCCGAGTGCACCTTGGTCATGACCTGCATCAGACCCTGGGCTCCCACGGGGCTTTGGGCAAATGGATTGAAACCGGACTCGATGGCCATTACCGCCAGGATGAGGGTGGGGTCAAGCTGGTTGCGCGGGCCCAGTTCGTAGGCCTCGGCCACCAGCGCGCCGAGCGGCTCGGCCGCGACGCGGTATTTGCGGCTAAGCCAGTAGGCAATGTTGGCTTGCTGCGTGGGCAAGCCGGTCGGGTCAGTGGCCGTGGCGCGGTCCACCGCCTCGTAGTCGCTTTGAAACCCGGTTTCCTCCACCTGGCGCTCCTGCAGCCAGCTGATCAGTCGGGCTTCCCCCGCGGTGCGCAAATCGGGGCGCATGGTCAGGGTGACCACCACGCAGAACACGGCCAGGCCCAGCAGGGCCAGGCCGCTGTGCGTGATGGCAAAAAAGCCCTGGGCCACGTCCTGCGCGAAGGTTCGCAACCCGTGATTCAATTTTTCGAGCGCTGTCATGGGGTTTCCTTTCCGAAGGAGGATGGCGGCAGGTTGGGCAGCGTCGTGCGCCAACTTGCGTGGGGCCATCCTTCGAGTGGGGCCGGCGGGGATCGTGAGGCTGGGCGGGTGCCAGCGAGAACCGGGCAGGCCGAATGGCGCAGCGGATGTCACCTCCCCGAACGGGTTGTGATGGGCTTATTTTAACGTCTGGGGGGCCGCTGCCTGGGAGCAATATGCCCAGAAAATAATACAAAAGAATTTAAATCTCGGCAAAATGGAGCTGTCCAACCCCTCCGGGTTGACCTGAAAAGGCCTGGTACGCGCAGCCCAAGCCCTTGAAGGCAAGCCCCGCCCAAGCCCCGCCCAAGCCCCGCCCAAGCCCAGCTCAAACCCCGATGAATCCCAGCTGGCGGGTCGACCAATGCACGCGGGCGTCCGGGTGCCGTGATGCCAAGGTTGGCGCGGGTGTCGTCCAGCGGCGACAATACAGGTTTCCTCGGGCTGCCCCGCACCACATTGGTCAGGGTCCGGCTCCTTGTGCGATTTCCCCTTCAGGCCGTTGACGTGACCTCTTCCTCCTCCCCGCAGAACGATCCCCAGAAACTTGACGCGCTGACTGGTGGCGCCTTTTCCGCCCCCACCTCCGGCGAGCGTTCCGCCCGCTTGCGTGAGTGGTTGGCCACCGATCCCTCGGTCGAGTCCATGCAGGAGGTGTTCCGTGAGATGAGTACCCGTGACAAGGGTGCCGCCAAGGCGCTGCGCGAAAAGCTCGAAGAACTGCGCCGTGCAAAAGCCCAGGATACCCTGGCTCTCGAATGGGCCCACAAAGGCGAAGCCCTGCGCGATGCCCCCCGGATCAACCTGGCTGACGCCATGGCCTGGCAGCGTGACGCCGCCAAGGCCGGTGCGCCACTGTCCCGTGAGCCCCTGGCCACCCTGAAAAACCAGCTGGCCGAACGCGTCAAGGGCATCGAGGACCTGCAGCACCGCGCCCAGGTTCAGCGAGAGGCCAGCATGATGATGGCTCAGCGCATCGAAATGCTGTCTACCAAGCCCTGGGAGGAGGCCCAGAGCCAGCGCGACACCCTGGCCGCCGATCTGCAGCGCCTGCAGTCCGATGGCCTGACCCTCACCAGCGACGCCAACTGGGCGTGCGTGGATGCCCGCTTTCCACCCATGCTGCAGTCCAGCGGCCAGCAACTCACGGCGGTCTGGGAGGCGTTTGATGCGGCATTGACGCATACCATCCGGGCGGCGGGTGACCCGTCCCTCGATTTGCCGGCAGTCCCGGCCTGGGCCGATCAGCTGCGTGCCGCCCGCACCGGCACCCCGGTCGCTCCGGCTCCGGCCAAACCGCGCATTGACCCGGCCCAGCGTGCCCAGGCGCAAGCGGCGGTCCAAGCCGTGCTGGTGGTGCTCGAGCAAGAGCTCGCCCAAGGCCACGGCAAGGCCAGTGCTGGCGCTGCCGCGGCCGTGCGGCAGGCATTGCGTGAGCAGGGTCGCTGGCTGGACGAAAAATTCGAGCACCATGCCCAAGGCGTGTTGGCCGCCGCCAGCGAACTCGAGGGCTGGCAACGCTGGCGCGCCGACCAGATCCGTCAGGACCTGGTGACCCGCGCCGAAGCCTTGTTCAAGAAAGTGGTGGAGAAAGTGCCCGCCACCGGCCCAGCCAAGGCGGGCGGAGGCAAAACGCCAGTGCAGGACGCAGTCGTCCCGCAGGACCCCCAGGCCGCTGAGGCCTCGGCGGTTTCTGCACCGACAACTGACCACAAGCCGGTGAACGAGTCGGCGAATGAGGCGGCGAATGAGGCGGCGAATGAGGCGGCGAATGAGGCGGCGAATGAGGCGGGCGCAACCGCCCCGGCAGCTGATGCCGACGTGCCGGCCGCTGCCCCCACCACCGACACCCGCACCGATACCCCGACTGCAGCCGCAGCCGACGCAACTCCCGCCATCAGCACCCCCACCACCGCCACCAAGGAGCGCATCACCTGGGTGCCTGTCATGGGCGGGCGGAAAATGCAGGAGGCCTTGCGGCAACTGCGCGAGGAGTGGAAACAAACCGACCAGGGCGGCCTGCCCAACCACGCCCTGTGGAAGCGCTTTGACCAGGCGTGCAACCGCGCGCACAAGGTGGTGGAAAGCTGGCTCGACAAAGTGCGCGCCGAAAGCGCTGAGCACCGTGCTCAACGGTTGGCCCTGATTGAAGAGCTCAAGGCCTGGGCGGCTGCGCACGCGTCGGGCCCCGACTGGAAGGCCGTCAACCGTGCCCTCTATCAGTTCTCCGACCGCTGGCGCGAGGCCGGTCATGTCAGCGAAAAAGTGTTCAACGAAGTGCAGCCCCTGTGGAAAGCGGCCTTCCAGGCGGCTCAGGGTCCCCTGGCCGCCGTGCAGAAGGCCAGCCTGGCGCAGCGACACGCGTTGATCGAGGAAGCCAAGGCCCTGTCGGCAGAACCGCACCTGCGCATCGATGCCGTGAAATCTCTGCAACAGCGCTGGCAACAGGAGTCGCAGGGGGTGGCGCTGGATCGCCGCCAGGAACAAAAGCTCTGGGACGCCTTCCGCAAGCCCATCGACGAAGCCTTCCAGCGCAAGACCCAGCAGCGCGAGCAGGCTGCTGCAGCCGTCTCCGCGCTAGATCAGGCGGTCATTCAAGCCGCCAAGGCACTCGAGAGTGCCACCCAGCGTGGCGATGCCGCCCAGATCCGCGCCGCCATGCAAGCCCTGGAGCAGGCCACCCGGGGCCAGGCAGCGGCTGTGGCGGCGGCCACGGCAGCCCACGCAGAGGCCGCGAGCAGCGAACTGGCTGCAGCGGCCACGGGAGCAGGCTTGGCTGCCGCTGGAGAGCCCGCACCTGAGCCTGCTGCGACAGAAGCGGTCGCCAGTGCGCCCGCCGAGCAGCCGTCAGCAGACACGCCGTCCGAGACGGCTGCTGCGCTCCCCACGCAAGACGTTGCGCTCGCCCCAAGTGATGCAACCACAGACACGCCCGTCAACTCCGGTGATGAGTCGGCCGAGTCCGCCACCGCTGCCCCGTCAGACACGACTGAGCCCCCCGCTGCTGAAGCCGCCATTGCTGCACCGCCAGCACCTGCGCCCACCGTGGCCAAGAAGCCCGTTGTCGCCGTTCGCGGGGATGACCGTCCGGGTCAGAAACGCACCGAACCGGCCACCGGTCGTGACGGTCGAGGTGCCCGCCCGGGGGACCGAGGCCGTCCAGGGGGACCCGGCGGTCGGGATGGTCGCGATGCCCGCGGCCCGCGCGACAGTGCCCGTGGCTTTGATCGCCGTGAAGGACGTGATGGCCGAGAGGGCATGGATGCCCGCGGCCCGCGTCTGGGCGATACCGCCTTTCGCGCCCAGCGCAATGCGCTTGAGCAGGCCCAGCAGACCTTGCGCAAACTGGCCGCACAAGCCCACGGCGAGGCGCTGACCCAACTGCTCACCGCCTGGGAACAACGCCAGGCCGATCAGATCCCCCCGTTGAAGGAGTTGGGCAGCCGTTTACAGGCACCCCAGCGCCAGGCCTGGGTGCAGGCCGTCTCGCAATCGCCGAGTGGAGACGCCGCCGAGGCTTTGCTGCGCCTCGAGATGGCCGCCGATGTGCCCAGCCCCGCCGCCCATGTGCCCGCTCGCCGTGCCTTGCAGTTGCAAATGCTCACCCGCCGCAACGATCCGGCACCGGCACAGACCTGGACACTGGACACCGCGCGCGTGCTGGGCGCCAGCTACGACGCGGATCAGGCGCGTCGTTTGCAAACAGCGCTCAAAGGTTTGCTCAAGACCACTTGAGGGGCGCAACCGCATCCCCTGCGGTGGCCGATCACGCCGAGAGGGCGTGACCTGTCATCGGGCGCGGTGGTCGAGGGGGGGCAACGTCAGGCGCTGCCACTCGCCTTGCCAGCGCAACACCTGCAGCCGTGACGGGGTGGCGTCTGCATCCCAGTCGCTCAGCACCCATCGCGTCTGCCCCAAGGGCAACGGGTGGGTGGCGGGTCGGTGGGTGTGGCCATGCACCAACATCTGGGCATCACAGGCGGTCAGCCACGCTGATGCCAGCGCTTCATCCACATCGGCGTCAGTGGTGTGACTGCGCTTGCGTGACTCGCTGGCGCTGCGCATCTCGCGAGCCAGCGCCAGTCGCTCGGACAGGGGGCGGGCCAGGAAGGCCTGCTGCCAGGCTGGGCTGCGGACCTCGGCACGAAAGGCCAGGTAGTCGTGATCGTCCAGGCACCAGGCGTCCCCGTGGCTCAGCAGCACACGTTGGGTGCCCAGTTGCAGCAGGGATGGGTCGGCCAGGGCGCGCATGCCAGCGCGTTGCATCAGCGTTTCGCCGGCCAGGAAGTCCCGGTTGCCGCACATGAAGTGCAAGGTCATGCGCTCGCTGGCGCGTTTCAAGGTGTCTACGCAGGCGCGTTCAAAGGTACTGGCGGGCGCATCCAGCACATCGTCCCCCACCCACACTTCAAAGAGGTCACCCAGAATGAAGAGCGCCTGGGCCGGCGTGGTGTCCAGGTAGTGTTGCCACGCATCCATGGTGCGGGGCTGCTGCTCGCACAAATGCAGGTCGGAGATGAAATCAATGCACGACCAGGACCGGGCATCCACCGCCACAGGGGGGGTGGCAGACAGTGGGGCGGGGCGCTTGGGTGTCGGCGTGGTCATGCGTGAGGGCAGTGGAGCGCCATCAGCCAGCGATCAACCTGCGTGCAGCAGGCATGGGACCGGCATTTGACATGCATGCCCCTCGCCACTCAAAGGGCGACGGCCTTTTCGATGACCACGTCCTCTTTCGGGACATCATCATGAAAACCGCGTCGCCCGGTCTTGACCGCAGCCAGCTTGTCGACCACCTCGGTGCCTGCCACCACTTTGCCAAACACGGCATAGCCCCAGCCCTGGCGGGACGGCGCGGTGTGGTTGAGAAAGTCGTTGTTCGCCACGTTGATGAAAAACTGTGCTGTGGCCGAGTGGGGCTCACCGGTGCGCGCCATGGCCACGGTGTAGTGGTCGTTGCGCAAGCCGTTGTTGGCTTCGTTCTCGATGGGTTCGTCGGTGGGCTTTTGCGTCATGCCCGGCTCGAAGCCGCCGCCCTGGATCATGAAGCCAGGGATCACGCGGTGGAAAATGGTTTTGTCGAAGTGCCCCTTGTTCACGTACGCCAAAAAATTGGCGACCGACTTGGGTGCTTTCTCGGCATCGAGCTCGAGGGTGATGACGCCGTGGTCGAGGATGTGCAGTTCAACGCGGGGTTGGCTCATGAAAATACTCACTTCACTAAGGTTGCGGATTGAATGACAACCGGCGTGCGGGGCACGTCGGTTTGGAAGGGGCCACCCGAACCGGTGGGGACGGCCTTGATGCGTTCCACCACCTCCATGCCCGACACCACCCGGCCAAACACGGTGTAGCCAAAGAGCTGCGGCGCGTTCTCGAGTTGCGAACGTGCGATGTTGGTGTAGGTGCGACCGCCGTACTCGAAGCGTGGCACCGGGTCTCCCGGCGGGATCGGTGTCGGGTTCAGGAAGTCGTTGTCTTTGACGTTGATGAAGAATTGCGCGGTGGCCGAGTGCGGGTCGTTGGTTCGCGCCATGGCCAGTGTGCCCACGACATTTCGCGGGCCGCCTTTTTCCAGGGCTTCCCGGCCTTCATGGCGCACGGGCGCGCGCGTGGTCTTCTCCATGTAGCGGGTGTCGTAGCCGCCACCCTGCACCATGAAGTTGTTGATGACACGGTGAAAGAGGGTGCCATCGTAGTGTTTGTCCTGCACATATTGCAGGAAGTTGGCCACGGTTTTGGGCGCTTTGTCGGGGTACACCTCGACCACAAACTCGCCCTGCGACGTGGCAAATTTCACGCGGGGTGCGGCATCGGTTTGTGCGCCAGCAGGGGTGCTGCCAACCAGTGCGATCAGCAACGCCAGCAGGGGCGCAGTCAGGCTGGTGCCCAGCGAGCGCGGGGAGAAACGGTGAAACAGGGTCATGGTGTGGGCAATGCCTGCAACTTGCGAGGCAGGGTCTTGCTGGCGGGGTTGATTTGTAACGATTTTTCGTAGGCCAGGCGCGCCTGGCGCAGCAGCACATCGCCCAGGTTTTCCAGGGCGACATCGTAGTTGGGGTGGTTGCGCAGGGCCATTTCGAAGGACTCACGCGCCTGGTCGAGTTGACCTCGGGACGCCTGGATCACGCCCAGGTTGTTGTAGGGCTCGGGTAACTCGGGATATTGCTGCACCAATGCGCTGAGTTGATCGAACGCTTCGTCGGTGCGCCGCAATTCCATCAAGGACTTGGCGCGCATGAACAGCATCTGCGGGTCCCTGGGGTGTTCGGTGAGATACCGTTCGGTTTGCGCCAGGGCCTCAGCGTAGCGGGCCTGACGCATCAATTGCTGCACGCTGAAGTGGTCCACCAGGTCACCCGTGGTGGTCCGCTCAAGCTGCGCCCAGACGAGTGAGCACACGCTCATCAGGCAGCACAGCAGCAACTGGCGTGCATGGCGGGTAAGAGGGTGAGTCAAGACGGTGTGGGCGGTCATCGGTCGGGCTCGGCATGCAGAGGGCACAAGGACGATGCAGGCGAGGCGATTTATACTTCGCATTGTAATTCAGCGCACCCTCCAAGCCTGCTGGTTCACCCGTGTTGACAGAACGACTCAACACCTTGCCCAATCCGTCCATGTCCTTACGCATTCACAACACGCTCACGCGTGCGCTGGAGCCCTTTGTCCCGCTCGAACCCGGTCATGTGCGCATGTACGTGTGCGGCATGACGGTGTACGACTTCTGCCACCTGGGCCACGCCCGCTCCATGGTGGCGTTCGATGTGGTGCAGCGCTGGTTGCGCACCAGCGGCCTGCGCGTGACCTACGTGCGCAATATCACTGACATTGACGACAAGATCATCAAGCGTGCCCTGGAGAACGGCGAGACCATCCGCGCACTCACCGATCGCATGATCGATGCCTTGCATCAGGACGCGGATGCGTTGGGCATCGAGCGACCCACCCACGAGCCGCGTGCCACCGATTACGTGCCGCAAATGCTGGGCATCATCAGCCAGCTGGAGCAACGCGGTCTGGCTTATCGTGTGCCCAATGGCGATGTGAACTACGCCGTGCGCAAGTTTTCCGGCTACGGCAAGCTCTCGGGCAAGTCACTCGACGAACTGCATGCCGGAGAACGCGTGGCGGTCCTCGACGGCAAGGACGACCCGCTCGACTTTGTGCTGTGGAAAAGCGCCAAGCCCACCGAGCCCGCCGACGTGAAGTGGGACAGCCCCTTCGGCCCCGGTCGTCCGGGCTGGCACATCGAGTGCTCGGCCATGAGTTGCGAGATGCTGGGCACGACCTTCGACATCCATGGCGGCGGCGCAGACTTGCAGTTCCCGCACCACGAAAACGAAATTGCGCAAAGCGAAGGCGCCTCGGGCCAGCCCCTGGCGCGGGTGTGGATGCACAACGGCTTCATCAACGTGGACAACGAAAAGATGTCCAAGAGCCTGGGCAACTTCTTCACCATTCGCGACGTACTCCAGAGTTTTGACGCCGAAACCGTGCGCTTTTTTGTCGTGCGCAGCCATTACCGCAGCCCGCTGCAGTACAGCGATGCCCACCTCAACGACGCCCGTGCCGCCCTCAAGCGCCTGTACACCGCGCTGGCCTCGGTGCCTCCCGCACCCACCACGCTCGATTGGGCTACCCCCGAAGCCGCCCGTTTCAAGGCCGCCATGGACGAAGACTTTGGCACCCCCGAGGCGGTGGCTGTGCTGTTTGACCTGGCCAGTGAAGTCAACCGAAGCCAATCCGCCAAACTCGCCGGCCTGCTCAAGGCCCTGGGTGGCGTGTTGGGCTTGCTGCAAGACGACCCGCAGCAGTTTCTCCAGGCGGGCGTCAGCCTGGATGAGGCCACCATCCAGTCACGCATTGACGCGCGCGCTGCTGCCAAGCAGGCCAAGGATTTTGCGCAAGCCGATGCCATCCGCCAGGAACTCGCAGCCCAAGGCATCGTGCTCAAAGACAGCGCCGGCGGCACCACCTGGGAGCGTGGCTGATGAACGCCACCCGCACTGTCATCACCGTGCCGGCCTACTGGGACGACGCCTGCCGTCACCTCACCAAGAGCGATCGGGTCATGAAGCGCCTGATCCCCCAGTTCGGTGAGGCGCGACTGGAGTCGCGCGGGGACGCGTTTGTCACGCTGGCGCGCAGCATCGTGGGTCAGCAAATTTCCGTCAAAGCCGCGCAAACGGTGTGGGACCGTTTCACCAAGCTCTCCCGCCGCCTCACGCCCGGCCAGGTGCTCAAACTCAAGGTGGATGACATGCGCGAGGCCGGCCTGTCCGCGCGCAAGGTGGAGTACCTGGTGGATCTGGCCTTGCACTTCGAGCAAGCGCAAGTGTCCGTGAAAGCCTGGACGCACATGTCCGATGACGAGATCATTGCCGAGTTGGTGGCCATTCGTGGCATCGGTCGCTGGACGGCCGAGATGTTTCTCATGTTTCACCTCATGCGTCCCAATGTGCTGCCCCTGGACGACGTGGGCCTCATCAATGGCATCAGTCGCAACTATTTTTCGGGTGAGGCGGTCAGCCGCAGCGAGGCCCGCGAGGTGGCCCAGGCCTGGGCGCCATACTGCAGTGTGGCAACTTGGTATATTTGGAGATCCCTGGACCCCGTGCCAGTGGCGTATTGAATCAGGAGAGCCCCGTTGGCCAAAAAATCCTTCCTCGATTTTGAACAGCCGATCGCCGAACTCGAATCCAAGATTGAAGAGTTGCGATATGTGCAAAGCGAATCGGCCGTCGATATCTCGCAAGAAATCGAGCAGCTGGCCAAGAAAAGCCAGCAACTCACCAAGGACATCTACAGCGATTTGTCACCCTGGCAAATCACCAAGATCGCACGCCACATCGAGCGTCCGTACACGCTGGACTACATTGGCCACATCTTCACCGACTTCGTGGAGATGCACGGTGACCGGCACTTTGCCGACGACCTGAGCATTGTGGGCGGCCTGGCGCGCTTCAACGGCCAGCCCTGCATGGTACTGGGTCATCAAAAGGGACGCGACACCAAAGAGCGCGCCTTGCGCAACTTCGGCATGACCCGCCCCGAGGGCTACCGCAAGGCCTTGCGCCTGATGAAAACCGCCGAGAAATTCAAGCTGCCGGTGTTCACCTTTGTGGACACCCCGGGCGCCTATCCCGGCATCGATGCCGAGGAGCGCAGCCAGAGTGAGGCCATCGGGCGCAACATCTTCGAGATGGCCCAGCTCGAAGTGCCCATCATCACCACCATCATTGGCGAGGGGGGCTCGGGCGGGGCACTGGCCATCAGCGTGGCCGACCAGGTGCTCATGCTGCAGTACTCGGTGTACTCCGTCATCAGCCCCGAAGGCTGCGCCTCCATCCTCTGGAAAACCGCCGAGCGTGCCGAAGACGCCGCCGAGGCCCTGGGCATCACGGCGCACCGCCTGAAAGCCCTGGGTCTGATCGACAAGATCATCAACGAACCCCTGGGTGGTGCGCACCGCGATCCGCAGCAAATGTCGGCGGCGCTCAAGCGCGGTCTCAACGACGCCTGGCGTCAGGTGGCGGACCTGAAGGTCAAGGAACTGCTCGACCGCCGCTACGAGCGCCTGCAAAGCTATGGCCGCTTCTCGGACACCAAGGCCGAATCGCGCTGAACCCCTGACAGCTGCACCGTCCTCGTATTCCGCGGGCCGCGTGCCCGCGCAGGGTGACCCTGTTCACCCCACGGTTCCCCTTGCGCAACCCATGCCGCCGGCGTTGTCCCTGGACCATTTCGCCCCTGACCTGCCGGTGGCCGTGGCCTTGAGCGGGGGCGCCGACTCCATGGCCTTGCTCCTGGCCTGTTGCCAGCGTTGGCCGGGTCTGGTGCGGGCCATTCATGTGCACCATGGGTTGCAAGACGCCGCCGACAGCTTTGCCCAACACTGCCAGCACTGGTGCGATCGCTGGGGGGTGCCCCTGCAGGTGGTGAAAGTGGACGCACGGGCGGCACAGGGCCAAAGCCCCGAAGAGGCTGCGCGCACGGCCCGTTATCTCGCCATGGCCCAGGCGGTGCAGCAACACTGGCCGGATGTGCACGACGTGGCCCTGGCCCAGCACGCCGATGACCAGGCGGAAACCGTGCTGCTGGCCCTGTCACGCGGTGCGGGCCTGCCTGGGTTGGCCGCCATGCCAGCGCGGGGGCAGCGACACGGCCTCACCTTCCATCGCCCCTGGCTGGAGGTGCCGGGCCAAGCCTTGCGTGATTGGCTGACGGCGTGTGACATCAGGTGGATGGAAGACCCCACCAACACCGATGTGCGCTACACCCGCAACCGCATTCGGCGCGACGTGATGCCCGTGCTGGAGGCCTGCTTTCCCACCATTCGACAGACCCTGGCGCGCAGTGCCCGTCATGCCGCCCAGGCGCAAGCCTTGCTGGTCGAGTTGGCGTTGTTGGATGCGCAGGTCACGGGCTTGCCGCCGCGCCTGCAGGCACTGCAGCAACTCACCCCAGCCCGCATGGCCAACCTGTTGCGCCACTGGCTGGGCACGCTCGATGACCCCGCTGCGCGGCCCAGCACGGCCCAACTGGATCAGTTGGTCCATCAGGTGCAGGCCTGCACCACCCGTGGGCACCGGATCGATCTGCGGGTGGGGGCCGGGTCCGTCCGGCGCGAGGGCGACAGTCTGGGTTGGTACAATCCCTAGGTTTTGCCTGACCTTATTCAAACACCATGGCATTGATCGTCCACAAATACGGTGGCACCTCGATGGGGTCCACCGAGCGCATCCGCAACGTCGCCAAACGCGTGGCGAAATGGGCGCGCGCCGGCCACCAGATGGTGGTGGTTCCGTCCGCCATGAGCGGCGAGACCAACCGCCTGCTTGGCCTGGCCAAAGAACTCCAGCCCGGCGTCAGCCAGACCGACACCCTGCGTGAACTCGACATGCTGGCGGCCACCGGCGAGCAGGCCTCGTCGGCACTGCTGGCCATTGCGCTGCAAGCCGAGGGTATGCCGGCGGTCAGTTACGCGGGTTGGCAAGTTCCCATCAAGACCAACAGCGCCTACACCAAGGCCCGCATCGAATCCATCGATGACGTTCGCGTGCGCGCCGACCTGAACGCCGGCAAGGTGGTCATCATCACCGGCTTTCAGGGCATGGACGACCACGGTCACGTCACCACGCTGGGACGGGGCGGCTCCGACACCTCGGCCGTGGCCGTGGCGGCCGCTCTCAAGGCGCATGAGTGCCTGATCTACACCGACGTGGACGGTGTCTACACCACCGACCCGCGCGTCGTGCCCGAGGCACGCCGTCTGCGCACCGTCAGCTTCGAGGAAATGCTCGAGATGGCGTCGCTGGGCAGCAAGGTGCTGCAAATCCGCTCGGTGGAATTCGCCGGCAAATACAAAGTCCCCCTGCGCGTGCTGTCGAGCTTCACGCCCTGGGACATCGACCTGCAGGAAGAAGCCGCCTCCGGCACCCTCATCACCTTCGAGGAAGACGAACAAATGGAACAAGCCATCGTATCGGGCATCGCCTTCAACCGTGACGAAGCCAAAATTTCACTCTGCAACGTGCCGGACAAGCCGGGTATTGCGTATCAAATTTTGGGCGCTGTGGCCGAAGCCAACATTGAAGTCGACATGATCATCCAGAACATCAGCAAGGATGGCAAAACCGATTTCAGCTTCACCGTGCACCGCAATGACTACGCGCGCGCTTGCGACCTGCTCAAATCCGGCGTCATGGCAGCCTTGGGCGCCACCGAGTTGATGGGCGACACCAAGATCTGCAAAGTGTCCATCGTGGGCATTGGCATGCGCAGCCACGTGGGCGTGGCCAGCAAGATGTTCCGCTCGCTGAGCGAGGAGGGCATCAACATCCAGATGATCTCCACCAGCGAAATCAAGACCTCGGTGGTCATCGACGAGAAATACATGGAACTGGCCGTGCGGGCCTTGCACAAGGCCTTTGACCTGGACCAGGTTCAGGCATAATAGAAGCATCAGGAAACGTGACCGAGTGGCCGAAGGTGCTCCCCTGCTAAGGGAGTATGGGGTGTAGAGCCCCATCGAGGGTTCGAATCCCTCCGTTTCCGCCAGGTACCTTTAAAAAGCCGTTGTCATCAACGGCTTTTTCTTTTGGGGTGGCTGCGTCCGTCTGGCCCGAAGGGTAAGACCCGGTTTGATCTTGACTTGTCTACGGGTGATCGTGGCAGAAGAAGAATTGTTGCTGGTGCGTGTGCTCCATCCGAGAGGCCATTTCCACCCTCCCCGATACCCTGCCAAGTAGCGCACACCTGTGCGAAAACCGCCCCCCGGCTCAATTGACCTCAAACTCAACCGTTTGATTGCCGGTTCGCCCCAGGCTGTCCTCCACCACCAGCAATAGCTTATGGCGCCCCTTGGGAAGAGAGGCTTCTTCCACGCGAACCCCACTCCCAGTGACCTTCGCCACACTCAGCAATCGCTTTGTGATGTCAATTTGAAATGTTCCATACAGCGCTTTGAACGATTCAGGCTTGATGTCGCCAGGGGTCGTGGCTTGAAATCTCAAATCAATCACGGTGGGCGAACCCACGGTGCCAGGTACTTTGGGCGTGATCAGTTCAATCCGTGGAGCGTCTTTGACGGGGCTCGTTCGCGGGGTCATCTGAAGGGGGGCCTCATTGGAGGCCTGCATTTCTTCTCGGCTGACCAGATAGGTCGTGTCAGCAAATGACAAGCCGATTGAAAAAAACAAAAGAGCACAACAAAAACGTTTCATGGCAGTGTGACGATCCGGACTCGGCGGTTTTCCATGGCGTGCGGTTGATCGGGGAACAGCAGTTCGCTGAAGCCCTTGCCAGAACTCGCAAGTCGCTCACTGGGGATGCCAAGTTCAATCAGGTAGTGAACCACAGAGTCGGCGCGTTTCTGGCTCAAATTGAGGTTGTAGGCCTCAGTGCCCTTGGCGTCTGTGTGACCCTCGACATGGAAGCGGATGTCCATCAATCGATCGGCGCGCATGGCCGCAGCCAAATTGGCCAACAGGGGTTTGCTGGACGCTTGCAATTTGGCCGAGTCGAAGTCGAACTGGATCAGCAAGTCGATATTGCGGGGTTCTGGCTTGAGATTGCGCAGGCTGCGGGTCTTGGGTTGATCAGGCCCCGCCAGTTGGTCAACCAGCTGGTCGACTGTGGCACTCTTCATGGGCTGTGCGGCAACCAGCGACGCGAGTGCCAACATCAGAATCATTGAAACCACTTTTTTCATGGCACCTCCTTCACGCTGACGATCTTGGCGCCGAAGGTTTCTGACCGGCCATCAACACCCGTGCCGGTTAAAAAGTTGATCAATGCGGAACGGCCATCCAAGTCATTGAGTGCGAACGTGAAAGGCTCTGCAGCAGTGGGTGTTGCTAGGGTGAGCTTGTCCAGCTTTCGAGGAGACGCTGACACCATGACCAGTATGTGATCCGTTCCAACGGGTCCGGCAGCCTTGATTTGCCAGTCCGGATTGGGCAGTTTCAGCAACTTGCCGGCCTGGATGCGGTTGTCCTGATCGAGTCCGTTGGGATACAGCAGGTAAAAACTCTTGGCATCACTCCCCAACAGGACCAAATAGACATAGCCATCGTGACTGGACTTGATATTCAGCTCCAGCAGATCTCGCCCAATCCGTAAGGAGCGCTTGGCAACTTGGACATCGACTTGGCGTCTGGGATTGCGTTGTTGTTCGATATCTTTCAATGTGGCCAAAGAGGCTAGTAGCGGCTCTTCAGCGATGGGCTTGACGGGGACAGCGGGTGAAACAGGCCTTTGCATATGGATGGCCGGTTTGGTCAGTTCTGGTCGAGCAGGTGTCGTGACAACATCAGGTGGCGAAGCAGTCGTGCCAACCGGGCTTGCGACTGTCTGACTCGGGGGTGCCTGGATGGGCGGGGAGAGACTCGGCTCCTTGTTGCTGTCGGATGAGTGGCGATCGGATGAGTTGCTGATGGTGTTTGCCACCTCTTGACTGACAGGCGTTGCAGCGGCCACTTCCGTGGCGGGAGGCTTTTGAACGGCGACAGGAATCAGGTTGCGGTTGCCCCTGACCTGGATGGTCGATGGAAGCAAACCGGCTTTTTCATGGGGTTTCATGATGGCGTCGAGTTTGGCTTGCGCACAGGCCCGAACCTCTTCCAATGAAACCGCACCACTTCGATTCAGGTCTATCGCATCGCCGGTCAGGCATTGTGTGAGGGTGTGTGTTGCCAGACCGCCGAGGGACGGGGTGTCCCAACTGACTTCGTTGTCTCTGGCCGCAGCGATTTGCACGAAATTTTCCTCGTTGATGCCAAGCCGCTTGATCTCACCGAGCAGACCTCTTGTTGCAGCCTGGTTCACACCCACGTTTTCACATCGTTGCTCGCTGAAGTTATTGAACTTGGGGCGAATGGCGAGCCGTTGACTCAGCGATCGGGTCGCTGGATTGATGACGCCTCCTGAAAAACACGCGTCGATCATCACCACGACCTTGTCCGCCTTTTGGCTGATCGGTTTGGTGTAAGACGCTATTTCTTCATCACTGAGAATGTCATTGACGGTGAAGATGCCCGTTGTGTAGGTTTGAAGCCCTTGCAGGCAGCTGTTGCCCCTGGAATAGCGAGTGCCGTGACCCGAGTGGTAAATGAAGACGCGGTCTCCGGCTTGTACCTTGTCTGCCAGTTTTTCGAACTCCCTCTGGATATTGGCTTTGGTGGCCTGCCCATCCCGGATCATGACAATCGATGCATCGGGTATCCCCATCTCGTTGGCCATGCGCCGTGCGTTGACCATGTCTTGCGGAACACCCGGCAGGGGGGATGTGTTGGAGGCTTCGGAATATTGACCAATGCCGATGATCAAGGCATGACGTCCATCCGCAGCCGCCACGATGCCTACGGCAAGGCTAAAGAGGGCAGAGAGGCATGCGCGAAGGCAAATGTGGATCGGGAGACGTTTCACGGCGAAGGATCACTTGATGAATTGGATTTTTTCGACCAGCAAATCACCAGTTGGTGATCGCTCCAGCGCGATGACCACTTGCCTTCCTCTGGCTGCACTGCGATACAGTTCGGGTTGGGCTTTGAGCTGATCCTTGAAGGCGGAGTAAGCGGTACCCAGCAAGCTCAGGAGTGGCGGTATGGCTCTTGGCGTTGGCTCATTCGGTGGCTGTTCAACCCTGACTTTGCCCCCGGCATTTTCGACCACTGATATCCATTGCTGAAGTCGATCAGGAATTTGATTGGGGCTGACCTTGGCATAAAAAAGAACGTTGACTTCGGCGAGATCAGAGGCGAGGGAGGCCGCCAGGTCTTTGTCGAACTTGGCGATGTCCACGAAATTCAACTGTTTCTCGACGGCTTCACGGGTAGGAGAACTGTCCTGGCGGACCTGGCTCGCACACCCCATCAGCCCGAAAAGCAGGCATGCGATCATCATGCCAATCAACCGCGAAGCAGTTCTAGTGAGGAGATTCATGGGGCCTGATTCTGGGGTTGGGGATGGCTTGATGGCCAGACTGCTGTCTTTCTGCGGGCTTCATGGGGTGTCATGCCCCGTTGCGGACATGACCAATCTAGCATAATCAATCTTCTAGGCCCCGTGGCCCGATCATTTGCCCAAACAAGCCCTATGCTTTTCATTGCGCATTTTCTTGCAAGAGTTCAATGCAAGCTCACCTTTTTTAGTGTGCACACGGGCTTCCTGATTGCGTTGTGGGTATGTGGTGTCGCCACTGCACAGGCGCAACCCACCGTGGGGGCGGTTTACAAAGATCATCTGGTCTTGTCAGGTGACGCAGGGACCCCGCTTCCTCCTGGGCAGTGGCAGGTGACCCGAACAGCTTCTATCCCCAGAACTGGTTTCAACTGGGACGTCCTGGTTCTGAAAAACAGTTCCCCAGACGCGGACATACCCTTCATGGTGGTCCGGTATACCCGCTCTGGCGTGAAGTGGGGCGCTACGTCCTGCAGTTCGGACCCTTCCAACATTTACCACTTTTTGGTGAGTCTTCATGGCACATCGCCGAATGGACTCATCAACAAATGCTCTCGCGTTTTTCAGTTGGGGAACATGTCCAATTGGCTCGTCAATACAGCCACCCAAAGCGAGTGGTGGAGCCCTTTGATCCCGGGCTTTCATGAGTTGGGTCCCTTGCAGAACAAGAGCTTGCTCATGGCCGAGCTTCGCGTACAGCAATACAGCGGCCTAGGCATAGACCTCGATCTTTTCATCGTGCCTCCCAAGGGGGCGGGCACAGGCCAATTCCGCGAAGAGGCCAGAGCAGGTCGGATTGGCCCCAACCATGAGATTTTGAGCAATTGGCTTGCCATTTTGATTGAATCGGTCGAGCAGTCGTTCCTGAATAGAAAACCTGTTCCGCTACTGGCACTGAAATTTCAGGGTGGCGCTGACACCACGCTAGCCGCGGTACCTGTAAAACCTGCAGCACCAAGTCAGTCGACATCCGCTCAGCCGGCCATCACAACCTCCAGCGCAGCCAACATCACGTCGACGACCACTGCGTCCAGCGAGGTTCAGCATTTAATCAAAGAGCGCCAAGCCATCGAGCTTGAGAAGCAAAACCTGGCGCTACAACTTGAAAAAATGCGGGAGCTGCTGGCTCAGTTACAGCAGGCCAACGCGCTGGCCGTTGCCCAAGCTGCCAAGACTGAAGCTGCACCACCGGTCAACACTCAACCCCCATCCCCACCAATCTTTGCCAACCGTAAAGCCCTGGTGATTGGCAATGACTTGTATCGGGATGTGCCCAAACTCAATAACGCCGGGATGGATGCGGATTCAATGGCCAGGACCCTGGAGTCTGTTGGATTCAAGGTGTGGAAACATCTGAATCTGGATGAAAAAAAATTCAAGCAAGCCTTGAGGGACTTCCGACAGCAGGTTCAGGGGGGCGATGAGGTGCTGGTGTTCTATGCCGGGCATGGTGTTCAGTTGGGCAATGCCAATTACCTTTTGCCCGTTGACATCAAAGGGGATCATGAGGAGCAAGTCAAGGACGAGGCCATACAACTCCAACGTATCCTCGATGATTTGCAGGATAGAAAGACCAAGTTCGCCCTGGCGGTCATCGACGCATGCAGGGATAACCCCTTCAAAGGGCAAGGGCGTGCGCTTGGCGGAAGAGGCTTGGCGCCCACTTCGGCGGCCACCGGCCAGATGATTATTTTTTCAGCGGGCTCAGGCCAGCAGGCCCTGGACAAGCTGGGTCAGAACGACACCGAGAAAAATGGATTGTTCACACGCGTGTTCATCAAAGAGATGGTCAAGCCAGGCATTTCAGTGGATCGCGTGCTGCGAAACGTGCGCAATGAAGTGGTCAATCTGGCCAAGTCGGTTGGCCATGAGCAAACGCCAGCTTTGTATGACCAGGCGATCGGTGAGTTCTATTTCCGACAATGACTCGTAACGGGCGACGCATGGGATGAGGACTGGTCCACTTCAGGTGTCGGTGCTTGGTGAGGCCAAGCCTTTGGCCCGACGATCCAGTCCCTCGAACACCAGCATGCCGGCCATCATGGCCAGGACAAACAGCGCGGCCTTGGGCTCACCTGCCCCCATGGCAACGATACCCGGACCCGGGCAAAAGCCTGCCAGCCCCCAACCTGCGCCGAAGGTGAGCGAACCCCACACCAGACGGCGGTCAATCTCACGCGAAGTGGGCAGATGCATTGCCGAGCCCAGGAAGCTTGTCGTGCGGCGTTTGGCCACGGTAAAGCCGAACAGACCCACCAGAATGCCGCCGCCCATGACGAAGGCCAGCGACGGATCCCAGGCGCCTGCCAGGTCCAGGAAGCCGATCACCTTGCCGGGGTCGGTCATGCCAGCGATCAAAAGGCCCCAGCCAAATAGCAGGCCCACCACGAATTCAGCAAAGCGGTGCATGAAAGGTCTCCTAGCCATCAGATCAGGTGACGCACGACAAAGACCATGGCAAAGCCCGAGGCCATGAAGGCCAGCGTGGCCACCAGCGATCGCGGCGACAGCCTTGACAGTCCACACACGCCATGGCCGCTGGTGCAGCCAGCGCCATAGCGCGTGCCCAAGCCCACCAGGAGGCCAGCGGCCACGATGGCCGCGTTGCCCGCTTCGATGCGCGGGGCGCTGATCAGGCCGGGGGCCAGCCAGGACAGGGTGGCCGGCGCCAGCACCAGTCCCAACAGGAAGAACACGCGCCAACTGGTGTCGCTGCGCTGGGGCAACAGGAGGCCTCCCAGGATTCCGCTGATGCCCAGCACCCGTCCGTTGACCAGGATGAAGGCGGCTGAAGCCACGCCCAGCAGAAGTCCGCCGGCGAGCGCCGTCCAGGGGGTGAAGTGGGTCCAATCCGGCGTCATGGTTTGCTCCTGGTTCCTGCGGGCGGGCAGAACTGTTGAAACAGCGTGGTCATCACCGCCATCGCGGGACCACTGGTGAGTTGGTAAAAGATGTTCTTGCCCTCACGTCGCGTTGTCACCAACCCGGCATTGCGAAGCACACTCAGTTGCTGTGAGAGTGTCGGCTGGAGGATGCCCAGGCTGGCTTCGAGTTCGCCCACGCACAGTTCCTGCTGTGACAGATGGCAGCAAATGAGCAGGCGGTCGGGGTTGGCAAGTACCTTCATCAGCTCGCAGGCCCGGCCGGCGGCGGCCTGCATGTCGTGAAGGTCGAGTGTCGTGTCGGTCATGTCGGATGCACGGGGATAGGCAGAAGTTCTGCGAAGTCTACAGTATATTGACTAATATATTGTATTTCAATAGACTATAAAAAACCGATATATCCAGATAGACAACCCATGATCAATCCCACGCTGCAGCCCCAAGTACACGGCTTGTTTGACCCAGCTACCTGGACGGTGACCTATGTCGTCCACAACGGTCCGGGCACAGCTGCGGCCATCATCGACTCGGTGCTGGACTACGACCCCAAGTCAGGCCGTACCCAGCACATGTCGGCCAACAAGGTCATCGACTATGTGAAAACGCATCGCCTCCAGGTCGCCTGGATTCTGGAGACCCATGCTCATGCCGACCACCTGAGCGCGGCGCCCTACCTGAAGCAGCAGCTGGGTGGTCAGATCGCCATTGGCCACCAGATCACCGCGGTGCAACAAGTGTTCAAGGCCATCTTCAACCTCGAACCCGGATTTCGGCTGGACGGTTCGCAGTTCGATGCGCTGCTCAAGGATGGGGAGACGTTTCGCTTCGGCGAGTTGAGTGGCCAGGTGATGGCCGTGCCCGGACACACGCCCGCCTGTGTGGCCTACCAGGTGGGCGATGCCGTGTTTGTGGGCGACACGTTGTTCATGCCCGATGTCGGCACGGCCCGCTGTGATTTCCCCGGTGGCAACGCCAGGACCCTGTACGCATCCGCGCGCAAACTGTTGAACCTGCCCCCCCAGACCCGGCTCTTCATGTGCCATGACTACCCGCCGAACAACCGTCCGGTGGCTTTCGAGACCACGGTGGCCGAGCAGCGAGCCAGGAACATCCATGTGCATGATGGAATCAGTGAGGCGCAGTTCGTCGAGATGCGTACCCAGCGCGACGCCACCCTGGAGATGCCCGTGCTGATTCTGCCGGCGGTGCAGATCAACATCCGCGCAGGCGAGATGCCGCCCCCGGAAGCCAACGGCACGTCCTATCTGAAAATTCCGGTCAACGCGCTGTGAGCCCCTGAGCCCCTGAGCCCCTGAGCCCCTGAGCCCCTGAGCCGTCTTGGCCTGTTTCGGCCTGAGTTGGCCTCAGGAGGCGGCGTTGTCGGACCCGAGCAACTTCGCAGCGAGCACGACTGCATCGGCGGCGTCGAGGGAGATGCCATCTGCCCCCAGGCTGTTTGCCTCGACGGCTCGCGTGAGAAAGGCCGGGCCACCCAGCAGCACACGCAGATCCGGGTTGCGTGAGTGGTGACGCAGGGTTTGAATGAGGGATGGAATATCTTCCAATTGCTCCACCACGCCCACGGACAGGCCCACCACTTCAAACCATTCGTTCGAGACTGCCTGGGTCAGGTCGGGTTCGGTGGTTGAAATTTCTACCACCACCTGCCAGCGCTCTTTTCTGAAGAACTCGGACACAATGGTCAGCCCCAAAAGGTGCTGTGAACCTGGGGCCGATGCCAGCATGATGCGACGGCGCACCCCAGCCTCCTGTGGCCCATCGCGGTAGGCATAGCCCAATTCGTGTGATAACTGGTGCAGGCGTAACAAACCCAGCGTGACCTGGCTGAAATCCTGCTGATCTTGTTCCCACTGCAAGCCGAGAAAACGGGCGGCCGGGGCAATCACCTGCAGGAACAATTGATCGGTGGTGTAGCCCTGTTGGCGAAAACCCATGAGCCGGGCATGAGCCGCTGCTTCATCCGCGTGCACGCAAGCCAGGGCGAATTTTTCGATGTCAGCGGCCGGGGGCGCGGGCAACACACCGGCACCGACCACGATGGGGGGACTCGTCAGGGAATTGGCCTGCAACAGGCGAGGAATGATTTGTTGCTCGATGACAGACAGCAGGGAGTGCTTGCAGGCGTTGTCTTGATATTCCGTCGCGCCGGCAGAGTGTCCCCTGGACGGTGCACCATGATGACCCATCGTCGGTTTCATGTGCCTGGACATTCCCAAGGCAAGGTGGGGGCAGGCAATTGTCCAGTGTGAAAAAACGCTTGAGACACGGCTGACTCCATGGTTCCTCCCGCAACCGGGGAGGAGGGGAGAACCATGCTATCAGAGGCTTCATTAACTTGCTATCCCGAAGCGTTGCAACGCCACGGGGCGAACCCGGCTACCCTGGAATTCGTGCGCGAATGTCCTCTTGTCTTGACACTTTTTTCGAGGCATAGTCTAAATCGATGTAAAGTGTCATCTTGAGTTGACGCAATGGCTGTTTTTTCTGACTGAACTCATCGGACTGATCGTTTATGGCACTCACTTACCCTTTTGCTGCAATCGTTGGACAAGAGGACATGGTTCTGGCGATCCAGATCGTCGCGGTTGATCCCACCGTGGGAGGGGTCCTGGTGCTGGGCGACCGGGGCACGGGTAAATCCACGGCGGTCCGGGGGCTGGCCGATTTGTTGCCGCCGTTGAAGGTCGTGGCAGGCTGCCCCTATGGCTGCGATCCGGGGGGGCCGGCAGGTGCCTGCCCGCATTGCCAGGCGGGCGTGGCCAGCAAACCCAAGGTGGAGACACGCCCGGTGCCGGTGGTCGACATGCCCCTGGGAGCCACCGAGGACCGCGTGGTGGGTGCACTGGATCTGGAAAAAGCCCTGTCTCAGGGCGTGAAGTCGTTTGCGCCCGGTTTGTTGGCGCAGGCGAACCGGGGCTTTTTGTACATCGATGAGGTCAACCTGCTCGAGGATCACCTGGTTGACCTGCTGATCGACGTGGCCGCCTCGGGCGAAAACCTGGTGGAGCGTGAAGGTCTGAGCGTGCGTCATCCGGCCCGCTTTGTCCTGGTGGGAAGCGGCAACCCTGAAGAGGGTGAGTTGAGGCCACAACTGCTCGACCGCTTTGGTTTGTCGGTCGAGGTGAGGACCCCGCAGGATTTGGCGCAGCGGGTGGAGGTGGTGCGCAGGCGCGACGCCTTTGAGCGCGACCCGCAGGCGTTCCGCACCACCTGGTCCAGTGGTAACCAGAAGTTGCGCAGCAAAATTGTGGCAGCGCGCAAGCGCCTGCCCGAACTGGAGTTGGGCGACGACATCCTGCACCAGTGTGCGGACCTGTGTCAGCGCCTGGGCACCGATGGCCTGCGGGCCGAGTTGACGCTCATGCGCAGTTTGCGCGCCATGGCCGCCCTGAATGCCCGAAAACAGGTCGTGGCAGACGACCTGAGGCGGGTGGCTCCGCTGGTGCTGCGCCACCGGTTGCGGCGTAACCCCCTGGATGACACCGGTTCGGATGCTCGCGTGCAGCGGGCCTTGCAGGAAGTCTTGCCGAGGTGAGCCTGTCGGAACTCTCCGAGTCCCAGGCTGGCTCCGAGCTGGGTTGGGCATTGGCGGCACTGTCGGTGAGTCCCGCAGCACTGGGAGGTGCCTGGGTGCGTGCCCACCACGGCCCCGCCCGCGATCAGTGTCTGGCCCTCCTGAAAGCCATGGTCAGCACCGGGGTGCGTATTCCCTCGCATGTGGACGACGAGCGCTTGCTGGGTGGACTGGACGTCAGTGCCACCCTGGCGCAGGGTCGACCGGTCTGGCAGGCGGGCTTGTTGGCGCAAGCCGCTGGAGGGGTGGCGATACTCCCCATGGCGGAGCGACTCAACATCGGGTTGGTCGCCCGTATCGCGCAGGCGCAGGACCGCAGCCTGCTTGGCGAGGCGACCTCATTTGGCGTTGTCGCGCTGGATGAATCCCTGGACGACGAAAACAGCATCCTGCCCAGCCTGGCTGAGCGACTGGGCTTGTGGCTTGATCTGCGTGAGCTGACGCTGCGCGACCCGATCGTGACGGATTTTGAGCCCGAGGATGTGGCGCACGCCCGCGCCCACTGGTCGCAGGTGGCGATGAGTGAAGAGCAATTGCAGGCCTTGTGCCAGACGGCCTGGGCCCTGGGGGTGGACTCGTTGCGTGCGCCGCTGATGGCGGCCCGGTTGGCGCGCATCCTGGCGGCATTGCAGCGCCGCCAGACCGTTGAGCCGCAAGATGTGTCGCGCGCCGCACGCTGGGTGTTGGCGCCGCGTGCCACTGTGTTGCCTGCTTCCGACGCTGACGCCCATGCCGAGCCCGAGCCCGAGTCTGCTGAGACACCGTTGGAAGAGCCACCCGACGCGGTGCCACCCGCAGACGACCAGGACGCATCTGCTGAGCCGTCCCCGCAACCGCAGGAGACACCGCCGCTCGAAGACGTGGTGTTGCAGGCGGCCCTGGCGGCTTTGCCCGAGCAACTGCTGGACCGGTTGAAACTCAACAGCCAGGCCGTGCGTGGTGCCGGTTCTCAAGGACAGCAAGGCGCGGTTCGACACAGCCGGCACCGGGGGCGCCCGCTCTCGCCGCGTCCTGGCAAGCCCCACCAGGGAGCCCGCCTGCATGTCCTCGCGACCTTGCGCTCTGCCATCCCACGTCAGGCCCTGCGTGCGCCGCCGCAATACGGGGCGAGGTTGGCCATTCGCGTCGAAGACTTCCATTGCCAGCGCTTTGCCCAACACACCTCCACCTGCCTGATCTTCGCCGTTGATGCATCCGGTTCGGCTGCGGCACAGCGACTGGCAGAAGCCAAGGGGGCGGTGGAGTTGTTGCTGCAACAGTCCTATGCCCGCCGTGACCAGGTGTGTGTGCTGAGCTTCCGGGCCGGACAAGCCCACGTGTTGCTGCCGCCCACGCGGTCGTTGGTGCGTGCCAAGCGCGCACTGTCGGGTCTGCCCGCCGGTGGGGGTACGCCCCTGGCCAGTGCGTTGCGTCTGGCACTGGAGGTGGCGCAGCAGCAGGTTCGCTCGGGGGTGACGCCTGTCCTGGTGATGCTCAGCGATGGACGTGCCAATGTCAATTTGGCCGGGATCGGCGGACGCGAAGAAGCGCAACGGGACGCCAGGACGTTGGCACAAGCGTGGGGGCAACATCGACTCACGGCCTTGTGGCTGGACACCTCGATGCAACCCGATCCGCTGGCGCAGGAATGGGCCCGCCTGATGGCGGCGCGTTACCTGCCCATGCCGTATGCCCAGTCGGCGCGCATGGCGGATGCGATGCGGGTCGTGCTGCACGACACAACTGCTTGAGCATGCGCGATGCTCGACCTTCTCTATCCTCCACTGGACTGGCGGGCCTGGCGCGATGACTGGCCGCTGACGGCCTGCAGCCAGTTTGTCCAGGCCGCCGGTGTGCGCTGGCATGTGCAGCAACAGGGGCGCGGGCCTGTCATGGTGCTGTTGCACGGCACAGGCGCATCCACCCACACCTGGCGCGAACTCATGCCACTGTGGGCCCGTGAATTCACGGTGGTGAGCGTGGACTTGCCCGGGCATGCACTCACCGGTGCGGCAGATCCGGCGCTGATGACGCTGCCAGGCATGGCCAAAGCGGTGCAAGCCCTGTTGAACACCATGGCGATGAAACCGGCGGTGGTGGTGGGCCATTCAGCCGGGGCGGCCGTCGCTGCTGAAATCGTGCTGCAGATGCAGACCGCCGACAAACCGTTGCTGGTGGCCTTCAATCCGGCCTGGTTGCCCATGAAGGGTTGGGCTGGCTGGTTGTTTGCGCCTGCTGCCAAGCTGGTCACGCTCAATCCGCTCTCGGGATGGCTGATGGCCAAGCAGGCGGCGCGGGGTGATCTGGTTCAGCGGGTGATGCTGGGAACGGGGTCCAGGCTGTCGGCGCAAGGCGTCAGCTTGTACAAACGGCTGTTCTCCCAGCCGGTGCATGTGCGCGGTGTGCTGACGATGATGGAACGCTGGGACTTGTCGGCCTGGAGTCCACGGCTGTCGCAACTGGATTCGCCGGTGCTCATCCTGTGCGGCGAGCGGGACCGCACCATCGACCCGCAATCCACCCGGCCGCTCGCACAAGGTTTACCGTTGGCGCATTACGAGGTGGTCACTGGTCTCGGTCATCTGGCGCACGAGGAAGCGCCGGCCGACATGGCGCTGCGCGTGTCTGACTGGGTCAAGGCAACACGCGCGGAAAAGGACCATTGAGTGCAATGACTGCGTGGTTCAACAGACCCGCCACACTCACCCACAACAGGTAGGGCAACAGCAACCAGGCGGCCAGGTTGGAGTCGCGCCGCAACGCCATCATCAGCGCGGTGATGGATGACCACAGGAGCACCCACTCCATCAAGGCCCAGTCGGGGCGTTGCAGTTTGAAGAACAGAAAACTCCAGGCCACATTGCACAGGCCATTGAAGGCCCACAGCGCCAGGGCCTGACGGCGTCGACCGGCATTCGAGGTGACGCGCCAGGCCCACCAGCCGCTGATGGCCATGAGAGAGAAAAGCGTGGTCCAGATCGGACCGAATGCCCAGTCCGGTGGTTTCCACGGGGGTTGTTGCAAGGTCTGATACCAGGGCCCCAGATCGGTGACCGAGCCGCCCAGGCCAGCCGTGCCAAAGCTCAACACAAAGGCCAGCGCAAGACCACGCCATGATTTCATGAGGTGCGCGCGAAACCCAGCAGATGCCCCAGGTCTTTGAAGAAGATGCGCACATGCGCCATGGGCTTTTTGCGGACCAGCACTTTGTTCATGTAGGACTCGAAAGTCAGTTGCTGCACGTCTTTGTCTTCGCAGATTTTGACAAATTTCTCGCGCCGCTTGTCGCTGCTGTACCAGAAGTACTGCATGATGCCCAGCACCCAGAACACGCGGCCGTGCTCCTTCATGAATTGCTTGCGTGGCGCCTTGAGGGCCGAGACAGCCCCGGTGTGCAGAAACTGGTGTGCCGCTTCGGCCGTCATGCGCCCACAGGCCATGGCGTAGTAAATGCCCTCACCGGAAGAGGGCGCCACCACCCCGGCAGCATCGCCGCAAAGCATGACGTTCTTGCCATTGTCCCAGCGAGGCAAGGGCTTGAGCGGAATGGGGGCACCTTCTTTGCGCAGAGTAGGGGCGTCTTTCAGGTCGGCGGTTTCGCGCAGGCGCTCCACAGCGCTTCGCAGCGAAAACCCTTTGTCTGCGCTGCCGGTTCCCACGCTCATGGTGTCACCGTGCGGGAACACCCAGCCATAAAAGTCGGGTGACAGTGTGCCCCGGTAGTAGACATCGCATCGCTCGGCGTCGTGTTGCGCGGAGGGCGGTGGTGCGGCAATGATTTCGTGATAAGCGAACACATACCGCGTGCGGTCTGCCCCCTCCACGCATTGGCGTGCCACTTCAGAACGGGCGCCATCTGCACCGATCACCAGTCGTGCACGCACACTGCTGCTCACCGTCACCTGTTTGGCGAGGATGGATTCAAAGTGCACGCGCGCCATGCCGTCCGCTTCCTGGCTCACGCTCTCAAAGCGTCCACGCTGGCGAACCGCGCCGTGTTCGCGCGCACGCTCGCGTAGCCATTCGTCAAAGGAGTCGCGGTTGACCATGCCGACAAATCCATTGTCGATCGGGATGTCTACGCGGTTGTCGCTGGGGGAGATCATGCGCGCACAACGCACCTTGGCCACCAGGAGATGATCAGGAATTTCAAAATCCTTGATCAGACGGGGCGGAATAGCGCCCCCGCAGGGTTTGATTCGGCCCTCACGGTCCAGCAGCAAGACGCGCCAGCCTGCTTTGGCCAGATCATCGGCGGCGGTTGCACCCGCAGGTCCGCCGCCGATCACCACGGCGTCAAAGGTTTCTTCTGTCATGATTGCTGTCCCTCTCGTACCCACGTTGTGGTGTTCAGGTTTGGCTGGGGGGCACGCGCAGGCGTGTGTCCGACACGCAGGGCCCACCAGGCAGACCAGGTAAATAGCACGACTTCAAAAAAGAAAACGCAGGCATAGGCCAGTTCGTCCTGCTGAATCCACCAGCGGGCCAGATCACTCACGCCGGTCCCCACCAGGCCGCCCAGTCCGAAGGCCATCGCTTGCGCGGCACCCCACAAGCCCATGCGGGTGCCTTCGCGTTGCGTTGCCCCTTCGCGAGCCAGTCGCATCATTGTGGTGATGGCCGCAATCGAGAAAGCGCCATTGGCAACGCCCAACAGCCACACGTTGGCACGCAAGGGCCAGACATCAGCTTGTTGAGCGGCCATGCAAAGGCCCGCCATGGCCAGCGCCGATACCAGGCACCCCCCGACCATCCAGGCCTGGACGCTGCCCAAGCGGCCTTTGACCCAGCCGCTGCCCGCCACGGCAACGCTGATCATGCCCACCAGCACGGCCCCATGTTGCAGGCCGGAGAGCTGTGTGGTTTCGCCGGGTGTCATGCGAAACAGCGTGCCCGCGAAGGGTTCGAGTATCAGGTCCTGCGCGCTGTAGGCCAGCATGGAGAGAAACACAAAGACGGTGAAATGTCGGGCTTGCGGTTCACTCCAGACCTCACGCAGCGTGCGCGAAAAGTCAGCCCGTGTCGGCGCGGGCTGTTGAGCCTGTTGCAGTGTGAGGGCGGGGTTGCCTTCCAGCCCCCAGAGGCTCAGGGAACTCAGGGCCAAGGCCAGCACGGAGACGCAGGTGGTCACCCACACCAGTCGCTCGGGACTGAAGGGGTCCAACCAACGGCCTGCGGTCACCGCCGTCAATGCAAACCCCATGATCATCATCATCCAGACGGTGGTCGCTGCCGGCGCCCGCAAGGCGTCCGGGACGCGTTTGGACATCAGCACCAACAACGATGTGCCACATGAACTCACGCCAAGACCAATCAGGGAGAAGGCCACGACGGCCATGCCGATACCCAGCCCCCGGTCCTGTGCCATCCAGGTCGTGGCCAGTGCGGCCAGACTGCCGCCCACGGCCAGCACGGCCATGCCGCCAAACATCCAGGGGGTGCAACGTCCCCCTCTGTCGGCCCCGAAGCCCAGACGGGGCCTGACGATTTGAACCGCGTAATGCCACCCCACCAACAAGCCGGGAAGCAAGGCGGGCAGTGACAATTCCACCACCATGACCCGGTTCAGCGTAGACGTCGTCATCACCACGACAGATCCCAGACAGGCCTGAATCAGGCCGAGGCGGAAGATCTGTAGCCAGCCAAACGCTGCGTGGGGCTTCATGCGGGCACTCCTTGACCGATGCGCAATGCCCAGGCACTCACCATCATGCCGCTGACAAACAGCGGAACGCCAAATGCACTCAGCATCAGGGCTTTGCCCACCGGGTCTTTCAAGAAGCGGTGCATCAAGGGCAGTTGACCCAGCATCAACGCCGCGACGGCCAGGGCATGCCACGGGGTCTGCCAGGTCACCAGCAGTGCCACCACCACGGCTTGAGGCGCCAGCATCATCAGGCAGGCGGTCCGTGCAGCGCCATTCACGCCCAGGCGCACCGGCAATGAACCCACGCCCATGCGTTGATCACCCGCAATCGACTTGAAGTCGTTCAAGGTCATGATGCCGTGTGCCCCCAGGCTGAACAACAGCGCCAGAACAAACGACCGCTCTTGCGGGATGACGTCGCCCAGCACCACGGCAGCTCCCGTCAACCAGGCCAGGCCCTCGTAGCTGAGTGCGCAGGCCGCGTTGCCCCACCAGCCGTTGAGTTTCAAGCGAAAGGGGGGTGCACTGTAGGCCCACGCCAGCACCAGACCCAGGCCGGCGGCGGCAAATCCCCACGGGCTCAGGTACCAGGCCCACAACAAGGACAAGCCGGTCCAGAAGACGGCGATGTACAGGCCCCACTGGCCCGGTATGCGCCCCGACGGGATGGGGCGTTGCGGTTCGTTGATGGCGTCCACGTGCCGGTCAAACCAATCGTTGACGGCCTGGCTGCTGGCGCATACCAAGGGGCCCGCCAGGACCAGCCCCAGCAGAATGGCCAACCACTGATCACGGAAGGAACCCCCCGAGGCCACAACGCCACAGGCGAAGGCCCACATCGGCGGAAACCACGTGATGGGTTTGAGCAATTCGGCGACCGAGGACAACGCAGGTCTTGTCATGACGACATTTTGTCGCGACAAGAAAAGATGTCAACTGAAATTTACATTTCAGTGATCTTTATCGGTGGCCAGGCCGAAGCGGCGGAGTTTGACGTACAGGCTCTGGCGCGAAAGGCCCAGCATTTCGGCGGCCGAGGCCCGGTTGTTCCGGGTCAGGTCCAGGGCGGCCAGGATACACATGCGCTCGATCATCTCGTTGGTTTCACCCACGATGTCCTTCATGGGCATGCGCCCCACGAGCTGAGCCAGTTGAGCCACCGAGTCGGCCATGCCAGTGGCTTTGGCCGGGGTGTTGACCTGTCGCTGCCGGTGGCTGTCATGGACATACAGCATCCAGTTTGCTTGCGGGTCTGACAGGGTGAGGGCGGTGATTTCCACGGCCAGGTTCATGCCGGAAAAGGTTTTGAGTTCGGTGGCAAAACTGCGGACATAGCCGAGCTGGCGAACATTGGTCTGCAACACCCCCCAATCGACTGCGCCTCGTTCAAGCCAGCGCTCTACGGGCTGGCCTTGCAGTTGAGCCAGGGAAATGGCACCGATCTGCGACAGGAACTCGGCGTTGGCTGACAGGATGAGACCCTGACGGTCCGCCAGGATCCAGCCGTCCGGTGCCCGCTCCAACGCCTCTTGCATCCAGCCCCGGTCAGCTTGCTGGGTGTCCTGAAGGGTGCGGGTCTCCTGCCCCAGGCAGCGCAACAGAACCTGGGCGCCCTGTTCGCTGGGAAATGCCTTGGCTGAGAGGGTGACTTCCTTGTCGTGACCCAGCAGCCGGGCGCGGCCCATCTCGACGCGCCCGGTGGCTTGCGCCATGCGCAGCAAGGAGAGCACATCATCGTGTGTTGCCGGGTCAAAGCATTCCAGCACGTCTTTGTCCTGGATACGCTTGGGCCCATGGCTGAGCAGGGCCTGTGCCGTCGGATTGAGTTCCAGCACGCGCTGCGTGGCACCGTCCACCGTGAGCAAAGGCTCGGTGGCGGTTTCAAACAGGATGCGCGACTTGCCCTCCATGTGGCGCAGTCGCTGGTAGTCACTCTCGAGTTTTTGTTGCGATTCGATCAACCGTTGCTGCAAGGACGCCACAGCTTCCATGCCGCGACCCAACGCCAGCAGCAACTTGTCGCTGATGGCCAGGACGTTGTATTCCAGCGGAATTTCCCGACCTTGCGAGGCAGGGTGATTGACCTGACGCCAGCGGCCACGCTGACCATTGGAGGGCGACGCCAGCATTTCCGCAATTTTGATGCGGCTCTCCGAGGTGACGGTGTCTGCCCAGGGGCGACCAATCCAGTCCGAACATCCCAGGACGGCCAATTCGTCCCGACCGACGGAAACCGACTGGATATCTCCCTGGTGCGTGATGACCAGGGCAATGTCGGAGGCCACCCCGATCAACTGAGCCAGTTTGTCAGCGGAAAGTTGCGGGAGTTTCATGAAGGACAACACAGGCTCATGGCCAACTGACGTGTCATGGGTTTTGCTAGATAGAACTATATACGATGAACAACCGGATTGTCGTCATATTTGAGAACTTTTTAATTCTTTCATCGTCTTAAATATGACAAATCGCACAGCCCGGATTCATGCGGTGCGGCGTACCGGATGAGCCTGGGAAACGCGGTCCCAGGCATCCCGACTGGCCTGGTCGGCATGTCCTGCCAACCAGTCGGCACCCAGGTCCTCCACCAGCTCAGGCTGGGTCAGCACCAGGGGTCCCCCCAACATGATCAAGAGTTGGGGGTTGTGACTGCATTCACGCAAGGTGCGTATGAGGCGCCGTGTCTGCGATAGTCGTCGGTCCGTGCAGATGGACAGCCCCACCAGATGCACTTCGCTGGATCTGATCCGGTCGATCAGGGTCTCTTCCTGCATGCCCCAGGTGTTGTGGACGCGCCAGCCATCACGCTTGAAGAACGATTGCAGCATGAGCATGCCCAGGCTGTGCTGGTCATTGAACTCATTGAGCAGAAAGACCTGGAACTGATGGGCGCCTGGCAGGGGATGCGCACTGCGCAGGAACCGCGATTCCCAGTGACGCACGACATCCTGTAAACGCCCGGTGGCCAGGGTCAAACTGGCAAAGTCCAGTTGGTCTGAGATCCACCACTGCCCCAGCAAACGGGCCGTACCGGCAATGGCATCGAGATAGACACGGTCCAGGGGCCAGCCATTCGACAGCAGGTTTTCCAGCTCGGACTCGATGGCGTAGGCGTTGAGCACGCTGGCCTGGGCCAGGCGCGTCAGATCCGTTTCGGAGAGCATCAGGCGCTGGCTGGTGCCCGATGACGAGGCGATGCGGCGACTCACCAGCCCGGGGATCACGACTTGATGCAAGGCACGCTGCAGGGGCGCCCGTGCACTCGTCGCGGTCGACGATTGCTCCGACATGCAGGTCCCCTTTGAAAGTTGCGCCCATTGCTGCGTCGTGGCCAGTCGATGCAAGCAGCAAACCTTGCGCTTGGGCAGGACACACGGAATCAGAGGCCCGGTGCGTTGCCGAAGTGCGTGCAAGGAGTGTCATGATTTTCTGACCAAATGGGATTCGGGAAAACCCTATATTTGTAAATCATTTAGGACGTCAATTTAAGTTGACACTATGCCGCCAGTTGACTACAGTGGGCCGGTCACTAATGCCAAAAGGGTATGCATGTCGCAATCGGGTCCTCAGGTGCTCACGCCGCCAGCAGGGTTGTACACGCCCGAGCAACGCGCTCGTCGGGATGCCACGGCCTGGACCTGGGTTCAGGGCGTGCTCGCGCCCTTGCAATTTCTGGTGTGCCTGATCAGTGCCGGCCTGGTGGTGCGTTGCTTGCTGACCGGAGAAGGCGAGACGCTGGCCCTGTGGTCGGTGATGGCCAAAACAGCGCTGCTGTATCTCATCATGGTGACGGGTTGCATCTGGGAAAAGGTGGTGTTTGGCCAATACCTGTTTGCGCCGGCCTTTTTCTGGGAAGACGTTTTCAGCATGCTGGTGCTGGCGCTGCACACGCTGTACCTCGTGGCCTGGTTGCAAGACAGTCTGGATGTTCGTGCACTGCTGTTTCTGGCGCTGGCTGCCTACGCGGCGTATGCCATCAATGCCACCCAATTCCTCTTGAAGTTGAAAGCTGCCAGACGGCAGGTCACCATGCACGCTGATGCAGCGGGCGTGCCCGGCCTGTTGCAACCAGGAGATGGCGCATGAGCACGGTCATTCCCCTGCATCCCGTCAACGCGGCAAGCGGCTGCGGTGACCTGGACGTGCAGACCGAACGAGGGCAGCGAGCCGTGTTCTGCGGCCTGACCGGCATCATCTGGTTGCATCGCAAAATTCAGGACGCTTTCTTCCTGGTGGTGGGATCGCGCACCTGCGCCCACTTGATCCAGTCCGCGGCAGGTGTGATGATTTTTGCCGAGCCCCGTTTCGGCACGGCCATCATTGACGAGCGGGACCTGGCGGGTCTGGCGGATGCCAACGACGAACTCGATCGTGTGGTGTCCGAGTTGCTGAGCCGGCGCCAGGACATCAAGCTGCTGTTTCTCGTGGGCTCTTGTCCTTCCGAGGTCATCAAGCTCGATCTCTCGCGTGCCGCGCAACGCTTGACGCGCGCCCATCACCCGCAGGTGCGGGTCTTGAATTATTCCGGCAGCGGTATCGAAACCACGTTCACCCAGGGTGAGGACGCCTGTCTGGCGTCACTGGTCCCCGAGTTGCCGGCCCGAAACGATGTGGGTCAACGGCTCATGGTGGTCGGCAGCCTGGCGGATGTGGTGGAAGACCAGATGCGGGGCCTCTTCAAGGCCATTGGCATCGACGAGGTGGATTTCTTCCCCCCCCGGCGCAGCACCGAATTGCCCGCTGTCGGGCCCGGCACCCGCTTCCTGCTGGCCCAGCCTTTTTTGGCGGATACCACCCGCGCGTTGCAGGCGCGTGGCGCACAGCATGTGCCGGCCCTGTTTCCGCTCGGTGTTGAGGGCACGACCCAGTGGCTGCAGGCAGCGGCCACTGCCTGGGGCGTGCCGGCACAACGCGTCCTCGAGGCCACACAAGCCCCGCGCCAACGCGCCGAGCAGGCCTTGTCGCGACACCGCGCGCTGTTGAGCGAACGCAGTGTGTTCTTCTTCCCCGATTCGCAGCTCGAAGTGCCACTGGCACGCTTTCTCCACCGCGAGCTGGGCATGCGGCTCACCGAGGTGGGAACGCCCTATCTGCATCGCCAGCACCTGGCCCCCGAGCTGGCACTCTTGCCCTCGGGAACCCGGGTCACAGAGGGGCAGCATGTGGACCCGCAACTCGACCGTTGCAAGCAAGCCGCACCCGATCTGGTGGTGTGCGGCCTGGGCTTGGCCAATCCGCTGGAGGCCGAAGGGTTCACCACCAAATGGGCCATTGAACTCGTGTTCACGCCCATCCAGGGGTACGAGCAAGCGGGCGATCTGGCGGGCCTGTTCAGTCGTCCGCTCAACCGTCGACTCAAGTTGGTGGCCTAGGAGACACGGCATGCAATTGACCCTCTGGACATACGAAGGCCCTCCCCACATCGGTGCGATGCGGGTGGCCACCGCCATGAAGGACGTGCATTACGTCTTGCATGCGCCGCAGGGGGATACCTACGCCGACTTGCTGTTCACGATGATCGAGCGACTGCCGCGTCGCCCACCCGTGACCTACACCACCTTCCAGGCGCGTGACCTGGGCGGTGACACTGCCCAGTTATTCCAGAACGCCGTCAGCGAGGCCTTCGAGCGCTATCAGCCCAAGGCCGTGCTGGTGGGCGCATCGTGCACAGCCGAACTCATCCAGGACGATCCGGGCGGCCTGGCACAGGCACTCAACTTGCCGGTGCCGGTGGTGCCGCTCGATTTGCCGGCCTACCAGCGCAAGGAAAACTGGGGTGCATCCGAAACCGTGTACCACCTGGTGCGACGCGTGGTCGCCCCATCCCAGCCACGCGAGGCACGCGCAGGTCGCGCCGCGCGCTGCAACATCCTGGGGCCGACGGCACTGGGGTTTCGTCATCGGGATGACTTGCGCGAAATCACAGGCTTGTTGCAGGAGATGGGTATCGAGATCAGCGTGGTGATGCCCTTGGAAGCCTCTGTCCATGACCTGAAGCGACTGCCCGAGGCCGACTTCAACGTGGTGCTGTACCCCGAAATCGCCATGACCACCGCGTTATGGCTTGAGCGTCAATGCAACCAGTCTTTCACCCGCTGCATTCCTATTGGTGTGGCCGGTACCCGCGACTTCATTCGTGAAGTGGCGACGCTGGCGGGCATCGATGTGCCCGCACAGCTCGAGCGACATGACCATGCCAGTTGGTATGCCCGGTCGGTCGATTCCAACTACCTCACCGGCAAGCGGGTCTTCGTGTTCGGCGATGCCACCCATGCCGTGGCCGCTGCGCGTGTCGCTGCCCGTGAAATGGGGTTCGAGGTGGTGGGTCTGGGCACCTACAGCCGCGAATTTGCCCGCGAGGTGCGGGAAGCCGCCAAGCAATATGGCGTGGAGCCCCTGATCACGGACGACTACCTGGAAGTGGAGCGTCGCATCACCGAACTGCAACCCGAACTCATTCTGGGGACGCAGATGGAACGCCACATTGCCAAGCGGCACGGCATCCCGTGTGCGGTCATCTCGGCGCCCGTGCACGTGCAGGACTTCCCGGCGCGCTATGCCCCGCAAATGGGTTTTGAAGGCGCCAACGTGTTGTTTGACACCTGGGTGCACCCGCTCATGATGGGTCTGGAAGAGCACTTGCTTGGCATGTTCCGCGAAGATTTCGAGTTCCATGCCTCGGCCGCACCCTCCCACCTGGGCAGTGCCCGCCAGGAGGCCCCGGTCGCAGCCCCCGGACGGACCACTGAGCCAGAACAGATTTCGATTGCAACCGCCTCCAGCACCTCGTCGGGTGATGCGACAGGCGGCTGGGCCCCGGAAGCCGAGAAAGAGCTGGGGAAAATCCCGTTCTTCGTGCGCGGCAAGGCGCGTCGCAATACCGAGCGTTATGCCCAGGAACGGGGAGTCACGCTCATCACGGTGGAGACGCTTTACGATGCCAAAGCTCACTACAGCCGCTGAGCGCGATCAAGCCCGGCCCACCATGCGCGTGGTGCTGCTGACGATGGATCACCACGTATCCAGTGCGGCTGCGCGCGCAGCGGCGGGTTTGCGTCAACAACTGCCGGGGCTGGTATTTACCACCCACACCGCAGCCGCCTGGCGCGACGACGAATCGGCGCTCCACGCTTGCCGCGAGGACATCGCCACCGCCGATCTGGTGATCTGCACGATGCTGTTCATGGAGGATCACTTCCTGCCGGTGCTGGATGCCTTGCAGGCCCGTCGCATGCAGTGTGACGCGATGGTCTGCATCATGTCAGCGCCGCCGGTGATGCAATTGACCCGGATGGGCAAGTTCAGCATGGATGCGCAGTCGGGCGGCCTGATGGGGTTGCTCAAGCGTTTGCGCCCCAGTCAGAAGGAGTCCGACGGGAAGAAGGCGCCGCAGGCAACGGCGGGGGCCAAGCAAATGGCCATGCTGCGCCGATTGCCCAAATTCCTGCGCTTCATCCCGGGCACGGCCCAGGATGTGCGGGTGTTTTTCCTGGTGATGCAGTACTGGCTGGCGGGTTCGCAGGAGAACATGTCCAGCATGGTGCAACTGCTGGTGCAGCGGTATGCGGCCGGACCGCGCGAGAAGTTGCGGACCCTGGCCCGCCCGGGGGACGTTCTGGAATATCCCGAGGTGGGTGTGTACCACCCGCGCATGAAAGGCCGCATCGCTCACGACGCCAGGTTGTTGCCGGGCGCCAAAGATGCGTCCAAACCCCGGGTGGGATTGCTGTTGCTGCGTTCGTACTTGCTGGCCGGCAACGCGGGCCATTACGACGCGGTCATCACAGCCCTGGAGGAGAAAGGCTTGCAGGTGATCCCCGCCTTCGCCAGCGGCCTGGATGCACGGCCTGCGATCGAACAATTTTTCCAGAGCGAGGGCCGCAGCCGCATTGATGCGCTGGTTTCGCTGACCGGCTTTTCTTTGGTGGGGGGGCCGGCCTACAACGATGCCAGTGCCGCCGAAACTGTGCTGACGCAACTCGATGTGCCTTACCTGGCAGCGCATCCGGTCGAGTTCCAGTCACTGGACCAGTGGGGGGCGTCGAGCCGCGGCCTGTTACCCGTCGAAAACACCATTATGGTGGCCATCCCTGAGCTCGATGGCTCCACCGGTCCGATGGTGTTCGGGGGCCGTGCGGGCGCTGAAGGCACGACCTGCCATGGGTGTGAGCGGGCGTGTACCTTCTCAGCGGCCCAACAAGCACAAGACATGTTCACTTGCGCGGAGCGAACCACCATGCTGGCCTCACGCGTGGAGCGCTTGGTCAGCTTGCGCCGTAAAAAACAGGCCGAGCGCAAGCTGGCCGTGGTCGTGTTCAACTTCCCGCCCAATGCGGGCGCAGTCGGTACGGCCGCCTACCTGTCGGTGTTTGAGTCGCTCTTCAACACCCTCAAGTCACTGGCCGCTGAAGGCTACCAGGTGGAATTGCCCAGCAGTGTGGACGATTTGCGTGACCGGTTGCTTCATGGCAACGCCATGCAATATGGCATGCAGGCGAATGTGCATCACCGCATTCCGGCATCGCAGCATGTGCAGCAAGAGCGCTGGTTGCACGAGATCGAAGCGCAATGGGGGCCAGCTCCTGGCAAGCACCTCACCGATGGCCAGCATCTGATGGTGCTCGGGGTTCAGTTGGGACAAGTCTTGGTGGCCGTCCAGCCAGGCTTCGGGTACGAAGGCGACCCGATGCGCTTGCTGTTTGAATCCGGCTTTGCCCCTACCCACGCATTCAGTGCGTTTTACCGCTACTTGCGCGAAGACTTCAAAGCCGATGCGGTGTTGCACTTCGGCACACATGGTGCGCTGGAGTTCATGCCAGGCAAGCAAGCCGGCTTGTCGGGCAAGTGCTGGCCTGATCGCCTGATCGCCGACTTGCCCAATGTGTATCTGTACGCGTCCAACAACCCCTCGGAGGGTGCGCTGGCCAAGCGGCGTTCAGCGGCGACGCTGGTGAGTTACCTGACGCCCACGGTCAGCGAATCGGGCCTGTACAAGGAGTTGCTGGATATCAAGCAGTCGCTGGATCGCTGGCGACAAATGGAACAGGCCACGTCCGAAGAACGCCAACTGCTGGTCGAGTTGCTGCACCAGCAAGCCCTGTCGCTGTCGCTGAAGGTGCCCGAGAGCCACGAGGGCAGCCTGGACTGGATTCAGAGCCTGCAAGAACAGCTGCTCGAAATCGAATACACCTTGATCCCGGAAGGCATGCATGTGGTGGGGCAACTGCCCACGCCCGCCCAGCGACTGGCCACGCTCAAGGCCATGGCCAAGGCGATGTCGCTCGAGCAAGACGATGTGCTGGAGCAACTGGTGCAAGGGGCGAGCGAGGCTGAATTGCGCAAGACCCTGCTGCAGTTGCCCGAGAGTCAGCAGACGTCCCTGACCAAACTGATCGAGACTCATCGCTTGCTCCAGGAGGACCACGAAACACGCGGGCTGTTGCGCGCACTCGATGGCCGTTACACACCACCGGCGCCCGCAGGGGATCTGATGCGCATGCCCGAGGTCTTGCCCACTGGTCGCAACCTGCACGGCCTGGACCCGTTCCGGTTGCCCACCACGTTTGCCGTGATGGAAGGGCGGCGACAGGCTGACCGGCTGTTGCAGCGCTACGCTGACGACGGCAGTGGCTACCCCGAAACCGTGGCCATGGTGCTGTGGGGGACCGACAACCTCAAATCCGAGGGAGGTCCCATGGCCCAGGCCATGGCCTTGATGGGCATGCAGCCACGCTTTGACACCTATGGACGATTGGCCGGTGCCAGCCTGGTGCCCTTGGCAGAGCTGGGGCGTCCACGCATTGATGTGGTGATCACCCTGTCAGGTATTTTCAGGGACTTGCTGCCCTTACAGATCCGCATGCTGGCCGAAGCCAGTTATCTGGCTGCGTCGGCCGACGAGCCCGAGGACATGAATTTCGTGCGCAAACATGCACTGGCCTTCATGGCCGAGCATGGGGGCACGATGGAAACCGCTTCCTTGCGCGTCTTTGGCAACGCCGAAGGGGCCTATGGGGCCAACGTGAACCACCTGGTTGACAGCAGTTGCTGGGAAAACGAAGACGAACTCGGCAATGCGTTCACACAGCGCAAGGGCTTTGCCTACGGTCGCGAGGGGCGGCCAGTGCGCAACAACACCGTGCTGCAAAGCACGCTGGCCAGCGTTTCTCTCACCTACCAGAACCTGGACTCGGTGGAGCTGGGGGTCACCAGCATCGATACCTATTTCGATACCCTGGGCGGGATCAGCCGGGCCGTGCTGCAGGCCAAACATCAGCAGGACGGCAATGCCGCCGTGGCACCGCCCGTGTACATCGGCGACCAGACGCAGGGCGCTGGGGTGGTGCGCAGCCTGAATGAACAAGTGGCGCTGGAAACCCGCACGCGCATGCTCAATCCCAAATGGCATGAAAGCATGCTGCAGCATGGCTACGAAGGGGTGCGGCAGATCGAGGCCCACCTCACCAACACCATGGGCTGGTCGGCCACCACCGGTCAGGTACAGCCCTGGGTGTACCAGCAGTTGGCGCAGACCTTCATGCTGGATCCTGTCATGCGTGAGCGATTGGCCAAGCTCAACCCGACCGCGTCAGCCAAGGTCGCGCATCGCCTGCTGGAAGCTTCCCGCCGACAGTACTGGAAACCGGACGCCGAAACCCTCAACGCTTTGTTGCAGGCCGGTGAGGAATTAGAAGATCGCCTGGAAGGCGTTCAACAAGGAGTACTCGCATGATAGAAACAACCGCAGTTCCTGTGTCCCAGATTGGGCGCACGCCGCGTGGCGCCGATGGCGAAGGCAGTGTCCAGGTACAGATGGACCCGAGCGTGAAGATCGGGACTGCCAAGGTCTTTGCGGTGTACGGCAAGGGGGGAATTGGCAAAAGCACCACGTCCTCCAACCTGTCCGTGGCATTCAGCAAAATGGGCAAGCGGGTTTTGCAGATCGGCTGCGACCCCAAGCACGACTCGACCTTCACGCTGACCAAGAAACTCATGCCCACCGTCATCGATGCGCTCGAGACCGTGGACTTTCATGCCGAAGAATTGCGTGTGGAAGATTTTGTCTACAAAGGCTACAACGGCGTGATGTGCGTCGAGGCCGGTGGACCCCCCGCAGGCACCGGCTGCGGGGGCTACGTGGTCGGCCAGACCGTCAAGCTGCTCAAAGAACATCACCTGCTCGAAGACACCGATGTGGTGATCTTTGATGTGCTGGGTGATGTGGTGTGTGGCGGCTTTGCCGCCCCCTTGCAGCATGCCGACCGGGCCCTGATCGTCACGGCCAACGATTTTGACTCGATCTTTGCCATGAACCGGATCGTGCAGGCGATCGGCGCCAAATCGAAAAACTACAACGTGCGACTCGGGGGCGTGATTGCAAACCGCAGCGACGCGACCGATCAGATTGACAAATTCAATGCGGTGGTCGGGCTCAAGACCATGGCGCATTTCCCCAACCTAGACGAAATTCGTCGCAGCCGCCTGACGAAGTCCACGCTCTTCGAGCTGGAACCAACCCCGGCGGTTCAGGCCGTGCAAAACGAATACATGCGCCTCGCGGCATCCCTGTGGCTGGGCTCAGACCCGCTGCCGGCTGTGCCCATGAAAGACCGCGACATTTTTGACTTACTGGGGTTCGATTGATGCAACACAGCAGCTATCTGGAACGCCGAGGCCAGATCGAGGCCTACTTTGACCGCACAGCGGCCAAGGCTTGGGAGCGCCTGACCTCCGATGCCCCCGTGGGGCGTATCCGCGCCACCGTGCGCGCCGGGCGGGATCAAATGCGCAGCACCTTGCTGTCGTGGTTGCCAGCCGATTTGTCGGGACAGCGTCTGCTGGATGCCGGTTGTGGCACGGGCGCCCTGGCTGCTGAGGCCGCGAGTCGTGGGGCTCATGTGGTCGCCATTGACCTGTCGCCGACGCTGGTTCAACTGGCCCGCGAGCGTTGGGAGGCTGACCCGCTCTCCAGTCAGGTGTCTGGACAGATCGAGTTTCTGAGTGGCGACATGCTGGACCCGGCGCTGGGGCATTTCGACCACATGGTGGCCATGGACTCGCTGATTCACTATGACCTGCCCGATCTGGTGCGGGCGCTGGACACCCTCTCGGGCCGTTGTGAGCGAACCATGGCGTTCACCTTTGCGCCGCACTCTGCGCTGCTGTCGGCCATGCATCGCGTCGGGCGCTGGTTTCCCCGCAGCGATCGATCGCCCTCGCTGGCGCCGATGCGTCAGGACGAATTGCACCGGCAACTGAGTAACACACTGGGTACGCAGGGTTGGCTGGAGGGCGACAGTCAACGTGTGGCCAGCGGGTTCTACACCTCGCAGGCCTGGCAGTGGAGGCGCGCATGCGCCTGAGCATGAAGCCGCCCGCATGGTTGTTGGCACTGGCCAGCCGCTATGTGCCGTTCGCTGATGCGGTCTCGCATGACTTGCCTCTCGGACGGCTTTTGCGGCTATCCCTGTTTCAGGCCGCCATTGGGATCACGCTGGCCTTGCTGGTGGGCACGCTGAACCGGGTCATGATTGTGGAGTTGGGTGTGCCCGCCTGGTGGGTGGCGATGTCGGTGGCGCTGCCACTGGTCTTTGCGCCCTGGCGTGCACTCATTGGCTACCGCAGCGACACCCATCCCTCGCCCCTGGGCTTGCGACGCCTGCCCTATTTGTGGGCGGGCGGTTTGCTGATGTTTGGCGGCCTTGCGATCATGCCCTTTGCCCTGCTTGCCTTGGCCGAACCGCGTGACGGCTATCTCTGGGCGGGCCGCATCGGTGCTGCTCTGGCATTCTTGCTGGTGGGCGCCGGCATCCAGATGACGCAGACTTCCGGCCTGGCGCTGGCCACGGATATTGCCCCGCAAGACAAGCGCCCCCGTGTGGTGGCGTTGTTGTATGCCATGCAGCTGCTGGGCATGGTGGTGGGCAGTGCCTGTCTGGGCTGGCTGTTGCAGGATTTTTCACCGGTGCGACTCATCCAGGTGGTGCAGTCATCGGCCGTGGTGGTGGTGGTGCTGTGCCTGGTCTCCCTGTGGAAGCAGGAAGCGCGTGGGCAGCGACGAGGGCGCCGGGACCCCGATGGGTTCGCACAGAACTGGAAGCGTCTGATGGCCATCCCGCAAATGCGTCGCTTCCTGTGGACGGTGGGTCTGGGGACGTCGGCCTTCAGCATGCAAGACGTGTTGCTTGAGCCCTTTGGGGGCGAAGTGTTGTTGCTGGACGTGGGGCTCACGAGTTCGTTGACGGCACTCAGCGCGGGGGGGTCGTTGCTGGCGTTCCTGGTGTCGGCGCGTGCGCTGTCCAGCGGTTTGGACGCCTGCCGCCTGGCGGCGCTCGGGGCGTTGCTGGGACTGCCTGCCTTTGCTTGCGTGATTTTTTCGGCACCGCTGGACTCCAGCGCCTTGTTCCGTCTGGGCATTGGCTTGATCGGTTTTTCCGGTGGCCTGTTCTCGGTCGGCATGCTGGTGGCGGCGATGGACATTCCTGAAAAGGAACTCACCGGCATGGTGCTGGGGGCTTGGGGCGCCGTGCAAGCCACGGCCACGGGTCTGTCCATGGCCCTGGGTGGAGTCATACGCGACATCGTGGCTTCTTTGGCGACATCGGGCTGGCTGGGTGAACCCCTGAAGTCAGCGGCCACCGGTTACAGCTTCGTGTTTCATCTTGAGATCTATTTTTTGTTTGTGGTCCTGATCGCGCTCGGTCCTCTGGTTCGACGCCCTCAACGTCCACGATCGGCAAAGCAGCCACTGGGTCTGGCTGAGTTGCCGGGCTAACGTTTGACCCTCGTCCCACTGTAAGGAGACAACCCATGGAAACCGGCGCAATCACTCAGTACATTGATGTGGCCCAGATTGTTTTGTACATGTTCTGGATCTTCTTTGCTGGCCTGATCTACTACCTCGCACGCGAAAACCATCGCGAAGGCTACCCGATGGATTCGGGTCGTGAGAACGGACCGAAGATCACGGGCTGGCCTGTGCCTGAGCCCAAAACCTTCAAGATGGCCGATGGGCATGAAATCCTGGCGCCAGACGTGAACCGCCCGGACGGCACCTACCACGCCGAGCCCGCCTGGGGCTGGAATGGGGCGCCGCTGGATCCGGTGGGCAACCCGTTGCTGGCTGGCGTGGGTCCTGGTGCCTGGGCCCAGCGGGCGGACGTGCCGGACATGACCCATCATGGCGAGGTCAAGATTGTTCCCTTGCGTGTGGCGACGGATCACCGGATTTCGGCTCAGGACACCAATCCGATTGGCTTGCCGGTGATCGGTAGCGATGGTGATGTGGCCGGGCATGTGTGCGACGTGTGGGTGGACCGCGCCGAGGCGCTGCCGCGCTACCTGGAGGTGTCGCTGCCGGATGGTCGGCGCGTGCTGACGCCGATTCCCTTTGCGCGCATTCGCCGCACCGAAGTGGTGGTCAACGCCATTCTGTCGACGCAGTTTGGTCAGGTTCCCGCCTTGCGCCACCCTGAGCAGATCACCCTCCTCGAAGAGGAAAAAGTCTCGGCCTATTACGGTGCCGGCACCCTGTACGCCACACCGCACCGCCAGGAGCCCATATTTTGAGCCTCCAGCACGAGCATGAATTCGAGGCGGCGCCGGGCTTGCCCGAGGCCCTGCCCTTGAATGAGCACATCCTCTGGCAAGGCACGCCCAGCGCCTCCTTGCTGGCTGTGCACGCCCTGCATACGCGCAAGCTCGTCCTGTACTTCGCGACCATGCTGTGCGTGCAAGCCTTGTACCTGGCCGGCGAGCCTGGCGCGGCCGTGTGGCCGTCGGTGATGCTCAGTGCTGCGCTGGCCTGTTTGTGTTTGTTGCTGCTGGCCGGTGTGGCCTGGTATTCCGCCCGCAACACGCTGTATACCCTGACCAACCGCCGGGTGGTGATGCGTATCGGCATGGTGCTCACCATCACCTTGAATCTGCCGCTCAAACAAATCGAGTCGGCGTCGGTTCGCCTGCTGCACCACGGGGCGGGGGAACTGGCCCTGGGGCTCAAGACGGCCGGACCTGTGGGCTGGTTGCATTTGTGGCCCCATGTCAAAGCGTGGACTTTCCGTCGTCCTCAGCCGGCATTGCGCTGTGTGCCTGACATCCAGCACGTGGCCGAACTCTTCATGCAAGCCTGGACTGCCGAGAACCCGCAAGTCAACATCCAGCGCAGTGATGTGGTGGACCCGACCAAGAGTCCGGTGTCTCATGGCCGTTTCCCTATCCAGGCATCATGAACACCCGACACGCAGACCATGCCATATCGACCAAACCCATGTGGGTGCTGGCCGCCTTGGTTTGCAGCGCGCTGGTGGTGATCGCAACCGCTCGGTGGGCGGGTTGGGCACGCGTGGGCCATGATGCCCCGGTGGCGTGGTCACGCGCGCTGCACTTCCAAGACCACAGCAGTGGTGCGGTGCTGGTGATGGATGCCAGGACTGACCAGGAGATTGCCCGCTTTGAAGGCGAGCAGGGCTTTGTGCGCGGCACGTTGCGCGCATTGATTCGCGAGCGCAAGCGCCGCGATCTGGGTCCTGAGCAGCCGTTCATCCTGCAGGGTCACGCCGATGGACGCCTGTCGCTGCGCGATCCGGCGACTGACACCCGTATCCCGCTCGATTCCTTTGGCCCCAATCAACTGGCCCTGTTTCAGCCGTTGATGGGAGCCCCAGTTCTTACTTCATCCCGATCTTCAGGAGTCACACCATGACCCCCTCCTCGCTTGATTTTGACCATGTGGAGTTGCTGATCGGCACCGTCGAAAGTGCCGAGGATGCCAACGCCAAGGCGGTCCAAAGCACCGTGCTGTCGCCGCGCTTTTACACCACGGACTTCACCGAACTCGATCGTCTCGACATGTCGCCGGTACGCGCCGAGTGGGATGCCATGATGAAAGAGTACGAAGGCGACAACAACCACGACCACTTCCAGCGCGATAGCGCCTTCGCGGAGGAGGTCCGGCAGTTGATGCCGCAACTCAGCCCCGAATTGCGGCAGGAGTTTCTGGACTTCCTGATCAGTTCGCTGACCTCCGAATTTTCGGGTTGCATTCTCTACAACGAGATCCGCAAGAATGTCACCAACCCCGATGTCAAACAGCTGATGACCTACATGGCCCGCGATGAATCGCGCCATGCGGGTTTCATCAACCAGTCGCTCAAGGACTTCAACCTGGGCATTGACCTGGGGTCGCTGAAGAAAACCAAGTCGTACACCTTCTTCAAGCCCAAGTACATCTACTACGCCACCTACTTGTCCGAGAAAATCGGCTACGCACGGTACATCACCATCTTCCGTCAACTCGAGCGTCATCCCGACAAGCGCTTCCACCCGATCTTCCGTTGGTTCGAGCGGTGGTGCAATGATGAATTCCGCCACGGTGAATCATTTGCACTCATGATGCGGGCCCATCCGCATTTGCTCCAGGGCCTGAACCTGCTGTGGATACGCTTTTTCGTCCTGGCGGTGTATGCGACGATGTTTGTGCGCGACCACACCCGGCCTCTGATGCATGAGGCCATGGGGCTGGACTCGACGCAGTACGACTATGAGGTGTTTCGGATCACCTCCGACATCTCGCGCCAGGTGTTCCCGATCGACGTGGACATTGACCACCCGGTGTTCCGTGCCTGCATGTCACGCCTGGTCGAGATTGCGGTGGCAGACGCCAAGGCCAAACAGCAAGGCGGACTGTGGGGGACGATCAAACACGGCTGGTGTGCCATCCAGGCGGTGGCCACCTTCACCCGCCTCTTTTTTGTGCCGGTCAAGCATCGCACATTGCCGCAAGACATGCGTGTGCAACCCACCTGGTGAACCCGTTTGGTGATATCGATGGATGACCTCCTCTCTCCTGTCGCGCTGGCCGTGCTGGTGGCGGTGACCAGCTGGTGGCTGGGCACCGGGGTCATTCTGTGGCTTGTGCGATTGCCCGCCCGTCTGTTCAGAACCAGCATGACTGGCGTGACCGTCTTGCTGCTCGTGAGTCTGGCCGGCACCACCTGGAGCATGCGGCAGCTCTCCGTCGCGGCGGACTATGTGGGATTCATCAGCGTCATCCTCATGTGGAGCTGGCATGAAATGGCCTTTCTTTCCGGTTGGGTCACCGGGCCGCGGCGCGTTCCCCAGGAGTCCGGGGCGAGAGGGTGGCGTCGATTCACCTTGGCCGTGCAGGCCTTGCTCTACCACGAGCTGGCCTTGCTGCTGAACTTCCTGCTGCTGTGCCTCATGCAGAGCGGTCAGCCCAACCATGTGGCGCTGTGCACCTTTGCCCTGCTGTGGTGCATGCGCCTGAGTGCCAAGCTCAATTTGTACTTCGGTGTGCCACAGGTGGGTGAACAGTACTTGCCCGGTCACCTAGCCTACATGGCCAGTTATTTCCGCAAGTCCTCTGTCACCGGCTGTTTTTACGTGACCATGACGTTGTCAACGGGTACCTGGTTGTGGTTGGTGCTGCAAGCCCAGCGCGGCGCCGTGGAGGTCAGCACCGGATGGGTGCTGCTCGCTTCACTGCTGGGGCTGGCCATCATTGAGCATGTGCTCATGCTGTTTTCCTTGCCCCTGCAACGCTTGTGGGGCTGGGCCATGCGTCATCGAACTGTGGCCCCCGTGGTGCCCGGCTCGAGTCTCCCCACCCAAGCGGACCGTATATGAACGCATTTCGTGCCATGGATGAACGCGGTCAACTGGCCATCGATGTAGGCCGCCGTCCGAAGGCGCTGGTGATCGGCAGCGGATTTGGTGGGCTGGCTGCCGCGATCCGGCTGAGTTGCAAGGGTTATGACGTCGAGGTGCTGGAAAAGCTGGAGCAGCCCGGTGGTCGCGCCCAGGTGCATCGCCAGGATGGCTTCACTTTCGATGCGGGCCCGACCATCATCACGGCGCCATTTTTGCTCGAGGAGTTGTGGGCCCTGTGTGGACGACGCTTCAGTGATGATGTGGATCTGCGGCCGATGGACCCGTTTTACCGTATCCGCTTTGTGGACGGCACGCACTTTGATTACAGCGGTGACGAAGCCGCCATGTGCGAACAAATCGCCAAATTTGATGTGGCCGATATCGACGGGTACAAGCGCCTGATGGAGGTGGCCCAGTTGTGCCGAAAACTCGGGTTCGAGGACATGGGCTCGATCGCGTTTGACCGCTTCACCGACCTGCTCGCTGCCTTGCCCTCGTTTGCCCGAATGAAGGCGTGGCGGACCATCCATGACCTGGTGGCGCAGTACATCCAGCACCCCAAGTTGCGCGTGGTCATGAGCTTTCATCCGCTGCTGATCGGTGGCAATCCTTTCTCGGTCACCTCTGCCTACGCCTTGATCCACGCCTTGGAGCGCAACTGGGGGGTGCATTCGGCGATGGGTGGCACGGGTGCCATTGTGCGAGGGATGGTGAAGCTGTTGGCTGAGCGCCATGTGCCGGTCCGCTGCAATGCACCCGTGACACGGATCCGTGTCGAGAACGGGCGTGCCCGCGGTGTTGAGCTGGAGTCGGGCGAGTACCTGCCCGCCGACATCGTGGTGAGCAACGCCGACTCCGCCTGGACATACCGTTACCTGGTGGACGAGCAACACCGCCAGCACTGGACCAACCGCCGCATCGAGCGTGGACGCTATTCAATGGGTCTTTTTGTGTGGTATTTCGGAACGCGCCGCACGTACCCCGATGTGCCGCACCACATGATGGTGCTGGGGCCTCGCTACAGAGAGCTACTGACCGACATTTTCAAACGCCACAAGCTGGCTGAGGACTTCAGCCTGTACCTGCACCGGCCCACCGCCACCGATCCTTCGCTGGCCCCGCCGGGATGCGACACGTTTTACGCGCTCGCCCCGGTGCCTCACCTGGACAGTGGAACCCAGTGGAACGATGTGGCACCTCGTTACCGTGAGGCCGTTGCCCGCGTGCTCGAGGCCTCGGTGCTGCCCGGGTTGAGCGAGTCGGTGGTGACCTCGCGTGTGACAACACCGCAGGATTTCCAGGACCGCTTGTGGTCCTACAAGGGTGCGGGCTTCGGCCTTGAGCCTGTGCTGTTGCAAAGCGCCTGGTTTCGGCCACACAACCGCAGCGAAGATGTGGCGGGCCTGTACATGGTCGGTGCCAGCACACACCCAGGGGCTGGCGTGCCCGGGGTCTTGATGTCTGCCAAAGCGCTAGAAACGGTGATCCCCCATGCCTCCACATTCCGCTGAATACAACGCGCAGGACCTGCAGGCCTGCGTCGCCATGATGAAAGGCGGTTCCAAGACGTTCTTTGCCGCCAGCCGATTGCTGCCCGTGCGGGTGAGGGCAGCGGCCATTGCCTTATACGCCTTCTGCCGGGTGGCCGACGACCTGGTCGACCAGGGGGGAGATGCCCAGGCCAATGTGTCCATGCTGCGTCAGCGCCTGGACCTGATCTACGCCGGTACTCCGGTGGATGCTGTGGAAGATCACGCACTGGCGCTGGTCGTCCAGCACCACCAGTTGCCACGTTTGTTCCTGGATGCCCTGGTGGAGGGCTTCGAGTGGGACACGCAAGCGCGCGTCTATGACACCCTGGAGCAGTTGCACGATTACGCCGCCCGGGTAGCGGGTACGGTGGGCGCCATGATGTGCTGGATCATGGGGCGTCAATCCGCCTCGACGCTGGCCCGTGCCTGCGAGCTGGGTGTGGCCATGCAACTCACCAACATTGCGCGCGATGTGGGCGAGGATGCCCGCAATGGCCGGGTCTATCTGCCACTCAGTTGGCTGGCCGAAGCCGGATTGACGGCGGACCAGTTGATGAGCCAGCCCGGGGCGACGCCGGGTGTCAAGCAGGTGGTGGGACGTTTACTGGATGAGGCGGACCGTTTGTACAAACGGTCCTACAGTGGTATTGCCGAATTGCCGGCGGACTGCCGGGCCGCCATTCTGGCCGCGGGTCTGATCTATGCGGAAATCGGCCATCAATTGCGTCGCGAGGGCCTGGACTCGGTGTCACGTCGCACAGTGGTTAGCACGCGACGCAAGTTGATGCTGCTGGTGAGCGCCTGGACACAGGCAGGGTGGATTTACGTGGATCCCAAGCCGCAACCACCCCTGCAGGCCATTGAATTCCTGACGCGCCCAAGCGTACTCAACGACCAGGACGTCTGGGGACCCGCGAATTTTCCCCACCGGGCTGTGCCGCAGCGCATCGAATGGGTGCTGGGCTTGTTTGAGCGGCTGGAGAATGAGCGCAGGGGTAAGAAGCCCGCCACGCAACCCAGCTGACCGCCATTACTTCTTGTTGCGGGGCTTGTTCATCCAGTTGGCAATCATGAACAGGCAAAACACCACATACATGATGACGAGAATGGTACTGACTTCCATGAAAGCTCCTTGAGGGGTGAGGGTTAACAGGGGGTTATTTCACACGCGAATGCGGGTCGCGTCAAACGCGGGGTTTTTCGGGGGGCGAAGCAAGGGCAGCATCACAGCCCATGCCACCACCAAGAGTCCGATTTCCAGCAAGTACACCCCACTGTAACCACTCAAGGCTCCCCAACCCTGCGCCAGAATGTCACGCAGCACGCCGCCCATGGACATCGCCACCCCGGCGGCGGTCGCCTGCACGGCACCCCAGGCGCCCAAGGCCAGGCCGGTTTGCTCGGGCGGTGCGTGATTCATGGTGGCGGTCAAGGTGCCGTGACTGAACAAGCCGGCACCCAGACCGATCAGGAAAGTGCCCAGTCCGAACACCCAGGCTGATTCCAGGGGAGCCGCCAGCATGACGGCCATGAAAGCGGGCAAGCCAACCAGTACGCCCATGTTGGCCATTTTGAAGGGGTCCATGCCACGGCCCAGCACGTAGGAGGCCCAGCTGAATCCCAGCAGACTGCCTGCGGACAACGTGGCGGTGAGCTTGGTGGTCGCCGACACACTGAGTTGCAAAATCTCGCCGCCATAGGGCTCCAGCAACACGTCTTCCATGGTGAAGGCCATGGTGCCCAAGGCCACCACCAGCAACCGGCGCATCGCCTGCGGACCCTGGCTGAACGCCTGCCAGGCCTCGGAAAAACTGCCCTCGGTGGCCTGACCGGGTTTGCGCTGCCGACTGCGTGGTTCCTGTTTCCACAGGGCCACCACATTCAACACCATGGTGGTCAGGGCGGCACCCTGAATCACCTGCACCAGACGACCGGGGCTGTAGTGGGTGAGCAAGTCGCCAAACACCATGGCACTGCAAATCATGCCCACCAACAACATCACATACATCAGCCCGACGACTTTGGGTTGGGTCTCGACAGGGGCCAGATCGGTGGCAAGTGCCAGGCCCACCGTTTGGGTGGTGTGCAGACCCGCACCCACGAGCAAGAAAGCCACTGCCGCACCCAACTGGCCGATCCAGGCCGGTGCTTCACCGGATTGCCCCGCACCGGCCAACACCAGCAGCGCGAAAGGCATGATCGAAAAGCCGCCGAATTGCATCAGGGTCCCCATCCAGATGTAGGGCACACGACGCCAACCCAGCTCGGAGCGGTGGTTGTCAGACCGAAATCCGATGAGCGCGCGCAGTGGGGCAAACAGCAAGGGCAAGGCCACCATGGTCGATACCAGGGTGGCGGGCACCTTCATCTCCACAATCATCACGCGGTTGAGTGTGCCCACGAGCAACACCAGGGCCATGCCCACCGAGACCTGGAACAGGGACAGACGCAGCAACCTCGAGAGCGGCAGATCGGGCGATGCGGCGTCAGCAAAAGGAAGAAAACGTGTGCCCAGGCTGGACCAGGACAGGACGATTTTCTGAGAGATTCGTTTCATGCGGAAAAAGGTCGGAATCTTTCGATTCCGACCTTCTCATCCCACCAACTACTTTTTCCCTGCATCTGCAGGAGCAGCGGCGACAGCTTTATTGCCGCCATTCAGGAATGCCTTCACCCAGGTCGTGTTGGACACGATGGCCAGGTGGACACTGAAGGAAGCAATAGCGACTGCGCTGATGATGATGGGAATGCCCACCGACGGCTTGACGACGCACCACAGTTTTCCGTAGATCATGTTGTGCCCCTTTATTTAAGCCAGGGTGAGTAAATGTAGGCAAGCAAATGCGCGAACGCGGCAATCATGCCGAATATCTGCGTGCCCTGGATGAGATGCCTATGGATCTCTTCTGATTCGGCCTCGGTCAAACCCGTTGGCCATACTTTGTCTTTATCGGACATGGCTTGTTCTCCTTTTCAGAAGTTGACAAACGTGCTGGACCCGCACGAGGGCTATTCTCAGCCGGAATGGCTGTGAATTCGGTGATCCCGGCTTCTCTGGGAGAAGATCGGGTAATAAGCATTGACGAAGGTCATGGCGTGACGGCATCAGGCTGTCCTCGGCATTCGAAAGGGCAACATGGCCTGCACCAACGGCGAGACCAGTCGCGGGACCGACAAGGTTTCATGAAAACTCTGCACCGTCTCACCCAGCAAGTCGTGGGTCAGCAGCGAGCGCTGATAAAAAGGCGTGTCCTCGAGTTGTTGTTGCACACGCACGGAAGAGGGGCTTCGCATCTGACGTTTCAGTCCCCAGCGCGTGCGGGGCAGTGCTTGTCGCGGTGGGGGTTCAAACGCTTGGATCGAACCCTGCCGATCGAATTTCAGGCTCAGCACATGATCGGCCTGATGGGGCCATTGCATGTCATAAATCACGGCGGTGCTGCCATCGCGCAGTCGGCTGCGCGACCAGTCCCAGTGATGGAACCCGCGGTCAATGGGTTCATCACCTTCGTTGGAGTCCAGATAGGCGTGGCCGCTCCAGCGTTGGCGGGGTGACTCCAGGTCCACTTCGATGCGCGCCGAAGGCGCCAGGGGCCCCCAGCGATGACGGCCGTTGGCGTCCAGCGCCGTGCTGAAGTTGAACAGCTGATCGGGATGCAGGCGAATGCGGCCTTTCACCCGTCTGGGAATGGGCATGCCCACTTCGTTGACCTCAATCTCCAGGTGGCTTCCGCTCCATTGAACCCGGCTGGGACCGAGGACCAGTTCGCTGGCGTCCCGGTGGCAGTGCCGCCGCCCACGTTCGGTCATGCACCAGCGGTTGGTGTTGCGGCTGTACAAGGCCACATTCAGGGCGCAATGGTGCTCAGGGTCTGCACCGGTCGCCGCCGCAGTGCCTGCGCGTCGCCGCGCCCAGGCGTAGTAGGGCGAGAACACACTGCCGACAAAGGCAATGAGGGTCAGTCCAAATTGGCCGTCATCACTCATGGCGTCGACATACCACCAGAGATAGCCCCCAGGGGGGACGATCTGATCGAACCGAGGCTCGCCCGCACGGCCGCGGCCGCCAGACGCCCTGACATCGCGGCCATCGGGACTCCCGGTCCCGGGTGTACGCTGCCCCCCGACAGGAAAAGTCCCGGTATCGGGCTGATGGCTCCCGGGCGAGAAAAGATGCTCATCCATCCGTGTGTGGCCTGTCCATAAAGTGCGCCTCCCGTGCCCGGAAATCGGCGGTGAAAGTGCCTGGGGGTGTTGCGCACGTGGTTGTGGGGGGTGAGCTCGAAGTCAAGCCCGCATTGCTTCACCGTCGACAAGACCTGCGACTCACAATCAGACAAGGCCTGCTCGCTCAGGTCCGACACATCACCGTTGGCCGGTGCGTTCACCAGACACAGCAATCGCTCCGCACCGATATCCGCTTCAGCACTGGGGCGGTCTTGCGCACACAGGTAGACAGTCGGTCGTTGCGGCAATCGCTGGTGTTGAAAGATGTCGTGGAATTCGTCGGCGTAGTTGGGCTGGAAAAACAGGTTGTGCCGGTCCAGCCGGAGTCCGCGCGTGGGTGTGCGGATGCACCAGGTCACCGCCGACAACGAACGCTGGGGCGTGGGGGCCGCCACCGCGCGTTGTGCAGGTTTGCCCAGCAGACCCGCACGCAAGGCGGCGGTGTCGCCATTGAAGACCACACGATCGGCCGGTAATTGCTCCTGGGTGTCCAGCGCCACGCCAACCACTCGACCATCACGGACCAGAATCTGCTCACAGTGCGCCGGGCAGATCATGCGCACGCCTTGTTCACGGCACAGCCGTGTCAGGCAGCGGATCAACTCCTGCATCCCGCCTTCCACCGTCCAGACGCCATCCATTTCCACCTGGGCAATCAGACTCAGCGTGGCAGGCGCTTGAAGCGGTGACGAACCACAGTAGGTCGCGTAACGGGCAAAAAGCTGGCGCAGTCGAGGGTCCGTGAAGCGCTGGTCCAGGCTGGCCCACAGCGTTTTCATGGGACCCATGCGTGCCAGCAAGGCCAGGCCACGGGGCCCCAGGGCGGTCATGAAGCCAGGCAGGCTTTTCAGCTGCGAGCGGATGAAGGTGTCGTCCATCACCCCGTACAGTTCGCGGGTGTGGTTGCAGAAGTGGCGAAACCGGAGCGCCTCATCAGCACCGGCGAAAGCTTCCACCGCGGACTCGCTGGCCAGAGGATCGGCAAACAAATCCAGCGAACTTCCATCGGCCCAGAAATGGCGCGCCAGCACCGACAGGGGGGTGAGTGTCAATTCGCGATCCAGCCGCAGTCCCAGGCTGTGCATCAACTCGTCGAAGACCCAGCGCATGGTGAAGACCGTGGGACCACTGTCGATGGCTTGACCGTCGACGAATTCGGCATGCAGCTTGCCGCCCGGTGCGTTGGCGCGGTCGATGACCGTGACGTTCAAGCCCAGATGACTCAACTCCAGGGCCGAGACCAAACCAGCGATGCCGGCACCGACCACGACGACGCGCTGCTCAGGCATGGACAACCTCCTGCGATCGGTCGAAGTGCTGGCCCTGCCAGTCGCCCTGCATGGAGAGTATTCGCATCCGAACGAACAGGGATTCGGAGAAGAAGTCTTGTTTGTAGGCGGCTTGAATCGCCTGATGGTGTGCACCCTGGTGGGCGAAGGCCAGCATCGAGGAGGTATCACGCCAGACGCTGAAGGTGCATTGCCGGATCAGCGGCGCCTCTCCCAGTCCCATGGCCAGCAAGCAACCAGGGGCCTGGCTGAGACTGGCCTGGGAGGCCGGCGCTTTTCGCCAAAAGGCCATGGCCTTGGCCGGACGAATGCTGGCCCGGGTCAGGGCCGCCATCGGGGCCGTGTCGTCCACCGCATGGGTCAGGCTGCCGGGCGGGGTGATCCCCCAGCTTTGCCGATCCCAGGCGCCACGCACCGAGGTGATATCCAGCAGGCCAACCCAGCATTCCCGGGCGCGATCCCGGTAGGCCTGCACCTGCGGGCCCTGGATGAACAGCTCTGCCTGCTGTTGTGACTCGAACATGCACACCAGGCCCTGATGACTGCTGCTGGGTCGCAGGCTGAAGCCGCCGTCCTGTCCACTGCCCATCACCTTGGCAAACAACAAACCGGGTGTGCCCTTCAGTGCGGCGGCACCCTGGGCCAGGCGCAACCAGCCCCAGGGGCGGTGCTGGGTCGCGTAGTCCACCAGGAGCATCACGAGAACGCCGGACAGGGCCTGGGCGGGAGTGGTGGTGTCCATACGTCAGGCCGGGACCGGGGCGAGGGACGCGGGGATTTTGAACATCACATGCTCTTCGATGCCGGGCAGTTGCACGACCACTCCGGGTTGCAGCGAATTCAAAGACCGGATCACGGCTTGCACCAGCACTTCAGGCGTCGAGGCGCCGGAGGAGATGCCCACACGCGTCACACCTTGCAGCCAGTGGGGATCGATGTCGTGCTTGTCCTGGACCAGATAGGCGGGCGTGCCATCGCGTTGCGCGACTTCGCGCAGGCGGTTGGAGTTGGAGCTGTTGCGAGCCCCGACGATCAACACCAGATCGACCTGACTCGCCATGGTGCGCACCGCCGTTTGCCGGTTTTGTGTGGCGTAGCAGATATCGTCCACAGCCGGCCCCTCGATATGGGGGAAGCGCGCTTGCAAGGCTGCAATGACGTCTCGCGTATCGTCCAGGCTCAGGGTGGTCTGGGTGACATAGGCCAGTGCATCACTGGGCTGGAAATCGAGTTGAGCGACGTCTGCCACATCACTGACCAGGGCCATGGGGACCGAGACACTTCCCATGGTGCCAATGACTTCCTCATGGCCGGCATGACCGATCATGATCAGCTGGTAGCCCTGACGTGCAAACCGCTGGGCCTGGCGATGAACTTTGGTGACCAGCGGGCACGTGGCGTCAATGGCCTCCAGATGGCGACGCGCAGCCTCGTCCACCACAGCGCGTGATACCCCGTGGGCACTGAACACCGTGATGGCACCGGCCGGGATGGCGCTCAACTGGTCCACGAACACCGCACCTCGCTGGCGCAGATCATTGACCACGTGTTGGTTATGAACAATTTCATGGAAAACATAGACGGGGGCACCATAACGTTCAAGTGCCAGCTCCACGATTTCGATGGCGCGCGTCACCCCGGCACAGAACCCTCTTGGTTGCGAGAGAAGGATGTCCATGGGTGACTCGTGCTCTGGATGTCAACGGCTCATTGCTTGGCCAGTTTCATCGTCGCCATGCCCGGGCCCGCCAGTTCAGGGTAGTCCTTGAGCATGGGTGCCCCGTACAAGGGCTTGTAGGCGCCCTGGTGGCAGGTGGCGCAGTTGAGCTTGGCGACATCGCCGGTTTCACCCTTGCGGTGTGCCGGGAAGGTGTCAGTCAGCGGCTCCATGTATTGCTTGTTCAGATCGCGCGCCATGCGGATGCCAAACCAGGCTGTCTGGCGCTGGGGCGGGTTGCCCTCCCAGGTCTGGAATGAGCGTGAGTTATGGCAATAGGTGCAATTGACACCCAGGGCCGAGGACATGTGGGTCATGAGCCCGTAGGTCCATTCCGCCTGTTTGATGGACTGGCGGTTACCCGAGGGCAATGCGGTGGGGCCGTTCACACGGATGTTGCTGGCCTCCAGCAGAAATGGCGTGAAAGGGTCGTTGGGCAACGAGGCCAGCGTGACGCTGGGCGCGGGGTGGTTCTGTCCGGCCTTGTCACCCATGAAATTGGATCCATAGGGCTGTGGATTGGATTTGAACCAGATGGCCGACGGCACGGGTTGTCCGCGGTGGCAGGTGTAGCAGGTCACGCCCGTCTCGGCAACGTGTTGCTTCCAGTTGCTGTTGATGTGTTGGGTCATCTGCAGCATGCGGCGCGCCACCACTTTGGTGTACTTGCTGTCTTCGGCAAAGTTGGCCGGGTTGTGGCAATACAGGCAACCTTCCTGCGGCGAGACCCAGCTGGACATGGAGGCCATGAGGCGGGTGAACTGTGCGCCACTGAGGTCGCCCAGCACTTGCACGTTCTTGTAGAGCTGCGAGGCTTTGGGGCCGGCAGCATCCATCGGGGGCATGCCAGGCGGTACTTCGTTCGCCTGCATCTGAACTTCCAGCGCACGCGGGTTGTAAACCTGCACCATCCCGGTCCCGCGGTAGCCGTGTTGGACCGACTCCATGGGGGGGCGTTCGCACCCGCTCAGCAACATCACCAAGCCGGCAATCAGCAGGCCCAACCTGCAACGAGTAGATTCAAAGGACAGGCTCATGGCTTGACTCCCGATGTGAGGCTGGGATCCACCACCGCAGGGAACACCTCGGGGTAGGGCGGTACAACGCCATGTTTCATGGCCCACAAGTACCAGTTGTCGACCACCGTGCCCGTGAGCAGAATGCCAATACCACCGGTCAAGGGGCAGAGCACGGCAAACCACCAGGCCCAGCGGTGGATGGACTCCATCGTGGCGTTGAAGCCCATGGTCCAGCGCCAGAACAGGGCGGCACGTTCAGAGGCAGTGCCACGGTCAGTGATTTGCTCGAGTTCGCGTTCGCCGCCGTAATGGGTGACGGCCAAAATGGTGGCGCCGTGCATCGCGAACAGCAGAGCGGATCCGTAGAGGAAGACGATCGACAGAGCGTGGAACGGGTTGTAGAACAGGTTGCCATAGCGCAAGGAGAAGGCAGCCGTCCAGTCCAGGTGCGGGAAGATGCCATACGGAACGGCCTCACCCCAGGAACCCATCAGGATGGGGCGGAACAGACCCAGCACCAGGTACAGCCAGATGGCGGCAGCAAAGGCCCAGGCGATGTGCGTGCCCAGACCCAGTTCGCGGGCGCGGCGGTAGGTGCGTGCCCACCACAGGAACAAGGAGGCCGTGAGGAACAGACCGGTGATCAACCACCAGCCACCCTGGTTGAGCGGCGGCAGTTGCAGGCCGTAACTCGGGGGCGGCGGTTCCAGGGCCAGCCAGAACAGTTGGCGCACAAATTGAATGGGGTCGTAATTCACCGAGGCAAGCATGTTCATGCCGATGATGGTGAATGCAATCAGGCCACAGATCAGTGAGGCCAGGCCCAGGCTGCCCAGATAGATCGGACCAATCTGCGCGTTACCGAGTTTGCCCAACCAGTAATAGTGCAAGGGCGGGTCCAGGCTGCGGGGGCTGTTGCCATGACCCAGCTCCACGCCGGAATGACCCGGCGCTTCGACGGTGACGGTGGTGAAAAGATTTTGATACTGCGTCATGCGTGACTCCTTGCGCTCATCGCCAGATCGGCATGTTCAACCACCAACCCCACCACTCCGGCCAGCCTCGACTCCAGAACGGTCCGGAGATGACGATGCACAGTGCACTGAAGAGCACCGCGGCCAGGGCCAGAAAGAGTCCGAGCCGGTGAATGCCCAGGGTACCGATGGAATAACCGATGATGTCGCGGAAAAACGTGTCTTCGTGCTCAGGCGTCTTGACCACATCACCCGGCTTGGGGTTGGTGGCGGAAAGAATCAGACCCCCGTGCAATGACAAGGCAAAGGTGGTGGCAAAGAAAAAACTCACCGCCAGCATGTGGGCGGGGTTGTAATGGAAGTGCAGGTACTGGTAGCCCACGTTGGACACCCAGTCCAGGTGGCTGTAAATGCCATACGGGAAACCATGGCCCCAGGCGCCCATCAGCACCGGTCGAATCACCACCAGCGTCACATAAGCCAGAATGGCCACGCTGAAGGCGGCTGGTACGTGATAGCCCATGCCCAGCTTGCGGCAAATTTCCACTTCTCGCAGTGCCCATGAGCCAAAGGCTCCAATGGCGCACACGGTGATCAACTGCCACAGGCCGCCTTCCAGCAGCGGGGCAAATCGAAGACCGTAAGACAGATCAGGCGGTGCAATGCTGATCTGCCACAGGTTCCAGGTGGGTCCCATGGCGGCGCCCCACAAAATCAATGCCGTTCCAAGACCTGCAAAGAACAGGGTGGTGACACCAAAAAATCCCACATAAAAAGGTCCAACCCAAAAGTCGAACAAATCTCCGCCCAGCAGCGTGCCGCCGCGCACCCTGTATTTCTTTTCAAAACTGAGCATGGCCATCTCAGGCTCCTTCGGACTGGGTTCAGACCGCAATAAATTCAAGAAAATCGCAGACACTGTGCTGAATCATGTTCAGAGACAGTGTCTGCGTCGTCACAACGATCAGGACTTGGCCGCTGGCACTGCTGCGGGCATGGGCGAGTTTTGCGCCGATGCTGCGGCAGGCTTTTTGGCGCCGTCGAGCCAGTTGAACTTGTTGGTGCTGAGCAAAATGAGGTGAATCATTGCTGCCAGACCGAACAGAAAAATCCCCTGAACCACCATGGCCCTGAGAGGATCGTAAAGTCGCCAAATACGCCACATAATGTTTCTCCTAAATGATGTGGGACATGAACGTGTAAACCGCTGCCTTTACCCCGGCAAAGACGTTGGTCGTGTTTTCAGCACCAGGCAACCAGCTTTTCCAATGCACGCCAATCAGCTGACCGAGCAGTGCAAGGATGAAAAACAAGGCGAAGCCCGGAACAAAAATCAAGACAAACGTCAGCTTGTCGCCCGTTGCAGGGTTTTTTTCCGGAAAAAAATGGATATTGGCCATGGGAATACTCCGTGAGGAAACGCGAACCTGCCTTAGAACCAGGGCCGCCATGCCCAGACCAGGACGTGTGCAATCACGGCAACCGCCGTGAAACCCACAGTACCCTGCATCCAGTAATGGTGGAACTCCTGAGCCTCCTCGTCGGTCAGCCCGGATATGGAAGTCCGATTCGACATACGAATGCTCCTTTACAAAATGACCTTGCGGCCAACTCCACGCACAGCCCGCGCAGCCTGGGCAGCCGCAACAAAATGTCGCGACATGGGGGTGCAAACGGTCCGCGTGCGCGCACCGTTCAACATCAGATTTCGTTCGTCATAGGCGTTCAGGCGCTGGGTCATGCAGGCACCCCCAGTCCCAGGGACAGTCCTGCTGCCTGGACGTGGCTTTCGTGCACTTCGGCCAGACCCGCGTCGCGCGCGACGCGTTCTGCCTGATCCCGTAGCCGTTTGGCCGCAGAGATCTGTACCAGCACGGGTTGGTGCTCGATGAGTTCACGCAACTTGGCTTGTGCCGTGTCCTGCCAGGTGGCGCTGGGCTCCACCACGCCACGCGCAGGGGTGGCGTCCACCCGGTCCATCTCGGTGCCGAGCGGAAGTATGTGAAACAGCGCGTCGAACAACGCATTGCAGACTTCCTGGATCAGGTAGGTGGCGCCGCTGTAGCCCATGAAGGGAGTGCCGGTGTGGCGGCGGATGATCGCGCCAGGGAACGAGGCGGGGATGAAGGTGGCTCGCATCGGTCCGGACGAGGACAGCTCGCTCAGGTACATGCGCTCGTTGTAACTGCCAAACAGGATCAGCGGGGTTTGCTGACGCACCAGGTCGCGCACATGGGCGTTGTCGGTTTTTGCGCCGGCCAGTCGCGAGACGCTGAACTTGCACGGCAGTCCCATTTCGGTTTCGAGAAAATTCCGTAAACCACGGGCATACGTTTCATTGGCCACCACGGCAAAACTGGCCGTTGCAAAAAAATCCTGCGTGACCGAGCGCCACAAATCCCACACCGGCTTGAGTGTGGTGTGACGTTCGCGTTCGATGAAGGGCTCGGGGTCGAGGTTCAGCAATTCACCGAGCTTGCGCAGAAACTGGGTCGTGCTGTGCAGTCCGATGGGGGCTTGCAGGTACGGGCGCTCCAGGGCTTCGCACAGCATGCGGCCGAATTCGCGGTACATGCAGATGTTCACGTCGGCTTCGACCAGGCGAGACACATCGGCCAGGTGACTGCCCAGCGGAAAGACCATGTTGATTTCGGCGCCGATGCCCTGCACCAGACGGCGGATTTCTGCCAGGTCGCTGGGTGAATTGAATGTGCCGTAGCTGGGGCCAATGATGTTGACGCGCGGCTTTTCGCCAGCAGGCCGCTCGGCAAAGGGCTTGCGAGCGGGCACCTTGCGCAGACCATACTCACTCCAGAGCCAGTACATGGCCCGGTTGGCGCACTGCCACTGGTCTTCGTCGATGGTGCGAGGCAGAAAACGCTGGATATTGGTGCCCTCGGGCGTGACGCCACCCCCGATCATTTCTGCGATGGATCCCGTCACCACCACGGCGGGCAACTCCGGATCGAGCGTGGCATGTGCGCGCTTCATCGACCCTTCCGTGCCCTCACGGCCGAGTTGCTCTTCGGCCAGCCCGGTGACGACGATGGGCAATTCGTGCGGCGGCAAGGCGTCGGTGTAATGCAGCACGGATGTGACGGGCAGGTTCTCGCAGCCCACCGGGCCGTCAATCACCACCTGAAGTCCCTTGATCGCCGTGAACACATACACGGCGCCCCAGTAACCTCCCGCACGATCGTGGTCAAGAATCAGCATCAGCCCATCTCCTCGGCTTTGCGTTTTTTCAACTTTTTCTCCAGCAGTCGACGCGTTTCAGCTTTGAATTCCGGTCGATCCTGCGGGACACCTTCCCAGACACCGGCGGCATGCCCGGCGCCTACGCCGCCAAAGAAGGACGACATGGCATCGAAGCGTGCTTTGTTGCCCATGGCGGCTTGAATCACCTGTACCAATGACCCAGCTCCCGCCACCCCCATGAGCGGCCGAGCCGAGATCAGGTTGGTGAAGTACAGCGAGGGGATACACAGTTGCTTGGCTTTTTGCACGATCGGTGTGGTGCCAATGGCCAGATCGGGCTGGAACTCATGCACCGCGGCCATGTCTTGCTCCAGCGAGGCCCGGAACTGCACCTGAACGCCTTTGTGGCGCAGCCACTCGGCATCTTCCGCATTCCAGCGCGTGGCGGGACATGCCGAGCCGACATAGGGGACGTCTGCACCGCACTCCACCAGCAGACGCGCCACCAGCAACTCAGAGCCCTCATAGCCGCTGAGGGTGATACGGCCCTTGAGCGATTGCTTGGCCAGCATTTCCCGCATGCCATGCAGGGCCTGGTTGCGAGCCTGGTCGATCTGCGCGGTGGGAACGCCACAAGCTTCCCCGATGTGTTGCAGCCAGGCTTGTGTGCCCTCCAGACCCACAGGGGCAGATCCGATGACGGGGCGGCCAGCTGCTTCGAATTCCCGCACGCTGGCGGTGTAGAAGGGGTGAATGGCAGCCACCGCTGCGCAATCGAGGGCGGCATACAGCTCGCGCCATTCGCGGGTGGGGACTGTCGGCCCCACAGCCAACCCCATCGGGGCCAGCATTTGACCAATGATCACCGGGTCGGCCGGGAACATTTCACCCAGCAAGGTGATGGTGGGTTTGTCTTGGCGTCCCCCGCGCGGGGCAGCCACCGGCCCGTTCTGGACTTCGTCGCGTGCATATCGCAGCATGGCGCCAGCCAGTACATCCTTGGCTTCCGCATGTGTCGGTACACCAAAGCCGGGGACATCGATGCCAATGACACGCACTCCCTGAATTTCCTTGGGCAACAGCTGCAGGGGCACCCCGCTCGCGGTGGGCACGCACAGGTTGATGATGACGATGGCGTCCAGCTCGGCCGGGTTGGCCTGCGCATGGACCGCGTCCCGGATGTCCTCGAACAACTTGCCTGTCACCAGGGTTTCGGAGTTGAACGGGACGTAGCCCACACTTCGGCGCGCACCGTAAAAATGCGAGGTGAAGGTGAGGCCATACACACAGCACGCCGAGCCCGACAGAATGGTGGCCGTGCGTCGCATGCGCAATCCCACGCGCAAGGAGCCGAAGGCCGGGCACATGCTTTGCGGCTGATCGTGCGGGCCTGCGTTCTCCACGCGTGGGTAGTCGGCTGCGTACTGCTGCAGGGTCTCGGACTTGCCCGCCGCCTTTGCCGCGGCCAGCAGCTGTTCGCCACCGGCATGACAACCCATGCCGTCGCCTTCGAGCGAGGCGGTCTGGATCGGAATGGTTCGAGCGTTGTCCATGATGCTCACACGGCGTCGTAGATGACTTCGAGTGAGGGCTTGACCAGTTCGTGGCGGCCCATCATGTCGAAGGTGGTGGCGGGTTCGAGCACCACATTGCGTCCCACGGTGTCGGCGCTGAACAAGCCAAGCAGTTCGTCCTGCGTTTGCGGCTTGGGACGCACGGGCGGCGCCAGGCCGACATTGGTCGCGAGTTGCTCGAACAGGGGCCCCCAGGTGCCGCCCGGAATGCCGATGATTTCGTAGCTGGCGCTTTTGCGACGGATGTCCTCATGCGCAGGAATCGCGGCCAGCACCGGAATACCGGCATTGGCGGCAAATGCCTGTGCCTCGCCCGTTCCGTCATCCTTGTTGATGACCATGCCAGCGACCCCCACGTTGCCACCGAGCTTGCGGAAATATTCGACCGCCGAGCAGACGTTATTGGCCACGTACAAGGACTGGAGGTCATTGCTGCCGACGACGATGACCTTCTGGCACATGTCGCGTGCGATGGGCAGGCCAAAGCCGCCGCACACCACGTCACCCAGAAAATCGAGCAGCACGTAGTCAAAGCCCCAGTCGTGGAAGCCCAGTTTTTCCAGCGTTTCAAAGCCGTGGATGATGCCGCGTCCACCGCAGCCTCGACCGACCTCGGGACCTCCGAGTTCCATCGCAAACACGCCATCACGCTTGAAGCAGACATCGCTGATGCTGACGGCTTCGCCGGCGAGCTTCATGCGCGATGACGTTTCAATGATGGTCGGACAGGCTTTGCCACCAAACAGCAGGCTGGTGGTGTCGCTTTTCGGGTCGCACCCGATCAGCAGCACCTTCTTGCCCTGTTGCGCCATCATGTAGCTCAAGTTGGCCAGGGTGAAACTCTTACCAATTCCACCTTTGCCGTAGATCGCGATGATCTGGGTTTCCTTGGTGGGTTCGCCCGTGCTCACGGGGGCCGGTGGCTCGGCGGCTTCTTGGCGCAGCCGTTCCACGAATTGGATGGGTTGGGTATTGACCGGGGGGGGATTCATGTTCATGCGTTGGCACTCCAATCCAGGACCATCTTCAGACAATGGGCGTCACCAAAGGCCACTTCATAGGCTTGTTCGGCTTGTGACGGGCGTTGATGGTGTGTGATCAATCCATCAAGAGAAACACGGCCGGTTTGAACCAGCTCCGTGACAGCCAACAGGTCAGGTCGTTTCCACTCGGCGGCTGTGCGGATTTGTGCCTCGCGCATGAAAGCGGGGGCGTAGGCGAATTTCAGATCGTCTTTATAAAAGCCAGCCAGCACCACTTCACCGCCCGGTTGGAGGCGTTGAATCAGGGTGTTGAGAATGGCGGCATCACCGCTGACGTCGTAAATGGTGCGGTAGTCACGCCGGGGATCGTCATCCGGATGGATCACGGTGTAACCCTCACCGCCTGATTGGCGGTGTTCGGCGGTTTCCCAGACGGTGGGCGCTGGCTCGCCAGCCGCCACCGTCAACCTGGCCAGCAAACGCCCCATGACGCCATGACCGACGATCAGCTCAGGCGCACGGATGTGTTCGCGTTGCCCGCCACCGGCCACCGCGTGGTAGGCCGTGGCGGCCAGCGCCAGCAGCACGGCCTGCTCACCCAGTGATTCCTGGATGGCGACGGACCGAGACTCAGGCACGACCAGCCTGGAGGCGGCGCCACCGAAGAGGCTGCGAACACCCTCGAAACATTGAGCGCCTGGCACGAACACCCGTTGCCCAGGTTGAGTGACCGTGTTGTCGCCTGCACGCGTCACACGACCCACCGTTTCATAGCCTGGCACCAGGGGATAGCCCATACCCGGAAAGGCGGGCATGCTGCCGTCCCACAACAAGCGCTCGGTGCCTGTGCTGATGCCGCTGTATTCGACCTCGACCTCAATTTGCCCAGGACAAATCTCGGGCAAACTCAGCGTCTGGAGCGACAGCTGCCGAGGTTGCTGGAAGACAATGGCTTGGGCTTTCATGACTGTATTGTTGAGTTGACTATGACAGGTGTCAATGAAAGATGACATTTAATTGAGAATACTAGGGTAAACACTTAGATTTCCTCCCGATCAGGATTTGGGTGTGCAACGGGATTTGAGTAGGAACGGCCTCAATCAGGCAAAAGCCCGCCTGTTCCATCAGCGAACTCAATTCGTGGCGCGTCCGCAACCGGCCCGACCCCATGGCCAGGAGATAAAAGTGGAAGTAGGCGTCTCCCTGTGCGGCCTGTGGGTCATCCTGTGCCATGGGCTCAGCAAGCAGCAGCGTTCCACCCGGGGGGAGCGCATGGTGAATGGCCTTGAGCAGGGTGAGCACATCGTGATCGGGGTGGTCGTGGGCAATGCGGATCAAGGTGGCCAGGTCGGCGCCGGGGGGTAACTCCCCCGTCAGAAAACTTCCCCCATGGGCTCGAATGCGAGGGGTCAGTCCTTTTTGCTCGATGTTCTCCCTGGCCAACTGGGCCACGGGGGGAAGGTCAAACAATTCCAATTGCAGATGGGGCGCGTGCTGCGCCAGGCGCGTCACAAAGGTGCCCTGACCGCCACCAACGTCCAGCACGCGGCGGTGGTCGTCGAAGCTGTAGGCGGCCAGAATTTCATCCACCACGAAGGGCTGAGAGGCGGACATCAGCGCCGAGTAGCGCGAGAACGAGTCGTTCGGTGCCTGCTGCAGTCGTGCCGGCTCGTCGGGGCTCACATACGGCCAGTAACCCTCCATCTGCGCTGTGGGCAAGGTGTCGCGCAACAGCGCCACGGGGTCGCTCAGATCCTGGTAGAGGGTGGCGTGATGTTCAATCATGGCGCGAATCCCTTCGAAGGCAGCCACGGGAGCACCCAAGGGGCCCAGCCCGTAGCGGCGGTCGCCGCGCAGGGTCAGCAGTTGTAGGGCCACCGCCGAGTTCAGCAGGCGCTGGAGGGCGGCCGGGTTCACCTGTGTTTGCTCAGCGAGTGCCTCCAGGGTTTGCGGGCAATCCTGAACACGATTCAAGATGTCCAGACGAACGCAGGCCAGCAGAATTTGCGAGTAAACAAAACCCGCCATCAGGTCGAAAACCTGGCGAGAGCGTCGGCGCGTGAACCAGCGCGTCAGTGGATTGCTCACGCTCCAGCGGTAAAAACGCTCACTCGTGAGGCATTGGTCCCACCAGCGGTCGAACGGTTCACGCCATGAGGCTCTCGCCCAACCAGGAGCTCTTGACTGCGCAATGTCCAGGGTTTTCATGGCTGCGACTAGTTCGACAGGGCCAGTGACCTGGCAATGATCTGTCGGGGCACCAGTCGCTCGGACTCCTGGGCCACCAGCTTTTGCATGGCGCTCTGGCCAGGTCCGGCGGGAATCGAACTCACGGCGCGTTGGATCAGGTGCTCAAAGTAGTCGATGGCACCTGTCAGGCCCAGGGCGGCGGTGGCACTCGGGCGACCATGCTGTGCGTCCTGGCCCACCGGCTTGCCCAGTTGCTGCGCATCCCCCATGACGTCTCGGATATCGTCGGCAACCTGATAAGCCTCGCCCAAGGCCTCACCCAGCCCGCGCCACGCCTGCGGATCTGCACCGCTGGCCACGGCACCGGCGCAGGTGGAGGCGACAAAAAGAGCGCCGGTTTTGGCGCGCTGGTATTGCCCCAGGTCCACCCGTGTTTCACATTCCCACGCCTGCCCGGCCACAATGCCGTCGGGTGCCCCGACGCTGTCAGCCACCAGGCGGATCAACTCGATGGCTCGCGCAGGGTTGAGGTGCTGCACACGCACCAGGCATTGGAACGCTTGAACGATGAGCGCATCACCCGACAACAGAGCCAGGGGCTCGCCATAGGCTTTGTGCACGGCCAGTTGACCGCGCCGCGTGTTGGCGTCGTCAAAGCAGGGCATGTCATCGTGCACCAAGGAGGCGCAATGCATCAACTCGATGGCCGTCGACGCGGCGTCGGTGAGGTCTGGCGCATCATCGCCGCAGGCCAGGGCCACGGCTATGCACAACTGGGGACGTATGCGCGCGCCGCCGGGAAACACCGCGTGGTGAATCGCCTTGACCAACTGGGGAGGCGAACTGGGGGTGTCCATGTGCGCCAGATGCCGGTGGAGGGCTCGTTCAATCCGTGCAAGCAGAGGCATATCGGCTCCTGGTGGGTTGAGTGTCAACTAATATTGACACTTGAGTGGGTAAATATAAACATACAAATGAATTTGTCAACAGGGGTTGCCGTCAGGCGGCCATCACTCGTCGCGGGTGGGTGTGGGTTCAGAGGCGACCTGCTGCTCCAGGCGCTTTTTTTCTTCACGCTTGGCTTTTTCCCGCTTGAGATCCCGAAACTGGTGCCACGCAAACACGAACACCAGGCCGAAAACAAACAACTCAATCCACATGCCCATGTCGCGGTCTCCTGAAGTTGCAGACTGTCCGAGTTGCGCCGGAAGCGGTGTCAACGTGCTCTGACACGAAATACCCCAGTGAGAGTGCTCATGTGATTTGCTCGGGAATCCATCACGCTCTGCCAGACCTGGTCGATTGCACGAAAATGCGGGTCGTCAATCCTTAGAACCTTTGGAGTTATTCATGCGTTTCCCCTCCCCGTCCCAGAACACCACCCGTCGTTGTTTCATGATGCAAGCCGTGACCGTGGCCGGTGCCGCCCTGGTGGTGACCGAAGCTTCGGCGCAAGCCATGGTGGACGAAAAAGACCCCCAAGCCGCGGGCCTGAACTACAAGGCGGACGCCACCAAGGTGGACAAGGCCAAGGCGCCCAAATACGCCGCCGGTCAGAACTGCGGTAACTGCGCCCTGTACCAAGGCGGTAGCGCGGCTGCCGGTGGCTGCCCGCTGTTTGCGGGCAAGCAGGTCTCTGCCAAGGGCTGGTGTACCGCTTACTCGAAAAAGGCCTGATCCCAGCGCCTCAGGGGCGAGCACGACGCTGACCCCTTGAGTGCTGGTGCACCGCCTCCACCAGGGCAGCCACATGTTCGGGCGGGGTGTACTGGCTGATGCCATGCCCCAGGTTGAAGATGT
>CALBSC010000070.1 GCA_937927685.1 uncultured Burkholderiales bacterium | reverse complement strand
AAAGAAGTGCCCATGCTCAACGCCTTGAACGAGGTGCTGCGCGACGACTACATCAAGGACAGCCTGGCCGGTGTCGAGCGCTGGAACAAGGTGATCGAGAAGGCGGGCATCCCCTTCCGCCTGAAGGCCCCGCACAAGGCGTTCAACCGCAACATCGGCGCGCTGTCTGGCGTCAAGGTGTCGCCGGAAGGCCGCGTGATCTCCGATGCCGAGTGGAATGCCAACGTCGACAACTGGCTGCCCAGCGGTGGCGACCGCGCTTTCGTGGCCAGCCTGATGGGCCGCGTGGTCGAGCCGGGCAAGTTTGCCAACTGGATCGCCCCGCCCGCCATGGGCATCAACCGCCAGCCGGTGGACCTCGAGTACGTGCGATTCAACTGATCGCACAAGGCTGTCATCCCATGCAGGACCCCGTGGCACACGCCCAGGCCGCCTGCGGATGACCCGCTGAACAGGAGCCTCTTCGGAGGCTCCTCTTTTGTGGCAACATCGAACGACAGACGTTCACCCTGCGCAGACACGGCCTCTCGGCCATTGCGCCACACAACAACATCCGACCAGGAGACCTGCCATGTCCGACAGCGCCGTCCTCAACCAGCATCTGATCGACCCCGAGATCTGCATCCGCTGCAACACCTGCGAGGCCATCTGCCCGGTGGGGGCCATCACGCACGATTCGGCCAACTACGTGGTGAAAGCCGACATCTGCAATTTCTGCATGGCCTGTGTACCGCCGTGCCCAACCGGCTCCATCGACAACTGGCGCTCGGTACCCATCCACAAGGCCTACAGCATTGAAGAGCAGCTGGGCTGGGAGTCGCTGCCTGCGCCCTTGTCGGATGACGAATTGCAAGCAGCCGGTGCCGTGGCGCAGGATGTCATCGCTCAGGCCGCCACCACCTCGGCGTCTGCCGCCTCGGCAGCCACGACGGGCTCGGGTGACAGCGCGTTCTCCTCCAGCCAATGGGGCGCTGCGGTGCCGCCCTGGTCCGCTGCGCACCCGTACGTCAACCTGCATGGCCCCAAGGCCCCTGCCACCGCCACCGTGGTGGGCAATGTGCAGGTGAACGACGCCGGCACCGAAAACGAAACCCACCATGTGGTGCTGGACTTTGGCAGCATGCCCTTCCCGGTGCTGGAAGGCCAGTCGATCGGCATCATCCCGCCCGGCACCGATGACAAGGGCAAACCGCACCACGCGCGCCAGTACTCCATCGCCAGCCCGCGCAACGGCGAGCGCCCGGGCTACAACAACCTGTCGCTGACGGTCAAGCGTGTGGTCGAAGACCATGATGGCAAGCCCGTGCGGGGGGTGTGCTCCAACTACATCTGCGACCTGCAGCCCGGTGATTCGGTGCAGGTGATCGGTCCGTTCGGTACTTCGTTCCTGATGCCCAACCACCCGCGCTCGAACATCGTGATGATCTGCACCGGCACCGGCAGCGCCCCCATGCGCGCCATGACCGAGTGGCGGCGTCGGCTGCGCCAGAGCGGCAAGTTCGAAGGCGGTCGTCTCAAGCTGTTCTTCGGGGCACGCACCCAGCAGGAATTGCCCTACTTCGGCCCCTTGCAAAAGCTGCCCAAGGATTTCATCGACATCCACTTTGCGTTCTCGCGTACGCCCGGCGTGCCCAAGCGCTATGTGCAGGACCTGTTGCGCGAGCGCGCGGCGGACCTGGTGGAACTGCTGAAAGACCCCAACACCTGCTTCTATGTCTGCGGCTTGAAGAGCATGGAAGAAGGCGTGGTGCTGGCACTGCGTGACATTGCCGAGAACGCCGGCCTGTCGTGGGACACCCTGGGCGCCACGCTGAAAAAAGAAGGTCGACTGCACCTGGAGACCTACTGAGGTGCAGCAGACGTGCCCAGACCCTTCCCTTGAAGGACAATGGCCCGCCCCATGAAAGACGCTTCCACCTCGCAGGTGCTGGGCACCCCTGACAGCTTGCGCGCCAGCCGTCGCGCGGCGCGCTCGCAGATGCGCGGGCGTCAGCCCGACCCACGGGCGCTCGAGGAGGTTTCTGACTTGCTTGGCCAGCGGCCGCCCGACGGGTTTCGGCGCGACCTGCTGATCGAGTACCTGCACCGTATCAACGACCAGCACGGAGCCTTGTCGAGACCGCACCTGGTCGCGCTGGCGCATGCGATGAACCTGCCCATGGTGGAGGTGCTGGAGGTGGCCAGTTTTTATCACCACTTCCAGATCCTGGAGGACGGGGAACCCGCGCCCCACCTGACGGTGCGTGTGTGTGAGAGCGTGAGTTGCGCGCTGCACGGTGCTGATGACTTGCTGCATCGCGTGGGGACATTGCTCGGACCTGAGGTGCGGGTCATCCCGGCCCCGTGTGTGGGCCGCTGCGATCAGGCTCCCGTCGCCGTCGTCGGTCAGCGCCCTCTGGGGCATGCCACCCCCGAAGCGGTGCAGGCACTCGTGACGCAAGGACGTCGGGAGGACCCCGGCATCCCCAACACCGTGTCCTACCAGGACTACCGCGCCGCGGGTGGATACACCCTGGCGGCCTCGGTGGCTCATGGCGAGACGGGCGCGGAACAGGTGCTGCAAGCCTTGGAGCAATCCGGTCTGCGGGGATTGGGTGGCGCGGGTTTTCCCATGGGGCGCAAGTGGCGCATCGTGCGCGAGCAGCCCGCCCCCCGGCATCTGGTGGTCAACCTGGACGAGGGCGAACCCGGTACCTTCAAGGACCGCACCTACCTGGAGCAAGACCCCCATCGCTTTCTGGAGGGGGTGCTGATTGCCGCCCAGGTGGTGGGCACCGCGCAGGTCTTCATTTACTTGCGTGACGAATACCATGGGTGTCGTGCCCTGTTGCAACAGGCCATCGATGACCTGAAGCGCGACCCGCCCTGCCCCTTGCCCGAACTGGCATTGCGCCGCGGTGCCGGCGCCTACATCTGCGGCGAAGAATCGGCCTTGATCGAAAGCCTGGAGGGCAAGCGCGGTGAGCCGCGCAAGCGCCCGCCCTACATTGCCCAAGTGGGTCTGTTCGGTCGTCCCACCCTGGCCCACAACTTTGAAACGCTTTACTGGGTGCGGGACATTGTGTCGCGCGGTGCCGACTGGTTCGCCGCGCAGGGGCGGCATGGCCGGCACGGGCTGCGGTCCTTCAGTGTGAGCGGTCGTGTGAAGCAGCCCGGCGTCAAGCTCGCCCCGGCCGGCATCACGGTGCGCGAGCTGATTGATGAACACTGCGGGGGCATGGCCGAGGGGCACCATTTGTACGCCTATCTGCCGGGCGGTGCTTCGGGCGGCATTTTGCCGGCGTCATTGGCCGATGTGCCGCTGGACTTTGACACCTTGCAAGCGCACGGCTGCTTCATCGGTTCGGCCGCTGTGGTGGTCCTGAGCGATCACGACCGAGCCCGCGATGCCGCCTTGAACGTGATGCGGTTTTTCGCCGATGAAAGTTGCGGTCAGTGCACGCCCTGTCGGGTCGGCACGGAGAAGGCGGCCCAACTCATGCAGGCCCCCGTGTGGGACCCGGACACCTTGCTCGACCTGGCCACCGTGATGGGCGACGCGTCCATTTGCGGCCTGGGGCAGGCCGCCCCCAACCCGATTCGCTGCGTGTTGCAATACTTTCCGCATGAAGTGGATGGGTCTGCCAAGCCAGCGCCCCTGGGCTCCACGGCGAGCCCGCCTGCCGCATCAGGAATTCGGCCATGAGCGACATCGACATCCAGCTCAATGGCCAGGCGGTGCAAGCCCGCCCCGGCGAGACTTTATGGGAAACCGCGCAACGCCTCGGCATCGAGATTCCTCATCTGTGTCACAAGCCCGGCTATCGTCCTGATGGCAATTGCCGCGCCTGCGTGGTCGAGATCGAGGGCGAACGCACCCTGGCCCCGAGTTGCTGCCGCACCGCGCAAGCCGGCATGGTGGTGCAGACCAACAGTCCCCGGGCCCGCAAAAGTCAGCTCCTGGTGCTGGAGATGCTGCTGGCCGACACCCCGGCCACCGGACAACGGTGGGTCGATGGGGACGCCCGACGTCCGCACGGCGAACTGAGTGACTGGGCGGGTCGGCTGGGCGTGGAAGTGCGGCCAGCGCTTCAGGCGCTGTCAGCCTTCGGATCCAGGTCTGGGACAGCCGCTGGAATGGCATCAGCATCAGCATCAGCATCAGCATCAGCATCGGCATCGGTGTCGGCGTCGACATCGATAGCCGGGTCAACACCGGATGCGGCAACCGACTGGCGTCCTGGTGCCCAAAGTGCCTCCTTGCACGACGATTCACACCCGGCCATGGTGGTCAACCTGGACGCGTGCATCCAGTGTGACCGCTGTGTGCGCGCCTGTCGCGAAGAACAAGTCAATGGCGTCATCGGCACACAAGGCCGCGGGGCTCACACGCGCATCGTGTTCGACCTCAACGACCCCATGGGCGACAGCACCTGTGTGGCGTGCGGCGAGTGTGTGCAGGCCTGCCCCACCGGCGCCTTGAGCCCGCGCAGTCTGGTGGGCTCGCAAGTGGTGGACCGTCAGGTCGACTCGGTCTGCCCGTTCTGCGGCGTGGGCTGCCAGATCACCTACCACGTCAAGGCCGAGCGCATCGTCAAGGTGGAGGGACGGGCGGGCCCGGCCAACGAGTCCCGGCTGTGCGTGAAGGGCCGCTTTGGCTTTGACTACGCCCACCATCCGCACCGCCTGACCCGACCGCTCATTCGCAAGCCCGGGGTGACCAAAGACGTGGACCTGGCCAAGAGTCCGACCGAGTGGGCCGATGTGTTTCGTGAAGCCACCTGGGACGAGGCCCTGGACCTGGCCGCGCAGGGCCTGATGCAACTCAAGCAGAACCACGGGCCCAAGGCCCTGGCCGGCTTTGGCTCGGCCAAGGGCAGCAATGAAGAGGCCTACCTGTTCCAGAAACTGGTGCGCACCGGCTTCGGCAGCAACAACGTGGATCACTGCACGCGCCTGTGCCACGCTTCCAGCGTGGCCGCCCTGCTCGAGGGCGTGGGCTCGGGTGCGGTCAGCAACCCGGTGCGCGATGTCGAGCACGCCGAATTCATCCTGGTGATCGGCTCCAACCCGACGGTGAACCACCCGGTGGCGGCCACCTGGATGAAGAATGCCGCCGAGCGTGGCGCACGCATCGTGTTGATGGACCCGCGCCGCACCGACCTCGCGCGACACGCCTGGCGCACGCTGCAGTTCAACGCTGACACCGATGTGGCGCTCCTCAATGCCATGTTGCACACCATCGTGCAAGAGCAGTTATTCAACCCGGCGTTTGTCGAGGGTCGCACCGAAGATTTCGAGGCCTTGCAGCACCACGTCAAAGACTTTTCGCCGGAACGGATGGCCGAGGTCTGCGGCATACCCGCGGCCACCATTCGCGAGGTGGCACGGGCCTATGCCCAGGCCAATACGGCCATGATCCTGTGGGGCATGGGCGTGAGCCAGCACGTGCATGGCACCGACAACGTGCGCTGCCTGATTGCGCTGGCCAGCATCACCGGCCAGATCGGACGCCCGGGCACCGGCTTGCACCCCTTGCGTGGCCAGAACAATGTGCAGGGCGCCAGCGATGCGGGCCTGATCCCGATGATGTTCCCCAACTACCAGCGGGTGAATGACCCCGAGGCACACCGCTGGTTCGAGCACTTCTGGGGCATGCCCCTGGATGACCAGCCCGGCTACACCGTGGTGGAGATCATGGACCGCGCCCTCGCGCCGGAGACCGACCCGCACAAGATCCGCGGCATGTACATCCTGGGTGAAAACCCGGCGATGAGCGACCCCAACCTCAACCACGCCCGCCATGCCCTGGCGAGCCTGGAGCATCTGGTTGTCCAGGACATCTTCCTGACCGAGACGGCATGGATGGCAGACGTGGTGCTGCCGGCCAGTGCCTGGCCCGAGAAGACCGGCACCGTCAGCAACACCGACCGCATGGTGCAACTGGGTCAGCAGGCCTTGCAGCCCCCGGGCGATGCCCGGCTGGATTTGTGGATCATCCAGCAACTCGCGCAACGCATGGGTCTGGACTGGCGCTACGAGGGCGATCAGGCCGGTGTGGCGGCGGTGTATGAGGAAATGCGCCAGGCCATGGCCGGGGCGATTGCCGGGATTTCGTGGTCACGTCTGCTGGAACAGTCGAGCGTCACCTACCCGTGCCTGAGCGCCGACGACCCGGGACACCCGGTGATTTTTGACGACCACTTCCCGACGCCCACGGGCCGGGTCAGGCTGGTCACCGCAGGCCTGGTGCCGGCCCATGAACAACCGGACGACCACTACCCCTGGGTCCTCATCACCGGTCGCCAGCTCGAGCACTGGCACACCGGCAGCATGACGCGTCGCGCACGGGTGCTGGACGCCCTCGAGCCCGAGGCCACTGTCTCACTCAACGCCGCCTCACTCCAACGCCTGGGCCTGCGCGCGGGGGACTGGGTGCGGGTGCATTCACGCCGTGGCGAGGTGACGCTTCGTACCCGAGAGGACGTCGGCACGCCGGACCGGACCCTCTTCATTCCGTTCGCCTACCGTGAAGCCGCGGCCAACCTGCTCACCAATGCGGCGCTCGACCCAGTCGGCAAGATTCCTGAATTGAAGTACTGCGCGGTGCAGGTCGAGCCAGCAGCGAGCCACTGACTCACGGCGATACAGCGTGGTGTCGACGGAATCCGCCCTGGGCGAAATCGCCCGGGCGTCGCGCGAGGAGGGATCAGTTGGCGCGCGCGGCCCAAAAGGTGGCGCCTTGCGGGCCGTATCGTTCTGAGTGACGGGTGTTGCGCGGTACGCGGAAGGTGTCACCCGGTTTCAGGTGCCGGGTCTCGCCGTTGAGCGTCAGCCAGAAATCCCCCGACACCATCTGGGCCCGCACATCAAACGGATGCTCATGCTCGGGTGTCTCGTGCAGGGGGTCCCATTCACGCACCAGCACTTCATCAAAGCCGTCCTCTACGGCGGCTGCCTGGAAAGCCTCAAAGGTGGAATACAAGGTCATGGCGCCCCCAGGAAGTGTGTGTGGATGAAGCCGAAATGGTAAGCGAACCGCGGGCGCAGCGTCCACCACCCGTCTGCCTGGCTGCCGCTTGAGAGACAGTGGGGCGCGTCCCTTGGACGACACCCCATCATCGCAAGTCGGCGGGGGTTCCTGACACAATCATCGCCGTCATCAGGAGATTCTTGTGCCCGCCCCTCGCCCCTCATCCCGCGCAACGTCACCCCAGTCAGCCACCCGTCGAGCCAAACCGACCCCCGCCCGGGTGGCCGTGATCACCGGCGCTGCGGTGGGCATCGGTGCCGCCGTGGCCAAACGGCTGGCCCAGGATGGCTTTCACGTGATGGTCACCGACCGTGATGTCAAAGCCGCCACCAAAACCGCCCGCGCCATTGAAAAATCCGGAGGCCTGGCCACCCCCCTCGAGCTGGATGTGGGCAACCCCGACTCGATCGCCCAAGCCTTCGAGGCCATTCGACACGCGGTGGGGCGTTGTGATGTGTTGGTGAACAATGCGGGCATCGCCAAAACCTACCCTTTCATTGACTTTCCGCTGGACAACTGGAACGCCACGATGAACATCAACGTGACCGGCACCCTGCTGTGCAGCCAGCACGCGGCCCGCTTGATGCGCAAGCGTCGCTGGGGCCGCATCATCAGCATCGCATCGGTGGCGGGCATGCGTGCCGTGGGCACAGGCCGCACCGCCTACGGCACCTCCAAAGCCGCGGTGATCGGACTGATGCGCCAGATTGCCGCCGAGCTGACGGTGGAAGGCATCACCGCCAACGCGATTGCACCTGGCCCGGTCGACACCCCGCTGACCCAGGTGCTGCACAGCCCGGCCTTTCGCCAGGCCTACACCGCGGCCATTCCTGCCGGACGGTATGGCCTGACCACGGAAATCGCCGCCATGGCAGCCTTCTTGGCATCCGACCAGGCGGCCTACATTTCCGGCGCGGTCATCCCGGTCGATGGCGGCTTTTATGCCGCTGGCGCGCGCGGGGTCTGACACCCCTCGCTTTTTGACATCAGCCCATCCCACAGGAGTCGCCATGAAAGGTCTTGTTTTCACCGGCAACCGCACGGTCGCCTTGCAACAGTTTCCGGACCCGACCCCCGGCCCGGGCGAGGTGGTGCTGCAGATGAAGGCCTCCGGCATGTGCGGCAGCGACCTCAAGTTCTACCGCCCCGCACCGGGCGAGGCGCAACGCGCCCTGGGCCTGGGCAACACCGAGCCCAAGATTGCCGGCCACGAGCCCTGCGGCGTGGTGGTGGCGGTAGGCGCCCACGTGAACCCCAAGCAGGCCTGGCTGGGCCAGCGCGCCATGGTGCACCATTACCGGGGCTGCGGCGCTTGCCCGCACTGCTCGACGGGCTGGATGCAACTGTGCGTGGAAGGGGTGGCCGAGGTGTATGGCGTGACCGGACATGGCGGCCACGCGCAGTACCTGAAGGTGCCGGCCCGTACCCTGGTGACCCTGCGCGATGAACTCTCCTTCGCGGCTGGCGCCGCCATTGCCTGCGGCACCGGCACGGCCTGGGGCGCGCTCAAGCGGCTCGAGTTGACCGGTGACCAGACGCTGGTGGTGTTTGGGCAGGGGCCCGTGGGACTGTCAGCCACCCAGTTGGCCAGCGCCATGGGGGCTCGCGTGATCGCGCTCGATGTCAGTGCGCAGCGTCTGGCCAAAGCCAAGGCGCTGGGTGCTGCAGAAGTGCTCAACCCCAACGATGGGGATGTGCTGTCAGCCATCAAGGACCTGACGCATGGGCTGGGCGCACATGCGTCCATCGACGCCTCCTCATCGCCACAGGCACGCCGACAAGCGGTGCAATGCGTGCGCACCTGGGGCAAGGCCTGCTTTGTGGGCGAAGGGGGCCACGTCGAACTCGATGTCAGCCCTGACCTCCTGCGCCGCCAGGTCACGCTGATCGGCTCCTGGACCTTCTCCACCGTGGGGCAGCAGGACTGCGCCGACTTCATCGCCGATCGCGGTATCGATGTCGATCAGCTCTTCACCCACCAGTGGACGCTGGAGCAAGGCGAAGAGGCCTACCAGCTGTTCGATCGCCAGACCGAAGGCAAGGGCGTGTTCCTGATGAACTGAGCGCGGTGGAATCGCCCCGGGTATCATCCTCTCATGCCGTTTCAAGCTGTCTTGTTCGATTGCGATGGAGTGCTGGTGGACAGCGAGCCCATCACCAACGGGGTGCTGCGTGACTTGCTGGAAGAGCGTGGCTGGCCCCTGTCTCAAGACGAGTGCGCGCGCCTCTTCATCGGCCACACCGTGCGTGAGATGCGCGGCCTGATCGAGCACCACACGGGCAAGCCGTTTTCCGAAACCTGGCTGCAGTCGTTTTACGAGCGTCGCAACGCCGCACTGGAAGAACGTCTGGTGGTCATGGACGGTGCGCACGAGGCCGTGGTGGCCGCCCGCTCCCACACCCAAGACTGCATCGCCTGCGCATCCGGCGCCGACCGCTTCAAGGTCGAGATGCAGTTGCGCAAGGTGGGGCTGTTGCAGCATTTCGAGGGCCGGATCTTCAGCGGCCACGAAATGCCTCGCTCCAAACCAGCGCCGGATGTGTACCTGGCGGCGATGACGCATCTCGGCATTGCTGCCGACCGTTGCCTCGTCATCGAAGACACCGCGCCCGGTGCCACCGCCGGACTCGCGGCGGGCGCCACGGTGTGGGGCCTGTGCCCGCACGGCGATGGCCGTGCTTTCACCGGCCTGGCGGTGCACCGCCTGATTCGTCACATGGGCGAGTTGGCCCAGGCCCTGGCCTGACCCACCAAGCCCCTCACTCCCCCTTGATCCCCAGATCGCGGATGAGGCGTCCGTACTTGTCCGCATCCCGACGCAGGGTGGTGCCGAACTGGGTCGACGAGGTCGAGATCACATCCACCCCCATGGCCGCCATGCGGGCTTTGACGGCCGGGTCGGACATGGCCTGGTTGGTGGCGGCGTTCAGGCGTTCGACCAATTCGGGGGGCAAGCCCGGCGGACCAAAAAGGCCGTACCAGACACTCAACTCGTAACCCGGCAAGGTCTCGCCCACCGTGGGCGTATCGGCCAGCAAGGTGGAGCGCCGGGCTTCGGTCACACCCAGCAAGCGCAGCTTGCCCGACTTCACATGCGGCAAGGATTGCGTCGCGGCGGTGAACATCACCTGCGTCTGGTTACCCACCGTGTCCAGCACGGCCGGTGCGCCGCCCTTGTAAGGCACGTGCGTCATTTCGATACCCGCCGCGCGCTCAAACAGCACGGCGCTCAGGTGGTTCGTCGAGCCGCTGCCCGCACTCGCGTAGTTCAAGCGGTTGGGGTGCTCCTTGGCATACGCGATCAACTCCTTCACGCTGGTCACGGGCAAGGACGGATGGACCACCAGGGTGTTGATGACTTGCGCCATCAAGGCAATGGGGGTGAAGTCCTCCACCCCCCGAAAGGGCATGCCGGGCATCAGCGCCGGGTTCATGGCATGGGTGCTCATGGAACCAACCAGCAGGGTATAACCATCCGGGCGCGCCTTGACCACCAGGGCCGATCCCACGTTGCCGGACGCACCGGCGCGGTTCTCCACAATCACCGGCTGGCCCATGGACTTGGTGAGTTGCTCGGCCAGGGCACGAGCGAGGATGTCGGTCGAGCCCCCCGCTGCCCAGGGCACGATCAGGGTGAGCGGACGGTCGGGGTAAGCCCAGGCAGGCCCCCACCATGCTGCGCCCAACACAGCCCACACCAGGCTCCACAGTGCGCCACGGCGCCACATCGTCAACATCGTTGTTCTCCTCAGCCAATCATCGGGGATATCCCCTGTTTCATCATGCTCTATCGACCCACCGCATAGCCCTGCATGCCACGCGGGTTGGCCGCTGCGCGCAGCACCAGCCGCCCCTCACGGTCCACACTGCGGGTACACGCCGACAGGCGGCTTTCCGACCAGGGGTCACCGACTTTGACATCATGCCCCGCCGCGCGCAGTTCGTCGATCACCGCCTCACCGAAGCGCGATTCCAGCGTGAGGCGATTCAGCGTGGTCTGGCGCGGCCAGAACGAGGCGGGAAAATGGTCCACATGCCAGGCCGGCGCATCGATGGCCTCCTGCAGGTTCATGCCATGCACCGCGTGTCGCATGAAGAAGGCGGTGGACCACTGGTCCTGCTGGTCTCCCCCGGGCGTGCCAAACACCATGTAGGGTTCGCCGTCGCGCAGGGCCATGGACGGCGACAAGGTGGTGCACGGCGGCACACCGGGCGTCACGGTGCCGGGCAGGCCCGCATCGAGCCAGGTCATCTGCAAGCGGGTGTTGAGCGAGAAGCCGAGCGACGGAATCACCGGGCTGGAGGACAACCAGCCGCCCGAAGGCGTGGCCGACACCATGTTGCCGTGGCGGTCGATCACGTCGATGTGGCAGGTGTCGCCCACGAACACCTCTTTCTCCAACCATTCCGACACCGGTGGCAAGGTGGCGAAGGTGGGCTCGCCAATCCCAAACCGGGTGTCGGCATGCAGCAACGTGCGGCGTGTGACGTCCAGATCCGGCAGCCTCGGGGACAACCCCGCCGGCGCACCGGCACGCAACTCGGTTGACGCCAAGCCACTCACCTCGGCCCAGCGAGCACGCAGGTAGTCGTCGGACAGCAAGGCTTGACGGGCCTGGGTCCAGTCGCCCGGGGCGACGCCATACCAGGCCAGCCGATCCGCCAGGGCCAGCTTGGCGGCCTCGGCGATGCGGTGCACAAAGCCGGCGGTGTGGGGGGCGTGGTGCTCAAGGTCCGCATGGCGCAGCATGCCCACTTGCTGCAGCAGCGAGGGGCCCTGGCTCCAGAAGCCGCACTTGGCCAGGGTGTAGCGGCCAAAGTCCAGGGTGAGCGGTGCCTCCACGGTGGGGGCCCATTGCGCGAGATCGTCATAACGCAGCAAACCGCGGTTGCGCCCGCCGGAGGTGTCCTGCACCAACTCGTGGCGATAGTATTGGTCAATCTCGCGGGCCACAAAACCCTGGTACCAGGTGCGAAGGGCTGCCTCAATCACGCCGGTGCGGGTAGTCGATTCCCCCTGCGCGGTGCGCAGGATGCGCTCATAGGTATCGGCCACCTGCGGCAGGCGGAACATCGAGCCCGGGGACGGCACTTTCCCATCGGGCAACCACACGGCTGCGGAGCTGGTCCATTGCTCACGAAACAGCGCTTGCACCGCATAGATGGCCTGCACGATGCGGGGCACCAGCGGAAAACCCTCGCGCGCATAGCCGATCGCCGGGGCCAGCACGTCTGCCAGCGACCAGGTGCCATGGTCGCGCAACAAGGTCAGCCAGGTGCCAAAGGCACCGGGCACGGTGGCGGGCAACAAGCCGATGCCAGGCACCTGTTCAAGACCGAGCCGACGAAAGGCCTCGGGCGTGGCCTCGGCGGGTGCAGCACCCTGTCCGCAGACAGACAGCATGCGGCGCTCGCGCTCGCTCCACAGCAACAGCGGCACCTCGCCGCCGGGGCCATTGAGGTGGGGCTCCACCACCTGCAGCACAAAGCCACCCGCCACGGCGGCGTCAAAGGCGTTGCCGCCGCGCTCCAGCACGCCCATGGCGGTTTGCGAGGCCAGCCAGTGGGTCGAGGCGGCCACGCCGTGCGTGCCCGTGATTTCAGGTCGGGTGGTGAAGTGGTTCATGGCGCAAGGATTGTGCAATGAAACCCGCATAATGCATGTCCACTCGGTTCATTGCCACCATGATCACGATTCACCACTGCGTCAGTGCACGCTCCCTCAGACCGGTCTGGATGTGCGAGGAAATGGGCCTGCCCTATCAACTGCGCCTGCTGCCGTTTCCGCCGCGTGTGCAGCGCAAGGACTATCTGGCCATCAACCCCCTGGGCACCGTGCCATGGCTGGAGGATGGCGACATCACCCTGAGTGAGTCGGTGGCGATGTGCCAGTACCTGGCCGCCCGTTATGGCAATGGCCAATGGGATGTGGACGCGCACGACCCCCGCTTCGGCGACTACCTCAACGCCCTCCACTTCGGGGAGGCCACCCTCACCTTCCCACAAACCCTGTTGCTGCGCTACGCGCACTTCGAATCCCCGGAACGTCGACAACCCCAGGTGGTCGAAGATTACACGCGGTGGTTCATGGGAAGGCTCAAGGCCCTGCCCCTGCGCTTGCAAGGTCAACCCTACCTGTGTGGCGAGCGCTTCACCGCCGCCGACGTCTCGGTGGGCTATGCGCTGCTGGTCAACACGTATCTGGATCTCGATCAGGCCTGGCCGCCCCAGGTGCGTGCTTACTGGGAGCGGCTCAGCGAACGTCCCGCCCTGCAACGCGCGTTGGCACGCGAGCAGCGGGATGCTGTGGCCCAAGGGGTGGATCCGACGCCCTCACCCGCGTTGAGGCCTTGAGGCCTTGAGAACTTGGTGCCAAGCAGCGATGAGGCCCTACGGCAGTCCATCCTGATCGCTCCAGACGGCCGCACCCGCCAGCCCACCACCCCATCAAGTCTGCTGGGACTTGACAATCACGGCCTCGCGGTCGAGCACCCGCTGGGCAGCATGCACGATGGGATAGTCCACCATCTGACCGTCCACCTGGATGGCCGCCAACCCCTCGCGCTCGGCCTGTGCAAAGGCGGCCACCACCTGGCGGGCTCGCTCCAGCTCAGCCGCCGAGGGCCGGAAAGTCTGGTTGACCCGCTCGATCTGGTCCGGGTGAATACACATCTTGCCTTGAAAGCCCAGGTCCTTGACGTGTTGCACGCAGTGCTCAAATCCCGCCGTGTTGCGCAACTCCACCCAGACCGTGTCGATGGGCGGCTCCAGACCCGCCGCGCGTGAGTGCACCACGACACCCGATCGGTAGGGCAGCAACTCCGTCTCGGCGGCAGTCCACCGGATCCCCGCATCGAGTGTGAAGTCACCCGCGCCAAACGCCACCCGGCGCACCCGGGTGCCCGAGCGCACAATGGATTCCAGGGCCACATAGCCCTTGGCCGTTTCGATGATGGGCATGAGGTCGATGGCGCCCGGTGTCAGGCCACGCGCACGCTCAAGCGACGCGATCAACCACTCCGCCGTGTGCAAGTCGCTGGCCGACTCCACCTTGGGCAGCACGATGCCGTCAAGCCCTGCCACCACCACCGCCTCGATGTCGCCGTACGACCAGTCGGTGCCCAGCGCATTCACCCGCACGTAAGCCAGACAACGCCGGGGACGCGACAACGCCTCCACCACCAGCGCTCGCGTGGCGACTTTTTCGTTGTTCGCAACAGCGTCTTCCAAATCCAGGATGACCGCATCAGCAGCCAGCGACAGACTTTTTTCCACCCGGCGGGGATGGTTGCCAGGGGTGAACAGAAAACTGCGATAGACAGACATCAAGACTCCGACTTGTCGATAACCAGACCCGGCCTCTCATGGACGGACGCAGGCCTCGTCGCATGATACGCCGGGGTTTGCAGGCGCGCGGTTCAGGTGGGTGCCTGACCCAGCCGACGCACTGCCCAGCTCAGGCGGGCTTCCAACCCTTGGGCACGCGCGCGCGCTCGATGCGCGCCAGATCGCACACGGCGTCGGCGATGCCTGAAAAATCGATGCGCCCGTAATCATTGGCACGGGCCTGGCTGTAAGACTCGAACACCGCTGCGGCCACCGGCATGGGCACGCGTGCCGCGTGCGCAGCACCCAGCACCAGCGCCATGTCCTTGTGCGCCAGGTCGATGGTGAACCCCGGCGTGGTGTCGTCCGCCAGCACCTTGCTGGGAAAGTTCATCCGCAACTGTCCGTTGTTGGCCGAGGTACCCAAGAGCACGGCCAGCGTCTTGGTGATGTCCAGACCAAACCGCTGGGACAGCGCCAAGGCCTCGGCGTTGACCTGCGTGAGCGTCACCGCCACATAGTTGTTGACCAGTTTGGTGCGGCCACCCGTCCCCACCGGGCCGCAGTGGTAGACCGTGGTGCCCATGGCATCCAGCAAGGGTTTGACGCGCGCAAAGTCGGCGTCACTCGCGCCCACCATGAAGAGCGACTCGCCCCGATCGGCGTGCTCGGCCAGTCGCCCCACGGGCGCATCCACCACGCTCAGTCCTTTGGCTTGCGCTGCTGCGTGCAGACGGTCCGTGGCCAATGGATCGATGGTGCTCATGTCCATCAGCACGCTGCCGGGAGCGGCATGGGCAAACACACCGTCCGCGCCGGTGGCCACCTGCTCAACTTCTACCGCCGTGGGCAACATGGTGATGACGATGCTGCACTCGCGGGCGATCTGCGCCACGTTGTGTGCGGCCGTGGCACCCAGGGCCACCAGTTCGCTGACAGGTGCCGGGTTGACATCCAGCACCATGAGCTGGAAACCCTTTTTCTGCAAATTGCTGGCCATGCCTTTGCCCATGCGGCCCAGCCCGATAAATCCGATCTTGCTCATGCATGCTCCTCGTTCGATGGTGTGCGGGGTCACGCGAAGCGCCTGGGATTCGCATGCCGTGATTCAGTCTAACCGCAGTGCCCCAGCCCATGCGTCGCGCAGTGGTCGCGCAAGGGTCGCCCCGCACAAGCCCGCACAAGCCCGTAAAAGCCTGCACAAGCCCCTGCGCCCTGGCGGTTCATGGCGGTTCATGGCGGGCAAGCAACGCTGGCGCGCGAACGGCCACACTCGTCAGCCGGTCGCCTGGTGGACAGCGTTCAGCATGACAGGGCGGCCCCTCCCCTTGGCGAAATGCCCGGCATTGAACATACTCGGGTCTTTGCATGCATTTGCCAGGAGTCCCCATGTCTGCCGCCGACACCTATGAAGTCTTTGCCATCCGCTATGCCACCCGGCCCGCCCAGCGCCGCGACCATTTCGTCGGTGGCGACCTGCACAACGCGGACATGCCCATGGACTATTACGTCTGGCTGATTCGCAACGCCGAGCGGACCATCGTGGTGGACACCGGGTTCAACGAGGCCATGGCCGCCAAGCGTCAACGCCAGTTGCTGCGCTCACCGCGAGACGGTCTGGCCTTGCTGGGCGTGGACACGCACACGGTGCAGGACGTGGTCATCACCCATCTGCACTACGACCATGTGGGCACCTTCGACGAATTCACGCAAGCGCGCTTTCATCTGCAGGACGCCGAGATGAACTTTGCCACCGGCCGTCACATGTGCAACGCCTACATGCGGCACTCCTACGAACCCGAGGAAGTCATCGGCATGGTGCGCCTGGTGTACAAGGACCGGGTGGTGTTTCATCGGGGTGAGGACAGCATCGCGCCCGGCGTATCACTGCACCACATCGGCGGGCACACCGATGGCTTGCAGGTGGTGCGCGTCAAGACGCAGCGGGGTTGGGTGGTGCTGGCCTCCGACGCCAGCCACTACTACGAGCACATGCGCGGCAAGCGCTTTTTCAGCATCGCGTTCAACCTCGGTGCCATGCTCGAGGGCTATCACACCCTGGAGCGACTGGCCGATTCACCGGACCACATCATCCCCGGGCACGACCCCTTGGTCATGCAGTGGTACCCGCCTGCCAGCCCGTCCCTGCAAGGCATCGCCGTGCGCCTGGACGTTGCGCCCAAAACCTGAGGCGATCCGGTCCCTGCGGGGGTCGGTGACGGCATCAGCCACGCATCACAGCGGCAACCCCACATAGTTCTCCGCCAGCGAACGTTGCGCCGACTCTGAGGAAAACAGGTAGGCCATTTCCACTTCCTGCAACTTCTTGTCGTACTCGATCGAGTCCGGAAAGGTGTGCAGCAGCGTGGTCAGCCACCACGAGAAGCGTTGTGCCTTCCACACGCGTGCCAGCGCTTTGGCCGAGTACCCCTCCAGACCCGAGTCGTCGTGGTGGTGGTAGTGCGCCACCAGGGCGTGGTAGAGGTAATGGATGTCAGAGGCCGCGGTGTTCAACCCACGCGCGCCGGTGGGCGGCACGATGTGGGCGGCGTCACCGGCCAGGAACAGCTGACCATAGCGCATCGGCTCGGCGACATAAGAGCGCAGCGGCGCGATGGATTTTTCGATCGAGGGGCCGGTCACCAGGCGCTGCGACACCTCATCGGGCAAGCGGCGCTTGAGCTCGGCCCAGAAGGCGTCATCTGACCACTGCTCCACCGTGTCCGTCAACGGCACCTGGATGTAGTAGCGGCTGAGCACCTGCGAGCGCAGCGAGCACAGGGCAAAGCCACGCTCGTGGTGGGCGTAAATGAGCTCAGGAGAGACCGGCTTGGTGCGGGACAACACGCCCAGCCAGCCAAAGGGGTAGACCTTCTCGTACTCCTTGAGCACCGTCTTGGGAATGGACTTGCGGCTGACGCCGTGAAAGCCGTCAGCGCCGATCACGAAATCGCAGTCCACGCGCAAGTTGTCGTTGCCCAATCGGTAAGTCACATAGGGGCGGTCGCTGGTGAGGTCATGCGGCTGCACGTCTTCGGCGTTGTGGATCACGACGCCCTTCATGCGGTCGCGGGCCTCGTAGAGGTCGCGGGTGACCTCGGTCTGACCGTACACCACCACCGAGTTGCCGCCACTGAAGCGGTGCAAATCCACCCGGCTCAACTGGTCCTGGTGGGCAATGTAGAAACCATCATGGACCTCGCCTTCGCGGTCCATGCGTTCGCCACACTGGGCCTCATGCATCAATTTGGCAAACCCGTGCTCCAGCACCCCAGCGCGAATACGGCTGAGCACATAGTCGCGGCTTTGCCGCTCCAGCACCACGCTGTCGATGCCCTTGACGTGCAGCAGCTGGGACAACAACAGCCCGGCGGGGCCGCCACCAATGATGCAAACCTGGGTTTTCATGCGAATTTCCTGAGAGGGATGGGAGGTGGAGGCCAGGGCGTGGACGCCTCTGACCGGGGTTCACCCTGGACACACGAACGATACACCGGGCTCAGAGACCCGGGGAATGGCCAAATACAACCAAAACTTGTACATTTCGAACATGCGATCCCCAGCCCCGACGACTCCGTCCATTCAGTCCTTCAGCCTCTTTGGCGAGTCAACACACTTGCCCGATGTGATGCACTGCGAAACCATCGCCGAGCGCTCTGTCTTGCACGATTGGGAACTCGCCCCGCACCGGCATGCCCGGCTGCACCAGGTCATGCTGGTGCAGTCCGGCGGCGGCTGGGCGCACCTGGACGATCAGTCCGCGGCATTGCGCCCCGGCAGTATGGTGAACGTCCCGCCCGGGCACGTCCACGCCTTTCGTTTTGAAGAGAACACCCAGGGCTGGGTGGTCACCCTGGCAGACGAACTGCTGGACGAAATCCTGGCGCATGTGGGCGATGCCCGGCAATCGCTGTCGGCGTGTTGTGTGTTGGAGGGTTCGGCAGGGCTTGCCGCCCTGATGCAGCAGATCTGGCAGGAGTTTCAGGGCAGTTCACCCGCTCGCGCGCTGATGCTGCGCGGCTTGAGTGCCACCCTGCTCGCCCAGGTGGCCCGGACACGCACGGCGTCCGAGTCGGACAGCCCCGCTGCCACGCAATCCCGCCTGGTGCAAGGCTTGCGCAGCCTCATCGATGAACACTATCTGGAACACTGGCGTGTGGCGGACTACGCCCGGGCACTGTCGGTCACCACCACCCACCTCACGCGGGTCACCCGGGCCGCCACGGGCGGGCCCGCCTCAGCACTCATCGAGGCACGCACCATGCGCGAAGCCCGGCGTTACCTGGCCTACACCCACCTCACCATCACGACCATCGCCGATGCCCTGGGCTATGCCGACCCGGCGTATTTCACCCGCGTGTTCACCCGTGATGCCGGCATTTCGCCGCGGGAATTTCGGGCCCGCTTGTCGCAATGAGTCGTGTCGGGGAACTCAATCCCGGGCCACACCCTTGAGCCCAGCCCGGGCGGCCATGGTGGCGACGGTGCCCGCAGGCAGTTCGTGGTTCACCCAGTGCTGCAGAAAGCTCAATCCCGCTGCGCGGCCCTGGGGAATGGCCATCGCCAACTGCTCCAGGCCCCAACGGTCCTCCAGCACGCGAAATCCCGGCATGTGCTGCTGCAACTCAAACAAAATCCCCTTGTTGGTGGCGTAGACGTCGAGTTCCCCGGACAACAAGGCTTGGCGTGCAGCCGACAGCGACGCCACAGGCACCACAGCGGCGTGCTTGAACCGCTGTCGCAAGACGGCCTGCGATGAACTGCCCTGCGTCACCCCCACGCGCAAGCCCGGCTGGTCCACCTGCTGGAAGGAGCCGACCGTCGAAGCCGGGCCCACCAACAGCCCCAACTCCAGCTGAATCAAGGGCGTGCTGAAATCCACCACGCGGGCCCTCGCCGCACTGGCGTTGGTGAAGGTGAAGTCCACCGCCTGACGCTGCAACGCGTCAACGATATCCGCCACCCGCGGAAACTCGACCACCTGCACGGTCACCCCCAACCGGGCGGCCAGGGCATGTCCCAGCTCATACGCCACGCCGGCTGACTCACCACGTCCAGGCAAGACCACCCACGACGTGGGACTGCCCGGGTAGACCCCGACCCGCAACACACCGGCAGGGGCCAGCGCCGACACCGCCTCTGCGGGGGCGGGGGGCCAGGCCGCCATGCGTGAGCTCGGGGCAGCGCCACTGTGGGAGGTGAGCGAGGATGAAGGCGATGGTGGAGGCGCCGAGGCACACCCCAGCAGCACGCTGCACACCAGACCCAACGCCAGCCCGACGCTGCGACGACACCATTCCATCATGACCACGACTCCCACAGGCCAACCGGCTTCATGGCGTTCATTCTGCCTGACGGCGCCAGGCCGGGACGGTCCCCTGACAACCCGGGATAATGTCATCTCGCTGAGATTTCCTTTCCCATGTGCCAACTGCTCGGACTCAATTGCAAGCACCCCACCGATGCCATGTTCAGTTTTGCCGGTTTCGCCCAGCGCGCCGGCATCACCGACCAGCATGCGGACGGCTGGGGCATCGCCTTTTTTGAGGGCAGCGATGACAACCGCGGCTTGCGTCTGCTGGTGGACCACCAGCCGGCCAGCACCTCGCCCGTGGCAGACCTGATCCGACGCTACCCGATCAAGAGCCGCAACATCCTGGCCCACATCCGCAAGGCCACCCAGGGCGTGGTGGCGCTGGAAAACTGCCACCCCTTTGTGCGCGAACTGTGGGGCCGCTACTGGGTGTTTGCCCACAATGGTGATTTGAAGCACTACACCCCACGCTTGCATGGCAGCTTTCATCCGGTGGGGCAAACCGACAGCGAGCGTGCCTTTTGCTGGCTCATGCAGGAACTGGCCAAGTCTCACGCCAGCCTGCCCAGCCTCGACGAACTGACCTTGACGCTGCAAGAACTCACGCCCCAGATTGCACGCCATGGGGTGTTCAATTTCATGCTCTCGAACGGTCAGGCCTTGTGGACGCATGCGTCCACCCACCTGAGCTATGTGGAGCGGCAGCACCCCTTCTCCACCGCCACGCTGAGCGATCAGGACCTGAGCATCGACTTTGCCCACTGCACGATGCAGGACGACCGGGTGGCCGTGATCGTCACCACGCCGCTGACCACCAACGAGCACTGGACGCCACTGGCGCCTCACACCCTGGCTTGCTTTGTGGAGGGCCAGCGTTGGCGCTGAGCCGATGCTGCGTGAACACGTTGTCTTTTTCCGACGACCTTTTTTGATTGATTTTTGTAACTCTCCAGGACAGAACCCCATGTCGTTACCTCGCCATCTCCTGAATGTCGCCCTCGCCTGTCTGCCGGCTCTGGGCCTGTGTGCCGACTGGCCGCAGCAAGCGGTGACCATCGTGATGACCTTTCCTGCCGGGTCTGGCGTGGATGTGGTGGCCCGGGCCGTGCAAGATCCCTTGTCGCGCCAACTCGGACAGCCGGTCGTGATTGAGTACAAACCGGGCGCGGCGGGCAACATCGCCAGCGAATGGGTGTCGCGCGCCAAGCCCGATGGCTACACGCTGGTGTTCGGCACCGCCGCCACCCACGGCAGCAACGCCGCGCTGTACAAAAAATTGTCCTTCGATGTGGAAACCGATTTTGTCCCAGTGGCTCCCCTGCTCGACGTGTCCAACGTCCTGACCATCAATCCGGCCGTGATCGATGTGAAATCACTCAAGGAATTTGTCGACACGGTGCGCGCCAATCCGGGCAAATACAACTACGCATCCACCGGCAATGGCGCCGGCACCCACATGGCCTTTGCTGAATTCAATTCACGCCTGGGCCTGAACATGACCCATGTGCCTTACAAGGGTGGGCCAGAAGCCATCACCGCCGTCCTCAAGGGTGAGACCTGCTGCATCATGAACCAGGTGCAAACCGTGCTGAGCCAATACAAGGCCGACAAGGTCCGGCTGCTGGGCGTCACCACCCTCAAGCGTGTGGCCGCCATTCAGGAGGTCCCGACCATTGCGGAAAGCGGACTGGCGGGCACGCAGGGCTTTGACAGTTCGATCTGGTTTGGCCTCTTTGCGCCCAAGGGCACCGATGCACGCGTGGTGGCCCGTTTGAACGAGGCCCTGCGCACCGTGCTGCAAACCCCCGACGTGCGCAGCAAGCTCGAGAGCGCGGGCAACAGCATTCGCCTCGAATCGCCCGAGCAGTTCAAAAACACGGTACGAGCCAACCGACTCAAGTGGGCCGAGGTGGTGCGGGCCGCGAATATCACGCTGGATTGAACGGTCCCGCGGTCGCTGTGGGTCTGTCACCCACGGCGCAACTGTCTCAACGCCCCGCCGGTTTGCCCACGGGATCAAGACCGGTGGCGCGCACCATCTCCGCCACCGCCGCCGAACTCAGAAAGCGCGCCAATTGACGCGCCGCTTCGGCGTTGGCCGAGCCTTGAACCAGACCCGCCGAAAAGAAAATCGTTTGTTGGACTTCATCGGGCAAGGTGCCGACGAAGTCCAGTTCCTTGAAGTAAATCAACTCGCTCACCTGCTGGAACCCGAGTTCGGCCTCGCCACGGGCCACCACAGCACCCACCCGCTCGCTGAAAATCCGCTTGGCCGCCACATCGGTGTGCTGGGTCACGCCCAGCTTGGGAAACAGCTCGGAGGACAGGTAGGTGCCACTGGCACTGGCCGAGTAGGCAATGGACTTGGCATTCAGAATGGCTTGCTTGAGCGCAGCCACGGTGCTGATGTCGGGCTTGGGCGTTCCCTTGCGAACGGCCGCGCCAATTTGGGAGCGGGCCAGGTCGATGCGCGAGCCGGGCACCACCTTGCCGCCTTTCTCCAGCGCCACCAACCCGCCCTCGGAGAGGATGACCAGGTCAAACGCTTCGCCCCGCGACAGACGCGTGGGGATGGAGTCGGGGGCATTGCCAATGGAAGCGCCAAAGGCGCTGATCACCTTGTCGCCCGTCGCGGCTTCATAGAGGGGCACCAGTTGCTTGTACGCTTCGGTGAACGCCCCCGAGGTGATGACGCGGATCTCGGCCGACAAGACAGGCGGCACCCACACAACGCAGGCGGCGAAGACTGCCCAGACCCAGCGGCGAGTGACTTGACGAAGTGATGGCATAACAGGTTCTCCAGAACTGGTTGACAGGGTTGTGCCCGGCGTTCAGGGCATGGCAATCTTGCGCTCGCGAATCACGCGTCCCCAGGTGGCTGATTCGCGGGCGATCTCGCGCGCCAGGTCCTCGCGGGTACCGGGCAACGGCGGCAGGCCATGGCTGTTGAGCGACTCCACCACGTCGGGCGACTTGAGCACTTTCACCAGTTCCTGGTTCCAGCGGTCCAGGATGGCCGCAGGCACCTTGGACGAGGCGACAAACGCGTACCAGTTGGTGGCGCTGTACCCCGGATAGCCCGACTCGGCAATCGTGGGCACCTTGGGATAACCGGGCAGGCGTTTGAGCCCGGTGCTGGCCAGCGGGATGAGTTTGCCGGTTTCAATGTGGGGTTGCGCCGTGGCCACTGTGGAGTAATACGCGGCGACACGCCCGGCGAGCAAATCCTGCAGGGCCGGCGCTCCCCCCTTGTAGGGCACGTGCACGGTGTCGATGCGAGCCATGTCGTCGAGCAACTCACCCGCCAGGTGCGAGGCCGACCCGGGGCCGGTCGAAGCATAGTCCAGCTTGCCCGGATGGGCCTTGGCGTAGGCCACGAACTCGGCAAAGGTGTTGATCTTCAGACCCGCATGCACCACCAGCAGGTTGGGAAAGTTCACCCCCATGGTGATGGGCGAGAGGTCCTTCACCGGGTCATAGGGCAGCTTCATCAAGTGGGGGGCAATGCACAAGGGGCCCACCGACCCGAACAGGATCGTGCTGCCATCGGTGGGGCCCTGGGCGGTGTACTGATGCGCGATGTTGCCGCCCGCGCCGGGTTTGTTGTCGACCACCACCGCCACCCCCAGGTTGTCCCCGAGTTTCTTGGCAATGATGCGAGCGGCCGTGTCAGCCGCCCCACCGGCCGCGAAGCCCACCACCATCGTGATGGACTTCTTGGGCGGAAATTCCTGCGCCTGTGCGCCCGTATTCAACAGGCAGGACGCAGCCAGGGCCAGTGCGGCTCGACACCAGGTTCGCTTGTTCATGGGAAATCCTTCCAATCGGTTCATTCAGACCCCAGGCCCAGGGTGGAGGGCTGTCGCTTCTCCACCGCGTGGCGCAGCAAGGCGGCGGTGCGAAACACGCCATGGGCAAACTTGCCGTAGGGCATGGTGAGCATCAGGGCCATCACGGCTCCCAGGTGCACACACAACAACAGCGTGAGCCCGGGCGTGCCCCGGGCCAGCCACAGCGCCAGCCCGCTGGCGGCGGTGACAAACAACAAGCCGATGAAGGCCAGGTCCATGGGTCGTTGCAACGCATCGCCATGCGCAGGGTGTCGGCGGTGGTGCAGTCGCCACAGGCCGGCGGTGCCCGCCATGAGGCTCACCCCGCCAATCACGCCCAACACCTTGGGCAGCGAGGCGAGCTCGTAGGGCGCCACCCAGCCCCACACATAGTGGTAGAGCGTGGCTACCGAGGTGGCGGCCAGGCACAGCATGAAGCCATAGAAGGTCAGGTGGTGGAACCGACGCCGCGCGTGCGAGGTGGCGTCATCATCGTCGTAACACCCCTCCCCATGGCCCCCATCCAGGTACTTCAATCGCAACACGTCGTGCGTTGCTTCGGCCATGGCCGGCGGGCTGACCGGTTGACCGGAGGTGACGGGTGTCACCTCACGCCAGAACCGCCGAACCCCCAGGCCCAGCGCCAGCACCATCCAGGCGAACACGGGGGCAAACATCAGGACCAGCGTGCCATGGGGAAAGACCGCGTAAAAACTGTCCGGCACGGCGCTGCCCCACAAGGCACCCTGGGAGGCCGCCGCCAGCCCTAAAAACACGGCACACGACAACAGCACCGCCAGTCCCACCGTCAGGCCATTGCGCTGGTACAACTGACCCAGCGCAGGTGGCCAGGCGTAATCCGCGTAGGTCTGACCCCGCACCCGCGCCATGGCCTGTGGCACATTCAGCATGAACTCATGCGGCGGTGCGTACTGGCAGGCGTGCAGGCAGGCGCCGCAGTTGTGACACAGGTTGGCCAGGAAGTGCACATCCGCCCGACCGAACTCCAGACGACGCGTCATGGCTGGAAAGACGGCACAAAAACCTTCACAGTAGCGGCAGGCATTGCAGATCTGCATCTGGCGGGCCACCTCGGACTCGGCCTCAGACATCACCGGGTGTCCGTTGGCCAGGTCGCGCGCCTGTTGGGTGAGGGTGTCGAGGGTGTTCATACCGTTGCTCCTGTGCGGGTCAGGGCATGCCGTGCCGCCTGGGTGCCTGCGATGCGTCCAAAGGCCGTGCCGATCGACATGCCCACCCCCGCGGTGTAACCCTTGCCCAGCACATTGCCGGCCATCATCTCGCCCGCCACAAACAGGTTGTCGCTGGGCACATCCTGGAACCGCACGGCGGCGGTCTCATCGGTCTTGAGGCCCAGATAGGTGAAGGTGATACCCGGGCGAACCGCATAGGCGTAATACGGCGGGGTATCGAGGGGACGGGCCCAGTGGGTCTTGGCGGGGGTCAGTCCCTCGGTGTGGCAATCGTCCAGCGAGGTGTGGTCAAAAGTGCCCACGCGGCAGGCCGCGTTGAAATCCTGGATAGTGGTGACGAACGTGGCCGGATCGATCCCAATCGCGGTGGCCAGTTCATCCAGGCGCTGGGCCTGCACGCCCGGAAACACCGGCGGCATGAACCGCCCCACCGACTTCGCGTCGATGATGGAGTAGCCGGTTTGACCCGGCTGCATGGCCACCAGACGACCCCAGATCGCATAGCGCTTGGGCCAGAAGTCCTCGCCTTCGTCATAAAAGCGCAGCCCTTGCTGGTTCACCACCACGCCCAGGGACACGCAATCGATGCGGGTACAAATGCCGCCGTCGTACAACGGCGCTCGCGCGTCGATGGCCACCATGTGGGCCTGCGTCGGGTCGCCAATGCGGTCGGCCCCATGGTCGTCGAGCAGGTGCCGCAGCAGCGTTCCCTGGTTGTAGCGCGTGCCGCGAATCAGGAAGTTGTCGGCCGGCCATTCGCCGCGCTCGTTCTGTCCCCAGGCTTCACGCATCCACGCCAGGTTGGACTCAAAGCCACCGGCCGCCAGCACGCAGGTCCTGGCCTCGATGCGCTCGCCCTGGCACCAGGCCGCCACAAAACGACCCTGCTCGATCTCCAGCCGGTCCACAGGCGCCTCGTAGCGAATCTGCACACCCAGACGCTCGGCGCTGCGGTAATACGCATTCACCAGCGCCTTGCCTCCCCCCATGAAAAAGGCGTTGGTGCGGGCCACATGCAAGGCCCCGGACAACGGGGGCTGGAAATGCACGCCATGGCGACGCATCCAGTCGCGGCAACTGGACGAGGCACGGATCGTCAAACGGGCCAGGGCCTCGTTGGTCTGCCCGCCCGTGACCTTGAGCAGGTCTTGCCAGAACTCTTCTTCCGGGTAGGCCTCCACCAGCACATCCTGTGGGGCGTCATGCATGCAGCGCAAATTGCGGGTGTGGGACGAGTTGCCACCTCGCCAGGCGCGCGGCGCCGCTTCCAGCAAGGTCACACTTGCCCCGGCTTCGGCCGCCATGAGGGCGGCACACAGGGCCGCGTTGCCACCGCCTATGACCAGTACATCGATTGTCATCACCAAAAGGCCTTTACAAATCCTGCGCGTAGCGCTTGAGCATCTCGTCGTGGGTTTCGGCCGGGGTGTCCAGTTGCGCGTGGTCCTTGATCATCTGCCCCATGGAGGGCAACACCGATCGGTCCACACGGCTCTCGGGCGCCCAGAGCCGGGACCGCATCATAGCCTTGGCGCAATGCAGGTAAGCCCCTCTGACCGTCACCTCGATCACCAGCTTGGGCGGGCGGGTCAGGTGGGCAAATCGCGCCAGCAAGTCGGCATCGGTGCGCAACACGGCGGTGCCATGGATGCGCAGCATTTCGTCCACCCCGGGCACGAAAAACAGCAAGGACGCCTCAGAGGTGGCCAGGATGTTTTGCAGCGTGTCCAGTCGGTTGTTGCCCGGCGCGTCCGGGATCAGCAGCGTGTGGGCGTCGAGCACCTGCACGAAGCCCGGTTCGCCTCCGCGCGGCGAGGCGTCCAGATGGAACTGCTCGCTGCTGCTGGCCACCACCACGAAAGGCGAGAGCGCAATGAATCGCTCGATATGGTGGTCGATGGCCGTCACCTCCTTGCGAAGCACGCGCGCAGTGGGTTCGGCGTACAGGGCACGCAGGTCTTCGAGGGTTTTCAGGGTGTTCATGACATCGACAGCCAGACGGTTCGTGAGGAGGGAGCATACACCTGAGCCTCGCGCCAGAGGGCCTGGTGCCAGAGGGCCTGGGCAGGTGCCCCGCAGGCGTCATGAAGCCAGGGGCCGGCTATGCCTCCGTCTTGCGCGCGGGCCAGGCGAACAGCGGTGGCTGCTTGGTCAAAAAGCGCTGGACGGCCTCCCGGTGGGCAGCCGTCCCGGCGGCCATGCTCTGGGCATTGGCCTCGGTGGCCAGCAGCGACGTCAGTCCACCGCCCAAGGCGTCTTGCAGGCTGCGTTTGATCAGGGCCACCGCCTCGGGCGAGGCCCCCACAAAACTGTGGGCCATGGCGTGCGCTCGCGGCAGCAGCTGTTCGGGCTCGTGGAGTTCCATCACCAGGCCCAGCCGCAGGGCCTCTTCTGCGCTCACGTCACGGGCCGAGAGCATGATTTCCTTGGCACGCTGGACACCCACGATGCGCGGCAGGCTGTAAAAAGCCCCCGCATCCGGCACCAGCCCGACCTTCAGGAACGACATGTTGAACCACGCACGCGGCGTGGCCAGCACAAAGTCAGCTGCCATGGCCAGGCTGAACCCGGCCCCGGCGGCCGCGCCATCGACCGCGGCAATCACGGGCCGGTCCAGGGTCATCAGGTCGTAGACCCACTGGTGCAGGGTCTGCATGCGACGCAACCACCCCCCGTTGTCCAGGTTGGCGCTGGCGATATTGCGCAGGTCCCCCCCGGCACAAAAGTGCCCACCGGCCCCGGTGATGATCACGGCGCGGATCGACGTATCGTCCCGGATGGCACGGACTTGACGCGCCAACTCATCGCGCATGGCCGGCTCCAGGGCGTTGCGCTTGGACGGGCTGTTGAGCGTGAGGGTGGCCACTTGATTCACCACCTCACACTGAAGCAAAGGGGCGCCTGCTGATGTCTCTGTCATGGAATGTCTCATGAACCCCTGAGGGGGCAATGGCATGAACCCGGGTGATCGTGTCGCTGGTTTGTCATCGAACTCCATTCACCCACTCGCGATGCCGGGTTGGCCGGTCGCGCCATGGGATTTTGCCGCGAATGGGACCGACCGGGTGACCCGGCCTGATCGGCTTGTCTGCCGCGGACACGACAGCCTGCCGCAGGGGGGGCGCTATCATGCGCCCCATGCATCGCTCCCGGTTGGGTGACGCATACGCCTTTCACCCCAGGAGATTGAGCATGTTTTCATTCAAAACCGCATGGTTGCTGGCCGCCTCCCTCTGTGCCGCCGGAACCGGCGTTGCCCAGGCCCAGGCTTACCCCAACAAACCCATTCGCATTCTGGTGGGCTACGCCCCCGGGGGGTCCGCCGATGCCGGTGCCCGCCCCCTGGCCAAAGCCCTGGAGCCCCTGCTGGGCCAACCCATCATCATCGACTACAAGCCCGGCAACGCCGGCGGTGTCGCCATGGACCTGATTGCCAAGGCACCCGCCGACGGCTACACCCTGTACTTCTTTGACAGCGGTCCGCTCACCGTGGCGCCCCACATGGGCAAGGTGACGTATGACGTCAACAAATCCTTCAGTGTGTTGGGCCACGTGTGTGGCAGCGGCAGCATGCTGGTGGTGCACCCGGGCACCCCCTTCAAGTCGGTGAGTGAGGTGGTGACAGCCTCCAAACGAGAGCCCGACAAATGGAGTTACGGCACGTCCGGGGTGGCCGGCCCGCACCACCTGTCGGGCGAGTACTTCAAAAGCATGACGGGCGCCGTGTTGCTGCACGTCCCCTACAAGGGCGGTGGCCCGGCCATGGCCGACCTCATGGGGGGTCAGGTGCCCATGCTGTTCTCGTCTCTGGGACCGGTGGTGTCCGCCGCCAAGGCAGGCAAGGTGCGCCCCCTGGCGGTGACCTCGCTCAAGCGCTCCAATGCTTTCCCGGAGGTCCCCACCTTCGAAGAACTGGGCTACAAGGGCTTTGAATCCGTGGCCTGGTATGGCTTGATCGGGCCGGCCGGCCTGCCCGCCGAGGTCGTCACCCGCTTGACGCGTGCCCTGACCAAAGTGGGGGAAGACAAGGCCGTGATGGAGCAGCTCAATGCGACCGGTTGCGATGCCGAAATTCTGAGTGCCGAGCAAACCCTCGACAAGATCCGGGCCGACTCCCTCAAGTGGAGCAAGGTCATCAAGGACGCCAACATCAAACCGGAATAAGTCCGGTCAGCACGCACGGCCTGTGGTCCGTGCGTGCTACCCTGTGCGGGGCGCTCCGCTCGCCTGAAACGGTCTCTCTTCAAAGTTATGTAAAACCCGCCCAATCCCCGACGGGGTCCAGGGTGTTTGGTTGATGATGAGAATCTGCGTCGATTCACGCGAATGTGTATGCCTGTCTGCCGCCCTGCCACCCTCCTCCCCCTGTTGCTGCCCCTGTTCCTGACACTGCCGCTGTCCCCGGTGGCGGTGGCAGGTGTGCCGGCATCCGACCCGGCCCTGGTGGCTGAAACCACCCAGTTCCGTGAAACCGGTCGCTATGACGAGGTGGAACAGCGTTGCCGCGACTGGCCTCGTCGACACCCCCAGTGGGTCCGGTGCGAGACGGTGGGTCGCACGGCCGAGGGTCGAGCCATCCGGGCGCTGGTCATCAGCAAGGGCGCCGGGTTGGTGCCTCGGCCCCGCAAACAGCACCCGGTGGTGTTGCTGATCGGGGGCACCCATGCCGGCGAGATTGATGGCAAGGATGCCAGCCTCATCCTGCTTCGACAACTGCTCGCCTCAGACAAACCGAACAATCCGCTGCAGCACCTCACGGTGGTGCTGGTGCCCGTGTTCAATGTCGACGGCCATGAACATCGCGGGCGGCATCTGCGCCCGAACCAGAACGGACCTCTCGAGCAGGGAGATCGCCTGACCGTCCAGCGCATCAACCTCAACCGCGACTGGATGCTGGCACAAACCCCCGAAATGCAGGCCATGCTGCGACTGGTGCAACGCTGGGATCCGGATGTCACGCTGGACCTGCACGTCACCGATGGCATCCGCTACCGCCACAATGTCGCCATCTCGCACGCGCCCCTGTTCAGTCCGAACGGTGATGTGCAAACCGTCTCGGACTTTGTGCTGCAAAACGTGATCGCGCGGCTGACCCGTCGCGGCCATGCCCCGCTCGATTTCTACCCGGTGTTGAATGACCCCGAAGACCCGAGCCTGGGCATGACGCAGGAAGTGGACACACCGCGGTTTTCGCATGTGTACGCCACGGTCCGCAATCGCATTGGCTTTCTGGTGGAAGACCACGCCTGGGACGACTACGCCACCCGAGTACGTACCAGCATGGCCACTGTCCTGGCCAGTCTGGAGACGGTGGCAGAGCACCGCGACACCCTGATGCGCACCCTGGCCGAGGCTGACGTCAAGGCCCTGCGACTGCGCGGCGCCACGCTGCCGCTGAACTGGTACAACACCGCCGAGATCGGGCCCAGCCAGTCCAACGGCAGCATGGAATTGCAAGGCTACCGCTACGAGGTGTACGAACAGGCACCGGTGAGTGCAGGTCGGGGGATTCGTTACGACGTGCAGCAGCCAGAGACCTGGACAGTCCCCCTGTTCAATCACATCCGACCCATTCCCCAGTCCGTGCAGACCTTGCCTGAAGGCGGCTATCTGGTTCCGGCCGGATGGGCCGCCGTGGTGCGGCCCTACCTGCGGCAGCATGGTGTGCGCCACCAGGTCATCTCACGCCCCCTGCAGCATATCCGCGTGGAATCGATGCGGGTACAGGAGGACGATGTGATCTTTGAGCCCCGCCCTTTTCAAGGGCGCACACGCACCCAGCTGAACGGCCGCTGGGCCTCGGACACGGCCTCCTTGCCGCCCGGCTCGCTCTTCATTCCGATGAATCAGCCGCATGCCTGGCTGGCCGCCCATTTGCTCGAGCCTTCGGCGCCGGACTCGCTGTCCACGTGGGGCCTCTTCAACACCGCGTACGAACTCAGTGACCTGATGGCGGGTCATCGCGAGCTGGAGTTGGCCCGCTGGATGGTGGAGCAACACCCGTCCATCCGCACGCTGTTTGGTGACGGCGTGTTCAACCAATTGCCCCAATGGCGGCAAGCCTTTGAAGAGAAACTGCTGCGCGATGAGGTCTTTGCCGCAGACCCGCGCGCACGGCTGGATTTCTGGATGGACAAGTTGCCGCCGTATGATCCCGGCTACAACCTCTATCCGATATTGCGTACGGCGTTCTCCCCCCCCTGATGCCTGCCTCACCCCCTGAGCCGAAGCCCTCCGCGCGCCCCGCGATGCGAGACGTCGCCGCCCTTCGATGGCCCTGGCTGGCCTGGTGCGTGTGTCTGGCTGCCTCGGCCGGGGTGCAGGCTGAGGAACCCGAGGCGGGATGGGCATTCAAGTTCACGCCCTCGCGCTACATGACAAGCGGCGAAACGCCCGGCACGGACCTGAACCTGCGCGCCAACATGCCCGGACACACCTGGTGGGTCGGCCACTACCAGCGTGGGTCAGCGTTTGAACAAACGCGGCTGGGCTATGAACACACCCGCCCCTGGGTCTGGGGTCAATGGACCTTGTCGCTGCAAGCAGCCACCCATGGCTTCGCCGGGGGCTCACTGAGCACACAACTGGGGCCGGATGCCTTCTTTGGGGTACTGGGTTATGGCCAGACCAATGCCCAGACCTACTACAACCTGAACTTCGACCCCAACGACGCCTGGACCTGGGGCCTGGGTGGGCAGCTCCCAGGCAGCGCCACCCTCACGGTCTTTCGGGTGCAGGACAACCGCCTGGACACCGAGCAGCGCAACACCCACGCGGTGGTGCGTTGGCCCCTGGGAGCGCGCGATCGCCTGAGTCTGGACGTTTCCTACAAGAGCGGTCGCCCCGAGGCCGGTGCGCCTGCCGTGCAGGGCCATGGCTGGTCGGTGACCTATGACCACCATCCCTGGTTCATCCACTGGGTCCGGGATCAACACGTCAACTATTCCGACGCCGACCAGGTGAGACTCAGCTTGGGCCTGCGGTTTTAACCCGTGGCCATCGGTGTGGGGCTGGGGCTGGAGACACTCCCGCCCAGTCCCGGCACCCGACCCGCTCCACCGATGCAGCGAGGGAGACAAGCAGGACACAGGTCCCGCGCGTCGACGGCCACCAGGGCACGCCGCAAGGTCATCTTATGACCCACCTCACTGTCACCGGTGGGCATTCCGTGTGACGGATCCTCGGCTGGTTGCGCCTCCAGCACCCAACACCCACGCCTGAAGCGTACGCTCAGGCGCTCCTGTGTTCTGTCCGCGGGTGCACACAATCCGACCATCGCTCATCCGGTGTGATGAATGCGAGGCGACGAACACGGCCACTCGATTCAAGCACCTAGACTGCGCGTTGAAGTTGTCTCTCAATGCCCAGGAGTCTTCCATGCAAGTCCGTCACGCCGTCATCACCTGTGTGAGCCTGGGTCTGGGCATGCTGGCCTGCCAGACCACGTCGCAGGCACAAACCCGCACCACCCCAGGAAACCCCTTCGAGCAAGACAGCAAGCTCGCCCTCACGCGCTACCAGGAGGACCAGAAAATCTGCAAGGACGTGCCCGATGCCAGCGCCCGGCTCCAGTGCTACCGGGATGCCCGATCTGCCTATGACCAGGCGATCAAGGTCGCCAAAGACAAACGGGATGCGGGCACTGCCGGCGAGCGTGCCCGCGCGGCGACCAGCACCGCCTGCCCGGATTGCGCGCGAGTCGTGTCCATCAGCCAGGTGGAACGGGAGGGTGAGCCCAGTGCCTTGGGCACGATCGCCGGTGGCATCGCAGGGGCTTTGCTGGGGCGCCAAATCGGAGGCGGTACCGGTCAGGACCTGGCCACCGTCGCGGGGGCAGCCGGAGGGGCCTATGCCGGACGTCAAATCGAGAAAAAGGTCTCCACCCACAAGGCCTGGATCGTGACCGTGCAACTGCCGGATGGCAGCCGTGCTGACCACGAGTATGCGCAGGATCCCGGACTGAGGGTGGGTGACCTGGTTCGAAAGACCGATCAGGGATTTGTCCGCCCGGCTCCCTGATCCACGCTCGGTTGGGGCTCGCCAGCCGCGATGCAACCTCGCTGAGAGACGCATCCTCGACGTGACGCGTTCTCCGCGTTGCGATGTCTGCGTCAAGTGTTCTGCATTGGGCGATCTGTGCTGCCCTTGCTGCATGACGCACCGCCGACCCTGGCGCAGGATCGGGGGGCGCACGGCAAGATGTCAGGCAATTTCCAGCAACTTGGAAACGCTTTGCTGGGCCTTGGGCAAGGTCAGTTCCAGCACACCGTTTTCATAGCGCGCACTGGACTTGGTCTGATCCACCGAGTCATCGAGCAACAGGGTTCGGGCCACACGGCCGTGGTATCGCTCCGAGCGCAAGATTTTTTCGCCCTGCTTCTCTTCCTTTTCGCGCTTGACCTCGGCGCTGAGGGACACCTGGTTACCGTCAATCGAGACTTTGATGTCCTCTTTGTTGACGCCTGGCAATTCGGCCGTCACCACAAACTGCTTGTCGTCTTCCTTGAGGTCGATGCGCATCATGGGTTGGTCTTCCATGAGGCGAACCACCGGTCGCCACGCCAGGCTGTGGAAGAAATCATCCTTGAAAGGATCCGCATGCTCGCCAAAGGGGTTGAGTCGGTTGATGATGTTCACATGAAACTCCGTTGGGTTCTGAAAGACAGGAACCACCATTGGTTCCCTCACCCAGTGTCGGCACTTCATGCCCGGGATTCTGTGCACCACCCCACGCGCGCGCCCTTCACGGCCCCAGGGTTCAATGGTTGGTGACGATGGCGGGCCCGATTTCCTGGAGCGGCCCCAGGGGGTTGCGTTGTTTGTCCACCAGAATGACCTCCGGTTGACCACCCCATGAACGGTACACCACCACGCCGTCCACACTCAGCACCAGGGCGGTGAAACGCCAGCCCGAGGTGACGGTCTCGCGTTTGAAATTGATGAAGTCGAGCCAGAACGATCCGATACGGTCCTTGTGAATGCTGCTGATGCTGTACTCGAGACCGCGGCAGGCGTCATGCGCCTCGACACACTGCACGATGCCGGGGGCCAGATCCTGCTTGGCCAGCACGCTGCCGCCCATGACCCGCCGCAGGACATCGGCATAGGACATCACCACGGTGTTGGGCTGTTGCACGGTATCGAGGTGCAGGTCTTTCAGGTCTTCGATGCGTGTCCGTCCGGGCTCAATCGACTCGATGGCCCGACGCGCCTGCTCGAAGGAAGTGAAGTAGACGGGGTCTGCAGCGGATCGTGGCAACCAGCTCGCGCAGCCCTCCAGGCCCAGCGCCACACCGATCAGCCACCCCACCCACGCAAGTCGAAGAAAGACAGTCATCCGCTCAGTGTGGCGGCAAGTCCCCCGCTGGCCCCGTCTGCCAGCGCAAACTCAGCGGTAAAAGACTTCGAGCTTGCCCTTGAGCTTGATCAACAGCGGGTTGCCACGCCGGTCCAGCGTCTTGCCGGCGGGCACCTTGATCCAGCCCTCGCTCTGGCAATACTCCTCGACATCGGTGCGCTCCTTGTCGTTGAACCGGATGCCGATGCTGTGCTGCAACACGGCCTCCTGGTAATGCGGGCTGCGCGGGTCGGTGGAGAGGTGGTCCGGCAGGTCCGGACGGGCGGGGGTATCAGTCATTCAAAAATGATAGCAGAGCCCCCTGCACGGGCAGCATGTGCACCACGCCCCCTCAGGCCCGGGCGGGCTTGAGTTGACGCAGCAAGTCCTGGCTGGCCATGGCCAGCAACCGGGTGTCGTTGGAGACGGTGCGCAGCGAGAACCCACGGGCCTGCATGCGTCCGGCATAGTCGATCGGGTTGCAATGCATCACGGTGAATTTGCCCGCACGCTGGGCAGCCGCGTGAATCTTGTCCACCGCCGCCAGCAAGTCGGGATGGTCCAGCCCGGTGATCGGGTCCAGGCCCAGGGTGAGGCTCAGGTCGGAGGGGCCGATGTACACACCGTCCAGTCCCGGCACCGACACAATCTCGTCCACCGCTTCCAACGCCTGGCGCGTCTCCACCATGGCCCAGGTGAGCACCGTGTCGTTGGCGTGTTGCCAGTAATCGTCCCCGGCGTACAACGGGGCACGGGTGGGCCCGAAACTGCGGGCCCCCTGGGGCGCGTAGCGGCAGCAGTCAACAAACTCCTCGCACTGCTCGCGGGTGTTGATCATGGGGCAGATCACGCCGTAGGCACCCGCGTCCAGCACGCGCATGATGATGGCCGGATCGAGCCAGGGCACACGCACCATGGGCGTCACCTCGGAGCTGGACATGGCGCGCAGCATGTTGAGCGCCATGTCAAAGTCGGCCAGGCCATGCTGCATGTCGATGGTCAGGGCGTCCCAGGCCTGACGTGACATCACTTCGGCGGCCGCCACACTGCCCAGCGTCAGCCAGCCGTTGAGCAGGGTGGGATCCTTGGCGAGCATGCGCTCCTTGAGTCGATTGGGTTTCATGGGTGGTTTCTCCTCGGTTGAATCGTTGTCAAATTGTCCACCAGCCAGGCGCTCCATCGGGCAAAAGCGCCCCAGCCGTGTCTCACTGGCGTCCCCAGGGCGTGAAGCGGACAAACAGCGCCGTGCTCACGCCATACACCACCATGGCCGCGCTGATGAGGGCAAACATGGCCCAGACCGGCGCTTGCGCCTGCACCAGCCACCAGCCGCCGACGATCACCATCACCAGCCGCAAGGTGCCTGCCAGCACCGGCCCCAGCAGCTTGCCCGCGCCCTGGGACGCGAAGTACAGACACAGCCCCAGCGCAAACAAGGGATAGGCGGGCGCCACCCACAAAAAGTAGCTGCCCGCATAGGCAATCACCTCGGGATGATCGGTGAAGAGTCCCGACCACTGCTGTGGAAAGAACGACACCAGCCCCCCCAGCGAACCGACCATGAGGGCCGAGAGCACGGCCCCGGTCCAGGCCACCTGGCGGGCCCGTTGCACCAGGCCCGACCCGATGGCCATGCCCACCATGGGCACACAGGCCACGCCGATGGCAAAGGTGATGGGAATCATCAGGAATTCGAGTCGCATGCCAATGCCATAGCCGGCCAGTGCCTCGGTGCCAAACGAGGCCACCATGCGGGTCAGGATCACGATGGTGAGCACCGTCTGGATGGAGGACACACTGGCCACCGCCCCCACCCGCCAAATGTCACGAAACTGCTCCAGGCGCAGCGGGGTTCGCAGGTTCAGGCGCACCCGGCCCTGCCCGGTCAACAAATACCAGGCCAGGTACAGGCCGCCCAGCGCAAACGCCAGCACCTGCCCCAGCGCCACCCCACCCATGCCCCCGCGGGGAATCGGCCCCCAGCCCAAGCCCAACACCCCCCCGAGAACCATCTGGGCCACCGCCACGAGCAGCAACACGGTCGAAGGTGTCTTCATGTTGCCCGAGCCGCGCAGGGCGGAGGCGAACGAGTTGGTGAGCCACAGACAGGCCGAACCGGCAAACGCCACATGCGCATAGTCGAGGCAGGCCTGCAAGGCCTCTCCCCGTCCGCCGAACCAGGTAAAGAGCGTTGCCCCCGCCAACCCGATCAGCAGCGTGAAGCACAGACCCAGTCCCAGGCTGATCAGCACGGCGTGCAGCACCAGGTCGTTGGCGCGGTCTCCGTCACCGGCCCCCAGCGCGCGGCTGATGGCCGACGAGATGCCGCCGCCCATGGCCCCCGAGGACAGCATCTGCTGCAGCATCACCATGGGAAACACCAGGGCCATGCCCGCCAATGCGGCCGTGCCCAGTTGCCCCACATAGGTGGTCTCGGCCACGCTCACCAGCGCCGTGGCCACCATGGCCACCAGGTTGGGCAGGCTCAGCCGCCAGACGGTGGGCAGGATGGGGCCGGTCGTCAGACCGCTCAAACCGCTCATGGCAACGCCACCTGTCCATCTACACAGGCCGCCACCTCGCCGCCGATCCAGATCGTGTCACCCACCCGATCGACATGCACGCGCCCTTGCCGTCCCAGCACCGTGCCCTGAGACACCACGTAATGCGCGGGTGCCAGTCCGGCACCGATCAGCCATAGAGACAGGCCCGCGTTCAGACTGCCGGTCACCGGATCCTCGCCGATACCCAATGCGGGCACGAAGGCGCGCACTTCGAATTGCGTCTCATGGCCTGCCGGCTGCGGACCGATCACGCCCAGCTTGACTTGCAACGCTTTCAAGGCCGCCATGTCAGGCCGCAGCGACAACACCTGAGCGGCCGAGGACAGCATCAGGGCACACCAGTTGGGACCGTTGTCCACCCACTGGTCGGCCACCACGTCATGGGGCTGCAAGTCCAGGGCTGCACACAAGGCCTCACGGTAACCGGCTTCGAGCGGACCGGTGCGGCGCAACGGCGGAGCGGCAAAGGCCAGGCGGGTGCCGTCACGCCGGATGCGCACCTGCCCCACACCACATTCCTGCACCACGACATCCGGTTGCCGGGGTTGCCCCCCCGCCCACAACCACGCCTGGCAACTGCCCAGCGTGGGGTGTCCGGCAAAGGGCAATTCGCCCCCCGGGGTGAAGATGCGCACCCGGTAATCGGCTGCGGGATCGGTGGGAGGCAGCAGAAAGGTGGTCTCGGACAGATTTGTCCAGCGCGCAAAGTCGGCCATCGTCTCGTCCGACAGCGAAGCAGCCTCGTGCACCACCGCCAGCGGGTTGCCTCGCATGGCCTTCGCGGTGAATACGTCGAGTTGGTGAAATCGGTGGATGTGGCGAAGCGTCATGCGGTCAAGTGCATGGCCGGTGGGTCGAAAGCCCGTATGGGCGGCAAGGGCCCGTCGAACCGCTCGACCTGCACCGCCGCCAACTGGCCGCTGCATCCTTGCGCGAGAGACGACGTGCCGATGTCCTGGGTGAGGACATTCGGGTTGCCGTGCACGCACAAGGGCTGGGCCTGGGACACATCGACCGGGTCGTACCATGCGCCTGTGGGCAGTTGTACCACGCCCACCATCACATCGGGGGTCACCTGCGCGCAGGCCAGACAGGCACCGCGGTCGTTGAACAGACGCACGATGTCGCCGTCCCCAATGCCTCGGGCCTGGGCATCGTCCGGGTGCAGACGACACACCTCGCGCTCGCGGCGCTTGCCCGCAGCGCTGTGGGCCCCGAAATCGAACTGGCTGTGCAAGCGGGTGGCGGGCTGGTTGGCCACCAGTTGCAGGGGATGCCGGGCCGTGAGCGGGTCCACCGGCGCCAGCCAGGTGGGGTGCCCCGGGCAGTCGGCGTAACCAAACGAGGCGATGCGCGAAGAGCTGATCTGGATCTTGCCGCTCGGTGTCTTGAGTGGGTGCGCCTTGGGATCATGGCGAAAGGCGCGCAGCACGCCCCCATCGTCGGCTTGCTGGGGCAGGCGCAACTCCCCCTGCGCCCAAAAGGTGTCGAAATCCGGCGCATCATGGCCCTGCTCGAGCAACTGCGCCCGGGTGCGCTCGTACAGGTGGCGTAACCAGCCGCGGGCATCCCGCCCTTCGGTGAATGCCTCGCGTTGACCCAGCCGTTCCGCCAGCGTAGCGAAGATGTCGTAGTCATCCCGCGCCTGGCCAGCGGGCGGCACCACCCGGTGCATGGCCACCAGCAAGGGATCGGTGGGCGTGCCCCCGATGTCTTCACGCTCCAGCGTCATGGTGGAGGGAAACACCAGATCGGCGTGACGCGCGGTGGCGGTCCACGAAATTTCATTCACGATGAGGGTGTCCAGCCGGCAAAAGGCGTCCCGCAGGCGGCGCAGGTCCTGGTGGTGGTGGAAAGGATTGCCCCCGGCCCAGTAAGCCAGCTTGATGTGCGGGTAGGTGTGACGGGACCCGTCGTAGTCAAACGGCTCCCCAGGGTGTAACAACATGTCCGCAATGCGCGCCACCGGGATGAACGCCTTCACCCCATTGCGCCCTTGGGGCAAGGCCGTGACGCCCACGGTGTTGTAGCGATGGCCGTAGTGCGCCAGCGAGCCCAGCGCATAGTTGTAGCCGCCGCCGGGCAAGCCGATTTGTCCCAGCACACTGGCCAACACGGCGGCCATCCACACGGGCTGTTCGCCATGGCGCGCGCGTTGCAACGAATGGGCCACGGTCACCAGCACGCGGCGTCCCGGCAATGAGCGGGCCAGCTCAACGATGGCTTGCGCTGACCATCCACAGATCGTCGAGGCCCAGCGAGCGTCCTTGGGTTGCTGGTCCTGCTTCCCCAGCAGGTATTGTCGAAACTCGGGCCAGCCCTGACAGTAGCGGTCCAGAAAGGCCTGGTCGTGCAAGCCTTCGGTCACCAGGGTGTGCACCAGGGCCAGCATCAGGGCCGTGTCGGTGGCGGGTCTGATGGCACGCCAGTCGGCCTGGGCCTCGGCAGGCAGATCGTCGCGCAGCGGGCTGATGTTGACAAAGCGGCAGCCCCGTTTCGCGGCAGCGGCCATGGACGATCGCTCCACATGCTGGCTCACCCCGCCACTGGCGACTTGCGTATTGCGCAGGGCCATGCCCCCAAACGCCAACACCACTTCGGTGTGCTCGACGATCTGGGTCCAGGTGACGTTGCGTCGCGCCACGTCCTCCATCCCGCCCAGGATGTGCGGCAACAACACCATGGAGGAGCCGGCGCTGTAGGTATTGACCGAGCGCACATAGCCCCCGAAGGTGGTGTTCAGAAACCGGTGCACCTGGCTCTGGGCGTGGTGGAACCGGCCCGAGCTCGACCAGCCGTACGATCCGCCAAACATCGATGCCGCACCATGCTCGTCATGCACACGCTTCAATTCACGCGCGGCCAGGTCGAGCGCCTCGTCCCAGGACAGTGGCACAAACGCTTCCTGTCCGCGCCGGTTGTCGTGCCCCGGCCCACGCTCGAGCCAGCCGCGCCGCACCATGGGTTGTGAGACCCGAGCGCGATGCGTCACCGCTGCAGGCAGGTTGTCGATGAGGGCGTTGGGGTCCGGGTCGTTCGGGTGCGGTCGAACCTGCAGGGTCTGACCATCCCAGCGAGCCGAAAAAGCCCCCCAGTGCGCCAGATGCGGAAGCCAGTCAGGGGAATGGGTCATGGTCAGAACGCCTCTTTTTCCGCTTCAAGGTAAGCCAGGCTGATGTATTTGCCAATGTTGCCTTCAAACCCCTGCATCGTCGCAGCGCGGGCCTGAACACGTGCGTCCCTGAGCACCATCGCTTTGGCCTCGGCTTCGGGCTTGTCGTCCTTCACGGCTTGCAGGCAGGGCTCCCAGATGCCGCGCAACAAGGTCTCGTAGGTCTGCAGCAGATCGCGTCGGCTCTCGCCATGGCCAGGCACCCACAGCTGCTCGCCGGTGGCGGCACGCAGGCGGTCGTAGTACGTGAACGTGCCGCGGTACGAGCCATCATCGAAATTGGCAATGCGGTTGGTCATGGCGATGTCTCCCACATGCGTCACACGCTCCTGCTCCACCTGCACACACAGGTCGGCCGTGGTGTGGGCCTGGCTGTGGTGGTGCATGCGAAAGGTGATGTCGCCGATCTGGATCACTTGTCCCGAGGTCACGGTGCGATTGGGCAACACCGTTTTCGTGCCCGCGGTGGACTGGTTGGTCCACCGCTCCATCAACGCGCGCCACTCGTTGCCCGCCACCCCCGCGATCAACTCGCGTGTGGCGGCCAGCGAGTAGATGGGCAGACTCTCGCCATAGGCCTCCACAAAGGCGTGGTTGCCCAGCCAGTGGTCCCCGTGGTGATGGCTGTTGAACACGGCTACCACCGGTAACGGGGTGACGCGCCGGATCATGCGGATGACCATGCGGCCTATTTGCAGCGAACTGCCGGAATCCAGAATCACCACACCGGCTGTGGTGACCACAAAGGTCACATTGGACATCATGCCCTGGTTGGCCGGCGTGGGAAAGCCATCGGCTGCCGGCACCACCCACATACGCGGGGACACCTGCACCGGCGCGATGTCCGGCATCGGCGGGCCCATCACGAACTGGCTGGCCTGCTGGGCCATGACCTGGACGTCAGGGTTCAAGCCCGCCAGTACCATGCCCCCGGTGGCGGCCATGCCCAGCCAGCGGCGGCGGGTGATGGCCCGCAAAGCCGGCACGTCGTCAGGACTCATGACACCACCCCCGGGTTGGGCAACCCGCCTGTGATGCGCGGCGTCTGCAACTGACGGGGAGGAATGCGCCCCCCCTGAGCGCGCAACCACTGCTCCACCACATCCCACACCATGGGCAGCTTTTGTTCCCGGGCGGATTCGGCCACGGGGGCCCAGCCGGCCACCTTGTAGGTTTTGTTGGGATCGATCAGCTGGCCCTTGAGTCTCATCTCGCTGATGCGTCGACCCATGGGCGCGGTGGGATCACAGGTGAATTGCAAGCCGCCGACGCGCACCATGTCGCCGCCCTGCTGGTAATACGGGTCAGGGTTGAACAGGTTGTCGCCCACATCTTCCAGGATGGTCTTGATCATCTCGCCCGTCGTCGGCGTCACGGTGGCATACGAGTAGGTGGTGGCGGTCATGTCGAGCAACCACTCGCGCGTGATCGTCTGGCCGGGCAACAGCGTGGTGCCCCAGCGGAAACCCGGCGAGAAGGCGATCTCGGCGTCCTGCACCGCCATCAGCGCATCCACCAGCAACTGGTCACCCGTGCCATTGAAGTTGCCGCGCCGGTACAGCAAGCCCTCGGTCACGCCCAAAGGCTCTTGAAGTTTGGCGATGAAAGGTGCGCGCGCCTGGTCGATCAGCGCCTGCATGGCCGGATCGGCCGGCAACAGGTTGGAGAACACGGGCAGCAAGCGGTACCGGAAGTCCTGCACCTGGCCGCCCTTGACATCAAAGTCGATCACGCCGAGGAACTTGCCGTTGGAGCCCGCATTGGTGACGATGGTCTTGCCGCCCGGGTTGCTGACCACTGTTGGCACCGGCATGCCATCATGCGTATGTCCGCCCAGGATGGCGTCGATGCCCCGCACACGGCTGGCGAGTTTCAAGTCCACATCCATGCCGTTGTGGCTCAACAGCACCACCACCTGGGCGCCCTTGCTGCGCGCCTCATTCACCTGCGACTGCAGATTCTGCTCCTGGATGCCGAACTCCCAGTCCGCGACAAAATAACGCGGGTTGGCAATGGGGGTGTAAGGGAAGGCCTGCCCGATGATGGCGCAGGCCACGCCATTGATCTGACGCATGACAGACGGCTTGAACACCGGATCGCCGAAATCGGCGGTCTTGATGTTCTGTGCAATGAAATCCACCTGCCCCGCCAGGTCTCCCTCGACGATTTTTTGCACCCGTTCCATGCCCAGGGTGAATTCCCAGTGGCCGGTCATGATGTCCACGCCCAGGAGCTTGCCCGCGTCCACCATGTCCTGCCCCTGGGTCCACAGCGCTGTGCCCGACCCTTGCCAGGTATCGCCACCATCGAGCAACAAAGACCCCGGGCGACTCGCCTTGAGGCGCTTGACCAGCGTGGCCAGGTGTGCAAAACCACCCACCTTGCCGTAGCGTTGGGCAGCCCGCTCAAAATCCAGATAGGTCAAGGCATGCGCCATCGGCGTGTTGGCGGGCACCTTGGCAAAGCGCAGCAGATGTTCGCCCACCAGATGCGGCAACTGGCCTTGCATGGCGCCAATGCCCATGTTGATATTCGGCTCGCGGAAGTACAGCGGCAGCAACTGAGCATGGCAATCCGTCATGTGCAGCAGCGACACGTTGCCAAAGGCCGGCACGTCGTACATCGCCTGCCCAGCCCGGTGGGCATCGGCCTGCGCCCAGGCGCTCAGGCCCATGCCGCTCACGGCACCGGCCCCCAGCACTTGCAGAAATTCGCGTTTGTTCAGATTCATCATTCACACCCCACGACGAGGCTGACACAAAAAACCCGGCCAGGCCGGGTTTGAAAGAGCTTACTTGTTGACCGGTGACTGCGGGTCCAGCAACAGGGCCACGATATGCCGCACCTGCGCCTCGGTGAGGATGCCCATGTGCCCCGCACGCGGCATGTTGGAACACGCGTTGTAGGCCTTGGAATTCCAGATCTTGCCCCAGGTGTATTCCACAATGGGTTTGGACGCCTCGCTGGTCGGGTCGGTGACGCCGCGGATCTTGCCGTACTGCAGCAGGCTGGGGCCAATGGTGCCGTAGGAAATTTCCTGGGGGTCCATCTGGTGGCAGTTGTAGCAGTTGCCGCCATTGGGCGTGTTCTCGCCATCCGTCCAGGTCAGACCGCGGCCGCTTTGCGCGATTTGCTCGCCCTGCTTCCAGTCACCGAGAAAGCGGCCGTCGGAGGGCCAGCGGATGGTCTTGAGGTTGGCCGCCTCGATGGCTTTGGCCGTGGCCTCATCCAGGGGCTTGCCCGTGGCATCGGCCTGGCTGCACAGCCGGTTGGTTTCATCCGTCTGCGTCACCCGTTCTACCTTGGCCTGCGCTTCAGTGCGGAACGAGGCCTTGACGACGGCATCGGTCAAGGCGTCGAGTTCGGCCACGGTGGGGCCCGAGGTGCAGGCAGTCAGAGCCAACGTGGCCAGCGCGATAACCGCCAAGGCCAGGCGGTTAGGAAAAAGAACAGCTGTGGTCATGGATTGCAAACTCCTGCGTCAACGCTTGATGGCGGGCGCCACCGAGGCCGAACCCTTGGCATTCACCCCCAGGTACACACTCAGGGCGATGGTGGCATCGCTGCCAAAGCCTGGATACGGGAAGCGTTGTTGCCGGTAACAATCGTTCAGGCGCTGCTGCATGCCCCACATCTGCCCATTGGACACGCGGTAGGCCGGCCAGGCGGCAAAGCCCACGCCGTCACCGGGGTTCTGGCTCAACTTGGGCAGGTCTTGCAAGCGGATGCGTTTGCCTTCCTCGCCATGGCACGATGCGCAGGAAAAGTCGTGCGGGCCGCCTCGCATGTAGAACAGGCGCTTGCCCACCTCGTAGAAGGTGCGCTCCTGTTCATGCGCCTGCGAGAGGTTGAAGCGCAGGCTTTTGGACTCGGCGGAGATCCAGGTCGCCAGGGCGGTGAGCGTGTTTTGTTCGCCCCTGCCAAACGGCGTCTTGGCAATCTCCTCACCGTTGAAGCCTTGCAGCGTGACCATACAAGTCAGCAGACGGGACTCCAGATCCTGCACCCGGCGGGTGTCGGCAAAGTAGCGAGGCAGTTCCACGAACACGCCCTTGACAACACCCGGGCCCTTGCCCAGATCGCATTGCTCCAGCGTGGCGTTCTTGGGACCGCGCGCTTGCTTCCACAGGTCTTCACCCTTGGCCTCGAACAGGTCCGCCGGGTTGCCGTCCTGCAACATGGCGCGATATTCATCGATGCCCTGGCTGGTGGTCTTTTGTGACCACGCGGGCAGGGACATCACGCCCAGGCACAACGCCCCCAGGGTCAGGATGCTTTTCATGCGTGTCTCGATTCAGCTGACGGTGGCTTCGTCACGGCGAGTATCACCGCGGTTGTCTTTCCAGCTGATGGCAATCTTGTCGCCGGCCTTGGCGCCCTTGACAGAAAACTGCAGGTACGGGTTTTTGGCCACAGCCGGCCCCCACTCGGCCGTCATGACGACCTTGCCGTTGTGCTCGGCGGTGACTTCGGCAATGTGCCAGGCTGGCACCAGTTTGCCATTGGCATCGCGGCGCTGGCCGGATTCCATTTCGTGACTCATGAGAACGCGCACAGTGGCCTTGTCGCCTGCTGCCTGTGCACGGATGCGCATCGGATCTGCCATGATGAACTCCTGATATGGGTGTAGGTTGTGAACCGATGTCCGTGCTCAGCCGCCGCAGCCGCCAAGGGTCACCTTGATCTCTTTTTTGGCAAACAGGGCCCGGCCGTCCGCCATGATGGCCACGGCGAATACATCGGAGGACTGGCCCATCTTGGCGCGGGTGGCGATGTTGGCGTCAATGCTGTCGGTCACGTTGAACATGGCCACCAGTGTGTTGGGGTTCTTCTCGACCAGCAACAGCAACTGCTTGACGCCCGGCAACGTGGTGCTGGCACCCATGGGCACCACGGCTCCGTTCTCGGCAATATCCGGACCGGTGATGGTCACGTCCTTGCTCTCCGTGATGCTGCCCGGGCCGTAGGCCTTGACGGCATCGAGCACGGTCTTGGTTTCAAAAGCAGCCTTGTTGAAGGCTGCATGGGCCCATTGGGGAAACAAGCCGGTGGAGGCGAGCAGACCGGCGACAACGGCCGATTGCCGCAAGGTTTCGCGACGGTTTTGCATGGTGGGGTCTCCTGGACAACGATCAATGGAAAAAGTGTAGGTCCCGTGGGCCAAACGTGAAATTTTAGGGCTATTCACGTCATTCATCGGTTCGCACCGGCAGACAGCCAGGTGGCGATCTGCCGCATGTCTGCATCGGGCAGGTTTTGAGGCGGCATGGGAATGGCCCCCCAGACACCCGAGCCGCCCGAGCGGATCTTGCCGCTGAGGTACTCAGCCTTGCCGGCGTGACGGCGCGCGATGTCTGCAAACGAAGGGCCTACCACTTTCTTGTCCATGGCATGACAGGCGGTGCATTGGTATTTTTGCGCCAGAGCCTGTGCGGCTTTGCCGGCCGCAGACTCGCTGGCTGGCTGGCCAGACGATGGACGGGCAGAGGCGGAACCTGCCGCGCCCGATGCACTGGCGGCAGCGCCTTCCGCCGTGGCCACAGCCTGGGAGGAGCGTCCTTCAGGCAAAGCCGTGTCGGCCCCCCGTTGGGGACCGACGATGCGATTTTGCTCGCGCAAATTGCCGTGCGCATTGCGGGCAAAGTCAGGCAAGAGGGAGGCCACACGCGGCTCAGTGCGGCAATTGGTCATGCATGGCATGTTGCGCACATCCGGTTGCGCAGCACCGGTCCAGGTCTTACCCGGCCACAGGGCGTGCTCACGGGTCATGCCGTTGCGGTTGGGCATGCGCTGTTGCACCTCGGCCATGTTGCGGTCCGTCAACGTGAAGTCGTCGGGCACCACGCTACCCAGGTTGAGCATGAACGCGGTCACGGCATACACCTCGTCCACCCCCAGACTCTTGGGGTTGTTCCAGGGCATGGCCCGCCGGATGTAATCCCACAGGGTGGAGACCGTGGCCACTTTCATCAAGGTGGTGCGCCCGGGGAAATCGGTGCGCGTGAGGTTGGCCACACGTCCGGTCTTCACATCCTCGGCCGTGGTTCCCCCGATCAGCGGACTGAACACCTCGTTGGACTCGCCAAAGATGCCATGGCAGTGGGCACACTTGGCCTCCCACACCGCCTGCCCTTGCGCCACCGATCCCTGGCCGGGGGGCAAGCCTTTGAAATCCGGGCGCACATCGATGTCCCACGCGGCGACTTCACGCGGCGTGGCATCGCGTCCGGCGCCCGGGTAACGGTCCTGGGCAGAGAAGGGTGAGGTCTGCGACCAGGCCGCTGCGTGGAGACACAGACACGCCACCACGGCCAGCAGGCGCGAGGCCCAGATTTTACGAGAGTTGAACATTTTTCACCTCCCCGTTCTCCTGGATCAGCCACGACTGGATGGCGTTGTTGTGATAGATGGAACGGGTGCCGCGCACCGCACGCAACTGCTGGTAGGTGGGCTGCACATAGCCCGTCTCGTCGATGGCACGGCTTTGCAGGATGGCGGGCTTGCCCTGCCAGATCCAGTCGATGTTGAAGCGCGTGAGCGCCTTGGACAGCACCGGCGTCTCCAGGCGCGCGCTGCGCCAGTTGCGCCCCCCATCGACCGACACATCAACCCGCTTGATCTTGCCCCGACCCGACCAGGCCAGGCCGGTGATGTTGTAAAAACCCTGGTCCAGCAGCACCTGCCCACCCGAGGGTGTAGTGATGACGCTTTTGCATTCCTGGATGCTGGTGTACTGCCGGTGCTGGCCGTTGGGCATCAGGTCCATGTAATGAATGGCTTCGTCCTTGGCCGCATAGGGTTGGTCGCCCACTTCCACACGGCGCAGGTACTTGACCCAACTCACCCCTTGCACACCAGGCACCACCAAACGCAACGGGTAGCCGTTTTCCGGACGCAGCATCTCGCCGTTTTGGCCATAGGCCACCAGCACCTCGCCCGAGGTGATGAGTTCCATCGGGATGGTACGCGTCATCGACGAGCCATCGCCCCCTTCGGCCAGGACAAAGCGGCCTTGTTTGAAGTCGGCCCCAGCCAACTCGAGCAGGGTGATGAGGGGCACGCCGGTGAACTCGCTGCACGAAATCATGCCGTGCGTGTATTGCACCGTGGGCACCGCCACATTGCCCCACTCCACCGCCGTGTTGGCACCGCACTCGATGAAATGAAAACGTGACACGGCGGGCAAGCGCATGATCTCGTCCATGGTGAACACCTTGGCGGACTTCACCAGGCCGTTGATCATGAAGCGATGCTTCGAGGGGTCGATGTCCCACCAGCCCTGGTGGTGGCGCTCGAAATGCAAGCCGCTGGGCGTGACGATGCCAAAGAGCGACTGCAGCGGTGCAAACGACACCGAGGCCTGCGAGGTTTGTGTCAGTCCCGGGCTTTGCCGGCGCTGGATGTTCGACTCGTAGCGCGAAGGCTTGCCATAGCCTTCCGTGGCCACGCCCTGCCCCAACCCGGTGGCGTGCTCGGGCAGGTTGAGAATGTGCGGGTCCCCGCCTTCAGGCGGCACCGGGTTGCCGCGAGCCATCGCAGCGGGCACCACGGCCGAAGCTGCCGCCGCAGCAAACGCCTGACGGATGAACCCGCGACGGCCGGCCTTCGCTTCGTCCTGAACGCGGCGAACGCCCTCGGCGTCCAGGAAATGCTCAGGCGCCTTGCGTACCCGTCCCGCCGTTGGCAACGACGGGCTCAGACCGGAACGGTTTTCATCCATGCCGTCGCCTCCCCTCATTTGAATTTGTAGTGCCGTTGATTGATGACCGCGGCCACAGACGAGACCTCTTCCGGAAACATGCCCAGGTTGAGTTGGGTGTTGCAGTACTCCACCATGCCACGAAGCAAAGCCGCTGTCTTGATTCGTCCACCCGGGTCGTAGACATCGGAGCCATCGCCCCCCACACGCCGCGCGTGACACGCTTCGCACTGGTGTGTGGCAATCAACGCTTGCCCCAGGGTCAGATCGGCTTCCTTGAAGATCGACGGCTGGGCGTGCGCAACCAGCGCACACCCCATGGCGACCAGCACCATGGCCACCCGACTCGACACCACAAAATTCACGTTCGCCACCACCACATCATGGACAGCCAATATAGCGAGATTCCATCGGCTTCGTGGTGGCGGCTCCAGCCTTTCGGTGAGGGATTTCCCGGTGCAACGTACAGATCGGCGTGTTTTCATGCCCGAACCCCCAAGACGCCTCACAGGGCCTCACGGGCCTTTTGTAGGCGCGCATCCAGATACGCACCGTAAAAGTCCGGCAGGTAGGCCCCTTCCATGCGCTCTGCCACTTCACGCCCCTGCGGCCCCAGGAACAACAGCGTGGGGGCCACCGATACGCGCCACTGCTGCACCAACTGATCGTGCGTCACCCGCCGCTGGTTGAAGTCGACGGTGTCCGCCGGGCTGCGCATGTCCACCTGCACGAGCGGAACCCCTTCACGCCACATGGGCAGCAGATAGCTGCGACGAGCCGCGTGGCAATACGGGCAGCCGGCCAGACTGACCATGACGATCAGGGGATGGTTCCTGGCCAGTGCGGCCGCCAGTTCCTGAGGCAAGGAACGCGAGGCGGGCAAAGCATCCGGGGTGGCGGCACTCGCCGCGGGCCCGCATGTCAGGCCCGTGGCCAGCCACGCAGCCGCCCCCAGACAAACTTCTCGCCGGGCAGTCACCGGGGATGCCAACATGCGCCGTGGCGGCTTCATGCAACGCTGAAGTCGGCAGTGACCGCTGCCATCAGGCCAGGGTGTCCGCCCAGATGTTGCGGGCCCAAGCCAGGGCATAAAACCCCTCGAGCTCGCTGGCCGCACCCGACACACCGCCCGAACCCGGCACGGTGAGCATGGTTTTCTTCTCGGCGTCGTAGCGATGGACGCTGGCCACGTGGACCACCTCCTGATCGCTCACAAAGCTGTAGCAGGTGTTGTTGTAGATGGGCAGCGGATTGACCTGCTTGCCCGTCAACAAGGCCACCACAGCCGCCGCACAGGTCTTGCCGTGCTGGTTGGCCATGTGCCCGGATTTGGGCATGAGCGGTGCAACCTGGATGGCGTCGCCCAGCACGTGGATGTTGGCGGCCGCCTTCGACTCATGGGTAAGGAAGTCGACCTCGCACCAGCGCTTGTTGGCCGTGGCCAGACCGGTGTTCACCGCAATGGCACCGGCGCGCATCATGGGCAGGACGTTGAGCACGTCGGCTTTCAGGTCGTCGTTGAACTCGAACTTCAGCGTGTTGGTGGCGGCATCGACATCCACCACCTTGTGCTTGGGGCGGTATTCGATGATGCCCTTGTAGCGCTCCGCCCAGGCCTTCTTGAACAACGGGCCCTTGGAAGTGACGTCGTCGTTTTCGTCCAGGATCAGCACCTTGCTCTTGGGCTTGGCCTTGCTGAAGTAATTCGCCACCTGACAGGCACGCTCGTACGGGCCAGGGGGGCAGCGGTAAGGTGCCATCGGGATGGTGATGGCGTAGACACCACCATCCGGCATGCTTTCGAGTTGGCGACGCAGCGCCACGGTTTGCGGACCCGCCTTCCAGGCGTGCAGCACCTTGTCCTGCGCGCCCGGCTGGGTGAGCCCGGGCAGGGTGTCACTCATGAGGTCAACACCGGGCGAGAGGATCAGGCGGTCATAGCTGAGTTCACCCCCGCTGGCCAGTTTGACCTTGCGCGCATCCGGATCAATGGAGGTCACGCTGTCTTGCACCACCGTCACGCCATGGCGGCGCGTGAGGTTGTCATACGGGGTGGTGATGTCGGCCATGGTCTTGCTGCCGCCAATCACCAGGTTGGAAATCGGGCATGACACAAAGGATGCGTTGGGTTCCACCAAGGTGACCTGAATGCCGTAGTCGGACCACATGCGCACATATTTGGCTGCCGTGGCGCCCCCATAGCCCCCCCCGACCACCACCACCTTGGGGCCTGAACCGCCACCCAGGGTGGCACAGCCCGAGAGTCCCATCACGCCTGCCGCAGAACCCACGGCGGACGTCTGAATGAATTGACGACGTTGCATGACGGTGCTCCTTATTTCTTCTGGGCGGCAAAGTAGCCGGCGATGGCCAGGATCTGCTCATCCGAATAGCCCTTGGACAACTGATGCATCAAGGTGGCGGGCAGGCGCCCCGCCTTGAAATCCTGCATCTTTTTGACGATGTCATCCTGGCTGACACCGGCCAGGGACACCATGCCGGGCTGGGCCTGGCCATTGGTGCCGTGGCAATTGGCACATCCTGCGGCCCAGCTGCGCACCTGCAACGCATCGGGCGCCTGTGCCTGGGCACTGAACGCGGCAACAAGAACCATCGCCGCCAGGCTGGATTGAACACTCAAGGGTTTCATGGACATATGCACTCCGGTCGAAAAATCACATCACTTCCCAATCAGGGACGCAAGTAGACGAACTGCTCACGCGCCTGCAACTTCGCCACCTCGGCCACGCCGGAAGGTACCACCGCGGCCTCCATCACCAGGCGCTCACGCGGAATCTGCCGGGTTTGCAGGGTGTTGTTGCAGGCAGCAAAGCGTACACCTTTGTTGGAGAGGTCGGCAATCGTGCCGGCAAAGGTCTGGCCGTTGGGTGCGGCCGCCCCGTCCAGCAGGAAATCCAGCCCCGCACCGTGTGCGACCACCACGATCTTCACGTCCGGATCGGCCTCGAGGTGGTTGCGGATGTTGTTCATGGCGCGGCTGGCCTGCGCAACGCCATCACTCAGGTGATACACCACGCGCACCTGCGCCCAGGCCTGGGTCGCCAGCCAACACAGCAAGAGCGATATCCACCAACGTTTCATGTTTGAGTCCTGATCAAGTCATCCGGGATGACGGATGGGTGGTGTCAATGATAGCCAACTCGTTGTGCAACTCAGGCATACTCGTGCGGTTGTCAACAGGATCGGCACCCCGCCGGCCCCTCACACCAGAAAGGAAAACCCCATGCCCACGCTTCGCGTCGAACTGTTTGAAGGACGTACCCCCGAGCAAAAAGCCGCGCTGGCCGATGCCTTCACCCAGGCTTGCGTGAACATCCTGGGCAGCAGCCCGGACGGAGTGGACATCCTGTTTTATGACATCGCACGCCACAACTGGGCCACCGGCGGTGAACTCTGGAGCGACAAGGGCAAGCCTGCGGCCAGCAGCTGAGTCTCAGCGAACCAGCAGCACGGGCACACTGGCATTCGCCAGCACCTTTTGCGCCACGGACCCCACCAGCAGGTTCTTGACGGTTCCCCGACCCTTGGACCCCAGCACAATCATGTCGCAGCCGCTGGACTGTATTTCCTCCAGGATTTGTGCCGTGATGTCTCCATATCGGATGGCCATGTCATGTGCAATGCCCGCCTTGTCCAGGGCCTTGCGGCTCGGGGCCAGGTCCTTATCGCTCAGCTCGCGCAGGAAGTCACCGATCACGCCTTTGGGGACATAACTCTTGAAGAGCTTCAGCGCGGAATCGTCGTGCACCGACAGCAAGGTGATGTGGTTGTGCCCCCGCATCGAAGAAGCCAGCTTGGCGGCATAACGGGCAGCCGACAAGGACGATTTGGATCCATCCACGGCAACGAGCAATTTCATGACGACCCCTTCAAGAAAATGAATTCTTAAATACTACGCACAATCCAGCACAAGGATTTGATTCGCGTCAAACAGACCCCCGCTGTGACCGCACCATTTCCCTCGGGGGGGGCGGTTGTCACAGGCCATTAAGATGGTTCGTGTTGAATGTTGAACCTCCACCACTGACCACCACTCCGCCACTCCCCCCTTCCGATGACCTTTGACGTCGATTTGCAGGCCGCCCTTCGGCCCACCCCCACCCTGGACAGCGATCACGCGGGGCTGCGGGACTGGGTGCGCCAGGTGGTGGGCAGCACCGCCACGGCCCGGGAGCAGTCCGTGCGGTTGTATTACGCCGTGCGTGACGGATTTCGCTATGACCCCTACCGCATCGATTTGTCCGCACGCGGGATGTCCGCCAGCCGGGTGATCGAGTGCGGCTACGGCTGGTGCATCCCGAAGGCCGTGCTGCTGGCTGCGGCATGCCGGGTGGTGGGCATCCCGGCTCGGGTGGGGCTGGCCGATGTTCGCAACCACCTCTCCACCGAGCGTTTGCGCGAGAAGATGGGCACGGATGTGTTCTACCGCCACGGGTACACCACCCTGTATCTCAACGGGCAGTGGGTGAAGGCCACGCCCGCCTTCAACATCGAGTTGTGCCACAAACTGCGCCTGCAGCCCCTGGAGTTCGATGGCAGCACCGACTCGATCTACCACCCCTTTGACCTGGACGGGCAACGCCACATGGAGTACCTGGCCCTGCATGGCGAGCACGACGACGTGCCGCTGCAAGACTTGCGGGAAGTTTTCACCACCCACTATCCGCAATTGCTGTCTGCCACCGGTGACGACTGGCTGAGCGATGTCGAGCGCGACCAGGGCGCGCAGGGGCCGGCGCCACAGGGTCCCCATTTGCTATAGTCGTGACGAACATGACAGCATCGGCATCATCGATCCCTGCCCTGCCCGGGTTTCGCTCGCGTGTGGTGCCCGTCATCGTGATCACCGAGGTCGCGCAGGCCGTTCCGCTGGCCCATGCCCTGCTCGAGGGTGGCGTGGATGTCATGGAGATCACGCTGCGGCATGCCGCCGGGCTGCCCGCCATCGAAGCCGTGGCCCGACAGGTGCCCGAGATGCTGGTCGGCGCCGGTACCGTGACCCGACCCCATGAGATGCACGATGTCCAGCAAGCCGGCGCGCGCTTTGCACTCTCCCCCGGCATGACCGAGTTGCTGGTGCAGGCTGCACGGCGTTGCCACTTGCCGTTCATGCCCGGCGTGATGACGCCGGGTGAGGTCATGCAGGCGCGCGAGTGGGGATTCCATCTCGTCAAACTCTTTCCTGCCGCGCAAGCGGGCGGCCTGGCCATGCTCCAGGCACTCGCGGGCCCCTTGGGCGACATGCTGTTTTGTCCCACCGGCGGCGTGTCCAGCGCCAACCTGCTGGCGTATCTGACGCTCCCCCATGTGCCCATGGTGGGCGGCTCCTGGCTCACACCGCCCGACCTGTTATCACAAGGCAATTGGGCTGCCATCAGCCGTCTGGCGCGAGCAGCCACCGAGTGTGCAGACGCCGCCCCGGTTGGCGCACTGGCGCGCCGTGCCTGAAGCCTGAACCCGATCGATGGTGATGCATCCCTCCCTGCCCCCTTTCACGACGCCCTCGCAGCGCCCGGCCTGGCAGGCCCTCACCGCCCTGGCCGCTTCGGTACCCCATTTGCGCGAGTTGTTGCAAGATCCGCAGCGACACCAATTGCAAGCCTCGGCGGCGGGCCTCACGCTCGACTACACCCACCAGGCCGTCGACCTGCGCATCCTGCAACAGTTGTGTGCACTGGCTGAAGACAGCCATCTCCTGCCCCAGGCGCAAGCCATGTTCCGCGGCGAGCCCATCAACATCACCGAGCAACGGCCGGTGCTGCATGTGGCGCTTCGGGGCAGTCACCTGCCGCAGGCCCCATGGGGGGACGCCATCTCGCAACAGGTGCGTGCCGAACTGGCGCGCTTCACCGCCTTTGCCGATCAGGTGCGCGATGGCGAGTTGCGAGGCCATGCCGACTCGCCCATCACCGATATCGTCAACCTGGGCATCGGTGGTTCGGACCTGGGACCGCGCATGGCGGTGGACGCCCTGGCCCCATGGGCGTCGGCGCAGCCCCGAAGCCGGGTGCGTGTGCACTTTGTGTCCAACCTCGACGCCTGGAATTTGTTCGCCACCTTGTCGCCACTCGACCCCGCAACCACCGCGTTCATCGTCCAGAGCAAGTCCTTCACCACGCCCGAAACCCTGATGCTGGCGGCCTCTGCCCGCCACTGGCTGCAGGATGCCGGATGCCCTGCCGAGCGGCTGTCGCGTCACCTGATCGCCGTCACGGCGCGAGCCGACCTGGCGCAGGCTGCGGGCTACACGCCCGAACACACGTTCCACCTGTGGGACTGGGTGGGGGGGCGTTACTCGCTGTGGTCTGCCATCGGGCTGCCCCTGGCCATCGCCCTGGGTGGCCGCGCCTTTGAGGCGCTGTTGCACGGTGCGCGCGCCATGGACGAGCACTTTCTCTGGGCGCCCACCGCGCACAACCTGCCCATGCTGATGGCTCTCCTGGGTGTGTGGAACATCAACTTCATGGGGTCTGCGACGCATCTGGTGGCCCCCTACGCCATGTCGCTGGCCCGATTGCCCGCCTACCTGCAGCAACTCGAGATGGAGTCCAACGGCAAGCGGACCCACATCGATGGCAGCACCGTTGACTGCCAGACGGCTCCCGTGGTGTGGGGAGGGTTGGGCATTGAAGGGCAGCATGCGTATTTCCAGTTGCTGCACCAGGGACGGCACCGGGTGCCGGTGGACTTCATTGGGGTTCGTCATGACCCCACTCCCGCGGCGTGGGCCCCCGGGCAGCACCATGTGGTCGTTGACAGCCTGTACGCCCAGCGACAGGCATTGGCTCAGGGCCGGGACAGCGACCGCACGCGAGCCTTGCTGCGTGATCAGGGACTGGATGAACGCAGCGTGGCCCGGATGGTGCCGCACCGCACCTACCCGGGCAACACCCCCAGCAGCGTGCTCTGGCTGGACGACATGACCCCGCATCACCTGGGTGCACTCATCGCCCTCTTCGAACACAAGGTGTTCTGCCAGGCGGCCTTGTGGGGTATCTGTGCGTTCGACCAGTGGGGGGTTGAACTGGGCAAAACACTGCTCAACCGCGCCCCCTCCCCCCGCGACCGCTGAGATTTCACACCCACCCAGCGCACCCCGCTACTCACATGCCAGTAGCCCGGGTAACCAGTTGACAGCATTGGCCGGCGGGCAGGTCCTGCCTAAGCTTGCTCCCCCTGCGATGCATATCGCGCCACGAGCCTGCACAAGATGTCCATCCAATTGGTTTTCGCCGACCCCCACCCCCTGATGCTGGATGGTCTGGCGAGCGTGTTTCAACACGAGTCCGAATTTTCGGTCTGTTCCTGCGTGCAGGACGGTCAGGCCGCCTGGCAGGACGTACAGCGGCTTCAGCCGCATGTGTTGATTCATGAACTGAATCTGCCGAAATTGAACGGGTGGCGACTGATCCAGGCGATTCGCTCGGACGGGCTGCGCACCATTCCCATTGTGTTCACCAGCGCAGACCCGTCACCCATCACACAGGCCCGGGACCTGGGCCTGATCGGTCTGATCGGCAAAGACAAGCCTCGGGCGGTTCTGATGGAATGCGTGCGTTCCGTGCTGCAGGGGCGCACCTGGCTCGACACCGACCTGCCCGACCCGCTCCCCGCCCCCCTTCCAGCCCCCCCCCCTGACCTGGATTCACCGCAGCCACTCACGGCACGCGAATGGAGCGTGGCGAAACTGGTGGTGGAGGGACTGCCCAACAAGCGCATTGCGCAGCGGCTCAACATCACCGAAGGCACCACCAAGCTGCACCTGCACCACATCTACCAGAAACTGCAGTGCTCGGGCCGCATGACCCTGATGGTCTACATGAGGAACAAGGGTCTGGTGTAAGCGTTGCGTGCTGTGGAGCACAGACCCGCTGAAGCCCCGTGTCTAGAGTACCGACACGATTCAGCACCAAGGTGTCTCATGGTCATACGCGTCTCGCTATCAATTCCGCACAACCTCCTGGCTCAAGGCATCGAGTCGTACCTGCAACGACAAGAGGCCATCACGCTGGTGCCACCGGCCGGGTCCTCACCCGCGATGCACGATCCGGCGGACGCCACGGCGGATGCGGTCATGCTCGTCGGCCTGGACTCCTTGCAACCCACCCCCCTGGATGCGCTGAGGGACAGGCATGCGCGACATCCTGCACAGCCCCTGGTGGTGTTGGCCGATTTCCGTCAACCGGCCGAACTGCTCAGCACACTGGATGCCGGCGCGCTCGCCTGCGTGTCCACCACCAGCCAGCTCGATGATGTGCTGCAAGCCATCCGCTCGGCTTCCCAGGGCCACCGCTATCTGTGTCAGCAACTGACCACGCTGATGGTGCAAGGCGTGCGGCGCCAGCACCTGGAGTCGCGCGAGCGGCACGGCCTGGGGAACCGGGAAGAGGAGGTATTGCGCCTGATCGCCGACGGCTACTCGTCCAAGGAAATTGCCCGGCAACTGGCCATCGCCCCCAGCACGGTGGATGTACACCGGCGCAACATCATGCGCAAGATCGGCCTGCACAAAGTGGCCGATCTGACCCGATTTGCCATTCGGCATCAGATGATCCGCCTGTGACGGCCATGCTCAACCCGACCCGCACCACCCTGGTCGACGAGCGCCTGAACACCTCCAGGTTCGAGCGTCGAGCGCAACCCTTGCTGGCTCAGGCCGACATCCGGCTGAACGGATCCCGCCCCTGGGACATGAAGATCCACCATCCGCAAACCCTGGAGCGGGTGTTTCTCACCGGCAGCGTGGGGCTGGGCGAAAGCTACATGGAGGGCTGGTGGGACTGTGATCAGCTCGACGGATTTTTTGATCGCGTGCTGAGACACGGACTGGACCGTTATGTCCACGCCGTCAATCCGTTGCTGCATTTCATCAAATCGCATTGGGTCAATGCGCAGTCGACCCGCCGTGCCTGGCGGGTCGGACGCGAACATTACGACCTGGACCAGGCCTTGTTTCAGCACATGCTCGATCCCTACCTGTGTTACAGCTGTGGCTACTGGGAACACGCAGACACGCTGGAGCAGGCTCAGGCCGCCAAGCTGGAACTGATCTGCCGGAAATTGCAGTTGAAGCCCGGCATGACACTGCTGGATATCGGGTGCGGCTGGGGCAGTCTGATGCGCTACGCAGCCACCCACTATCAGGTGAATTGTGTGGGTCTGACCATTTCCCGCGAGCAAGCCTCAGCCGCGGCGCTGGTTGACCGGCAGCTGCCGGTTCGGTATGAATTGACCGACTACCGTCAGTTCAACACCGAGGGGCATCACCAGTTTGACCGGGTGGCCTCGGTGGGCATGTTCGAGCATGTGGGCCTGATCAATCACCAGGAATACTTTGACACCGCCCTGCGCTGTCTCAAGCCGGACGGTCTGTTTCTGCTCCACACGATCGGCAAGAACCTCAGCAACACGCCCATCGATCCGTGGATTGAAAAACACATCTTTCCCAATGGCGAATTGCCATCCCTTCAGGAATTGACCCGTTCGACGGAGCGCCACTGGGTGATCGAGGATGTGCACAATTTCGGTGCGGATTACGACCGCACGCTGATGGCCTGGCACGAACGCTTTCACCAGGTGTGGCCCCTGTTGAAAGCACGTCATCCCGAGCGGTTTTACCGCATGTGGAGCTATTACCTGCTGTCATGCGCAGGCACTTTTCGCGCCCGCTCTAACCAGTTGTGGCAACTTGTCCTTTCACCTCAAGGCGTGCGCGGTGGATATCGCCGCCCGACAACACCATGCTAGACCTGCAACAACCCCAGATCAAAACCCAACTCGACCATTCGCTCACCCTGCTGGGCTTCATGCAAAAGCAGTGGATACGCTGGGCCGAAATCGCCCTGAGCCATCAACGCCTGGCAGCCATCACGTCGCAGGAAAAACTCTCCAACATGGCACAAAGCAAGGATCCATTCCGGGCGCAACTCACGGCGATGCAGATGACGTCGGAACAACTGGCCAACAACCTGCAGTGGATGCGGGACCTGTGGTCTTCACAATTCGAATCGCAAAGCCAGTGGAACCAGACCTGGATGCATCTGTTGCAAACCCAGCAGCACGCGTCGCAGGAGGCCATGCAGTTCCAATGGTTGGCCGCCCAGCCACCAGGGGATTACGCCCAAGCGATGGCCGAATCCGTGATGGCCATGAGCCGTCAGTTTGTCAACGGGGCAAGCCATTCTGCTGCACCACGAAAATGAACTGACCAGACGTCGGTTCGCAGTCAACGACCCAAGACAGGGGTGACTGGATGAGCCGATTCAGTCCGAGCATGAGGTCTGACGATTGAATCGAAGGATTGAGGGCGAGGATTGACGGGGCGAATTAAGCGGGACCTCGGCTCAGCTGCTCTGACAGAACAACAGGGCTCGCAGCCCCTGGCTTTCAGGGTCGAGTGGCCGCCTGCAACCGGTTGATGTACTCCACCACCGCCAGCACACGAATGCGCACATACGCCTCGGGATCATAGGCCGTGTCCACATAGTGTTCGCCCGCACGCAGGCGGTACACCTGCCCCCAAACCGGCATGTCACGACTGCCATGCGCCTTGACATCATCGCCCACGATGCTGTCGTAGACCCGGGACATCGGGAAAATGCCGCCATTGCCGCGACTGAGCAAGGTCAGATCGGGCGGTGACTTGCGCAGCAAGTCTGCGATGGGCCCGTTGCCCTTGCCATCACGACCGTGGCAGGACGCGCATCGCGCTTGAAATTCCTGTTGGCCGAAATCGACCCGCTGGCTGGGTGCCGATTGCGCCAAGACCAGCATGGGTAGCGCCAACAAGACCCCCCATGACGTCGTACGCAGTGCATGAAAGTGGTTCACCTGGATTCCCTCCTGTGGCTTCAAGTTTCAGGTCAAGCCCGAGCTGGACAGCAGCCGCTCGTATTCGTGTTTGATGATGGCGTAGCACTCGCAGGTGTTTCGAATCAGTCCAGCTCGGTCCAGCACCTGGATCGAGCCTCGGGAATAGTCAATCACCCCCGCGCGCTGCAGGCGCTTGGCCGCTTCGCTGATGCCCTCGCGTCGAACCCCCATGGTCTTGGCAATGAGTTCGTGCGTGAATGACAACTCCGACCCCGCCACACGGTCCAGGTTCAGCAACAGCGTGCGGCTGAGTTGCTGATCAATCGAATGTCGGCGGTTGCACGCGGCAATTTGTGAGGCGTGCGTCATCAGCACCTGCATATAGCGCAGGATCAGTCGGCGAAAGGTCCCGGACTGATTGAATTCATCCAGCACCGCATCAGCGCGAATGCGGTAGGCAGATCCTTTGGCAATCACCACCGCCTTGCTGCTGGTGGACTGGCTCCCCATGAACACGAAGATGCCCACCAACCCCTCGTTGCCCATCTGGGCAAATTCCGCCGACTTGCCGTCCTCAAAGTCGTACTGCTGGGAGATGATGCACGTCACCGGGAAATACACATGTGTGATCTTCTGACCCGCCTCGAACAGCACCTGATCCACCGACAACTGAACCATTTCAAGTCTGGATTGCAATCGTTCCCAATCGGATGTCTCCAGGAAGGCGAGCAGTTTGTTGCTGTGTTTAATGGGCGTGAATTTGAGGTCTTGCATGCACTGGTTCAGTTGTGTTGATCTGACTCAAACGCGATCAGAGTGCATTCACTGTATCGATTTAAATTTGATAACTCTGTTTGATGGCACACACAAAACTTGAAATGCAGCCGTCATGCAGTGATTTCATCGCCATCGGCAGCCTTTTACGTCCTGGACAAGCCAAGAAGGCTTGCGGAACCCCGCAAGCCTTCTCAATGGAATCAATCAGTTAGCGTTGGACAACTCATGTAACACTTAACTTGTCCACCACGTTTCGCACACCCGGCGCGCCCCAGGCGGTCTGAATGGCCAGGCTTTTCTCCCACAAACTGCCTACCTTGCCGGACAAGGTGACGCTATCGCCCTCCAGGCCGATCTGGATGTTTTCAGAATCCAGATAGGCCCGCCGCTTCAAGGCATGCTCGATATCGCTCTTGACCGAGGTCAAGTTCACGCGGGGTTTCACCACCAACTGGTTGAAGACCCCCCGAACGCCAATCAGATTGCGGACGCTGTTGGCCGCCGCCTCGCGCTGGTAGTTCCAGTCAACGTTGCCCGTCAGGGTCACCATGCCGTTTTCAACGGCCACCTGGATGTTCTGTCCGGGCACCGTAGACGTCCATTGCAAGGCGTTGATGGTGGCGCGGGCAATGTCCGAATCGTTGCGTTTGTCGCTTGAGGGCAAGGTCACGTCCATGTCTATGGCCAGGGCCCGCACGCCACGAACGCGTTTGGCTGCTCGCTCTGCAGCCCACTTTTCCGCGAAGTTGTCCACGTGACCGGACAGCGTCACCACCGCGTCCTTGACCTCCACGCCAATATGCGCCGCATTCACCGCGGGCTCCCACTGAAGCTCGGCGAGCACATCAGATTGCAGTTGTTTGTCTGATTTCATAACACGTCCTTTCGTAAAGAATCCAGTCTGACTCATCCCCCCGGGAGGCTCTGTTCGCTCATGCCCATACGTCCCGGGAATATCGGCCCTTGTGTCTGATGGCGCGTCTCATGGGCCGGTTTCAGTTGCTGCAAGGCGGCCAGCTGCAGCACTTGCACACGACGGCGGTCGAGGCGGATCCAGCCACGCCGCTGGAATTGCGACAGATGCCGGCTGACCGACTCCAGCGTCATCCCGAGGTAGTTGCCAATCTCCTGTCGTGTCATCATCAAGTCCAGCGTGTCGGCACGCGCCTCGCCTGCCCGCTGCCAGAGCATCAACAGGAAACTGGCCACCCGCTCCTGCCCATCCATGCACCCCAGTCGCAACATGTGCTGACCGTCATGGCGCGTCGTTCGGCTGAGGGCTTTGAACCAGGCGTGCTGCAGCGAGGGAATCCTGGCCAGCAGCTCGCACCAGGCGGCATAGCGGAACACACAGACGCTCGCATGCTGCAAGGCGGTGACCTCGCTCTGGTGCTGCCCGGGGTCCAGCCCCTCCAGCCCCAGCACCTCACCCCGGCCATGCAAGCCCGTGGTGTGCGATCGCCCCTCCGGGTCAAGCAGGACCGACTTGAAGGTTCCATAGCGCACCAGGTACAGGCGCTCAAAGGACATGCCTGGATACAACAGCACATCCCCCGGCAAGAGGCGCAGCTGATCCTGCATGGCATTGCGCACCCAGGGATTCAACGCGTCATCGACCTGCCCCATCACACAATCGGGTCGGTTCAGGCATCGCAGACAATCATGGTTCACTGGCATGCATCGACTTTCATGGTGTGCTCTCTTTCAGGTCACCGCCATCTGCACCAGGGCATACGGCGATCGGGATGGTCCGCGCAACCCGGCCTGCCATGGCCATGGCAGGGTCGGCACAGGCGGCGTCATCACGGTTTGCAGCTGCAACCGCGGATGCATGGCCTCGAGCTCCTGCAGGGAGTCCACGCCCCACTGGAACACGGCTTGCTCCTCACCCAGGGTGGGCATGCGAACAGGCCAACCCACCAGCCAGCGCGGAATCACATCAAACACCACTCGGGAGCCGGTGGGCACGTGCTCTCCCAGGGTTGTCAGCACGTGTTTCACCTGGGCAGGCTGCAAATACAGCAGCACCCCTTCGAGCATGACAAAGAGGGGCACCCGGCGTGATGGGATGCAGGCTGCGACGTGCGACCACCAAGAGGCTTCGCGCACATCAACGGACAGCCCCCTGGCCCGGGTCTGCGGCGGCAGACACTGCGAGCGCAGCTGCATCACCCCCTCCAGGTCCGTGTCCACCCAGTGGTTGACCCCGTTGTCCAGCCATTGGAAATAGTCCGACAAGCCTGCGCCCAGGTTCAGCCCCCAGGCACGGGGATGGCGTTCAAAGTGCGATTGCCCCTGGGTCACCAACTGACGCGTACGCCACAGAACGCAACACAGCGTCACCGGGTCGGGTATCCAGGGCACCACCGCCTCAGGCAGGTGAGCCAGCACGCGCTCGGCCGATTCATCCGGTTGTGGCAGGTCAAGGTGCCACCGGTGTGCCCAGACACGTGCCAGCAGAGGAATCAGCAGCGTTCTCGCCACGGGTTGCAGCGCATCCACGGCTTTCAGCGCGTCCGCGTGTGGCCATGAGGACGCCTCAACGTCCACGGCAAGCCCGCCCGGACCTGGAACCGCATCCCGCACAGGTGTCGCGGTCACCCGGCCCGGACGCGGACAAACCCGACGGCAGCACCATCAGCCGCCCGGCCCGGCGCACCATCCACGCGGTCAACCCCGTGTACGCCAGTACCAGGGCGCTCAAGGCCTCCAACCGGTGGGTGTCCCAACAGGCCAGGACCACCAGGAGGGCCACCAGCAAGAGCACAGCCAGTCCGCACACGGACGCCATCATGGCCAGGACCAGGGACTGAAACAGCTGCCAACGCCAACGCGCCAGCTCCTGCGTCAGGTCCTGCACGACCTGTCCCAACGCGACCTGGACGAGCCGCCACAACAGGTCAAACCACTTCATCGACGGCCCAGCAACCACCCCAAGGCCACCCCCATCCCGATGGCCGCGCTCATGGTGGTCCAGGGATGCTGATGCACGTACTCATCGGAGGCATGCTGCCACTGCGACATCCGTTGCCGCGTTTGCGATCCGGACTCTGCCCACGCTTGACGCACCTCGCGCATGGCAGACTCCAGACGCTGGCGCGCCTGCGTGGCCTGTGAACCGCAACTCGACACCCCGCTGTCGAGCAACTGCTGGGCATCGCGCATGACAGCCCGCAAGTCGTTGACGAGCTGTTCCTGTTGTTCAGACACTGAATTTGACATGTGACACTCCTGGCTACAGAAGGCCGCATGGTAGGAAAGCCCGACGCGGCGGGCTGTACGCGCAGACACACAAACCGCCACACGCATGGCCACATCCCTCCCTGGCTTGCCTGCTGCGCGACGGTTGTGGGCCTGGTGAGCGCCCGTTGAACGCCCATTGAATGCCTGGTAAGCGCCTGTTGAATGCGAACCGGTGTACTTGCGTTCGCCAGAGCACCGGGAGGGTGGATGGTCGCCCTCTACGATGACGCTCCTTCACAACCCCGTCATACCCAGGAGACATTGCCCATGCACACGTTCCACAAGATTTTGCTACCCGTGGATGGCAGCACCACCGCCAACCGCGCCCTGGACATGGCCATCAAGCTGGCCAGTGGCGGTACCGTTCAATTGCACCTGGTGCACTCCGTGGATGAACTGGCCTACATGTCCGGCTACGAATACGCCGCTGACCTGTTCGCCATGGCGCGTGACTATGGTCAGAAAATTCTGGACGAGGCCGCGCAGAAAGCAAAGTCTGCTGGCGTGAATGTGGATGTCAAACTCATCGACCTGCCCGCGCAGCGTCTGGGTGAGACCGTGGCCACCGAAGCACGCGAATGGGGTGCCGACCTGATCGTGGTGGGCACCCATGGCCGCAAAGGCATCGGACGCGTGTTTCTGGGCAGCGGGGCCGAGCAGATCATCCGGCTGGCACCGGTGCCCACCCTGGTGGTTCGCGGCGAGTGATCGCCTTCAGGACCACCACCAGCCGCCCAGCCCGATCACCGTCAACGCCAGCAGGGTCAGCCCGATCGCCGGTGCATTCAGGCGAACGGGTGATGAGTCGCGACGGTTGAAGGCCTGAATCAGCGCGTCGAGTTCTTCGTCCGTCAGCAAGGGCGTCCGAGCGGAAGACGCCAAGGGCGATGAAACCTGCGAGGGGGTCTGGGAGGTCGTGGAGGTCATGGCGATCCTTCGGAAAAGACCGCATCATCCCGCGCCTGAGCGCGCTGACAGGTTCGCTCGCGCACACAGGCATGCTTGAGCGTGTTCCCCTGGGTGCCATCGCCGCCCGTGAGAGGGTCGGGAGCAGGCAGGCAGGTTGGCCCTCAGGTGGGCGAGAGGATGTGCAAAGCCCGCGAGGCGATGAACTCCCGGGTTTTGGCCGCATACGCGGCCATGTGCGGCGCGGCTGCATGCGCCTTCAAGGCATCCAGGCTGGCCCATTTCTCGATCACCACGAAAGTGTCGGGCCCGCACGGGGTTTGAAAGACGGGCGCCGGTGCCGCGTCAACGGCCGCCCCGTATTCGATACAGCCGTCTTCGGCCAGCACGGCCGGCACATTGGCCCGGAAGTGGCCAAGCACCGTGTCACGCATGCCGGGTTGGGTGGTGATGATGGCGAGCACATGGATCACGGGCTGTCTCCTCTGTTATTGGTGGCTTCAGACTGGGGTTCTACCATAGGCCTGTTGCGACCCGTTCGCAGCCGAGACTTCGCCCCGGACAACACCGGCCCCTCACCCGACCTGCATTTCGCCCGACCCCCATGAGCACCTCTTCCACCGCTGACACCATTGCCCATATCGAATCGCTGGACAACCAGCGGACACAGGCCATCCTCACCCGCAACTTCACCGCGCTGGAGGCGCTGATGGGCGATGATCTGCGTTACATCCACTCCAGCGCCGTGCAGGAAAACAAGACCGAATACCTGCACAAGCTCACCAGTGGCCACTACTTTTACCACGGCCTGCAGGTCCAGCAGCGTGAGTTCCGCGTGCTGGGCGATGTGGTGCTGGTCAATGGGGATCTGCGCATCGATGTGGAAGTCAATGGCACCCGCAAGTCGGTGCTCAGTCGCTACCTGCAGGTCTGGGCACACCGCCCGAGCGGCTGGCAGATGGTGTCCTGGCAATCCGTGCCCGTCCCGACCGCCTGAGCGTCTGGACTTGAAAACTCAGCATGCCATCGCCCGCGGGGTGCGGGCCGGCGTGCTGCGGGGCCGGTATCAGCCCCGGATTGACAACACCAGTTTGCCCACCTGCTGGTTGGATTCCATGTCCCGCTGCGCCTGAGTGAGCTGATCGAACGGGTACACGCGGTCCACCAGCGGCACCACCGCGCCGCTGGCCATGAGGGGCAGCACATCACGTGCAAACAGTTGTGCCGCCTCGATGCGGTGCTGCATCTGCCGCATCTTGTTGGACACGCCGTAAATGTGCACCCGCTTCTTGTGCAAACTGAGCAAATCCAGCTGGGGATGCACGTCGCCGTCCACATAGCCGACCACGCCCAGGCGTCCCTGAAACCCCAGCGCCTGGATGCACTCATCCAGCACCGAACCGCCCACGCTCAGCACCGCCACATCAGCACCGCGCTGCTCGGTCGCCGCCATCGTGGCCTGGGCGATACCGGCGGCACGCGTGTGCAAGGGAACGTCCAGGCCGAGCGATTGCAAACGCGCCAGCTTGTCGGGCGATCCCGAACTGCCGATCACCCGGGCGCCCAGCGCCTTGGCCAGTTGCAGACAGGCCACACCCACGCCGGAGGTCACGCCGGTCACCAGCACCCACTCGCCCGCTTGCAAATGCCCCTGCACCATCAGCGTGTCATGCGCCGTGCTGTAGGTGATGGTGCTGCTCGCTGCCTGGGCCCAGTCCAGGTTGGCGGGCTTGGGGTGAACCTCGGCCTCATTCATCAACCCATATTCGGCAAAGGCGCCGTCACAACGCCCCATGACTTCATCGCCCACGCGAAAGCGGGTCACGCCGTCTCCCAGGGCTTCCACCACCCCCGCCGCTTCAAACCCGGCGGCGCGCGCCGGCTGGTTGGGTGCGTGCAGGCCATGACCGGCGATCAACTCACCGCGATTGAGGGCAGCCGCCTGCAAGCGAACCCGCATCTGTCCGGCCTTGGGCTCACGCATGGCCTCGTCGCGCATCTCGAGATGCATGCCGGCGCCTTGGGTCTGGATCCAATAGGATTTCATGATGTTCCTCTTGTGTTGATGTATTGAACAGTGGATGCCTTAGCGCCGCTCGGTCACAAAGCCGATGTTGCGCAGGCCCGCACGTTGCACAGCGGCCATGGCCTGGGCCACTCGCTCGTAGCGCACCGACCGGTCGCCCTTGAGTTGCACCTGCGGCTGCGGTTGGCGAGCGGCCTGCTCACGCAAGAGGCGATCGAGTTCGTCGTCGCTCACCCGCGCCTCGTTGAAATAGAAGTCGCCTTGTGCATCCACCGTGAGTCGCAAGCTCTGCGCCGATGGGTCTGGCGCCTGGCTGCTGGCACGTGGCAACTCCACCGGCACCGCGTGCTTCATGACCGGCACGGTGATGATAAAAATGATCAGCAGCACCAGCATGACGTCCACCAGGGGCGTCATGTTGATTTCGCTCATCGCGTCATCATCGTCCTCGTTCCACTGAAAGGCCACGGCCTGCTCCCTCAGCGCGCCGGCATGCGCGCACCGGTCACCTGCAAGGCATGCAGGTCGTGGGCGAAGCGCTTGAGTTGCACCACGATGGTCTTGTTGGCACGCACCAGGGCGTTGTAGCCCAGCACAGCCGGTATGGCCACCGCCAGACCCAGGGCCGTCATGACCAGCGCCTCACCGATGGGGCCGGCCACCTGGTCAATGGTGGCCTGGCCGGCCTGACCAATGCCCATCAACGCATGGTAGATGCCCCAGACGGTGCCAAAGAGACCCACAAAGGGGGCGGTGGAGCCCACCGAGGCCAGCAGGATCAGACCCGATTGCAGTTGCGCGGTGGTGTGATCGAGCGCGTTTTGCAAGGCGCGTGTCATCCAGTCGCTCAGGTCCAGGCTGTCGTGCAGGTGCGGGGCCCCGTCATGGCGGTTGGCGTGGGCCAACGCCTGCTCGGCCTGTTCAGCCAGTCGACGAAAGGCCCCGTGGTCCTGCGCATCCCCCAGGGATTGCAGGCCCGCCTTCAGGTTGGGACTCTCCCAGAAGGTCTCCACCCGCTGTGCCTGACGGCGCAGGCCCCACACATCCAGGGCCTTGAGCACCATGACCACCCACGACGCCAGCGACATGGCCAGCAACAACAGGGCCACAAAACGGGTCACCCCATCGCCTTGCTGCCAGACCTGGATCAATCCACTCGATGCATTCACGTTGCATTACTCCAAATTGAACACGATGGGCACGCTCACCCACATGGTTTCGGGCACATCGCCCCGCCGCCCCGGCACAAAACGCCAGCGCATCACCGCGTCCAGCGCGGCGCGATCCAGCCGATCGTACCCGCTGCCGGCCTGCAGTTCGGCCTTTTGCGGCAAACCATCGGTGCCGATCAGCACCCGCACCATCACCCGCCCCTGCTCGGCCAGGCGACGACTCATGGCCGGATAGGCCGGTGGGGGGTTGTGCAGGTAGGCGGCACTGGCCGAGGGCAGGACGACGCTGGGGGCGGCAGCGCCGGGGCCGGGTCCTGCCCGGCTGCCGGACGCAGGCGGCACGGCCGACGAGGCCTGAGCCGGCGACTCGGTGGCGGGCAGTGGGGATGCGACGGAAGGGAGGGGTGTGACGCTGACCGCTGACGGTGAGGCGGTGGGCGGTGAAGGTGGCTCAGGGACTGGCTGCGGCCTGGGCGTGGGGGCCAGGCGGTTGGGAACAGCCAATGGCTCGGGCAGTTTCTCGGGCTTGCGGTCAGGCAAAACGGCTGGCGCCGGTGGATCCAGGGGGACGTTGATCAAGGTGACCGGGGTGACCAACGGCCAGACCTCCCGGCTCAGCCCCTGCTGCAACCACCACAGCACGCCCAGGTGCACCAGCACCACGCTGGCCAGCACCCCCCACCGACGTGGCAGACCCCCGCGAACCGAATTGCCACCGATCATGATGGGCAGATGGTACTGCAGCCGTCACTCGGGCTTGATGTTGCCCTCTTTGACCACCCGGCTCCACAAGGCAATGTCGCGCTTGAGCAAGGCGTCCAGCTCAGCCGGGCTGGACGACACGGGCAACAGGCCCAGCCGAAGAAAACGCTCACGCACGTCCGGTCGTTGCAGGATGCTCACCACAGTCTGGTTGAGTTTGTCCACCGTGGCGGCGGGCGTTTTGGCGGGCAGGAAAAACGCCAGCCACTGCGCGGTGACATAGCCCGGCAGGCCCTGCTCCGCCACCGTGGGCAGATCGGGCAAGTCGGGGTTGCGCTTGGCGCTGGTCAGGCCCAGGGCGCGCACCCGACCCGCCTTCATGTTGGGCACGGCCGAGTTGTAGGCATCGAACATGACCTGCAGGTGTCCGGCCAGCAAGTCCTGCATGGCGGGGCCCTGGCCTTTGTAGGGCACGTGCGTCATCTGCACCTTGGCCAGGTTGGCAAAGAACTCGGCCCCCAGGTGGTAGGTGCTGCCCAGCCCTGAGGATCCGTAATTCAGCTTGCCCGGATTGTCCCGCGCGTAGCGGATCAACTCCTGCACGTTGTTCGCCGGCACCGAGGGGTGCACCACCAGGATGTTCTCAATGGCGGCGATTTGCGACAGCGGCACAAAGTCCTGAATGGGGTCAAAGGGCAGCTTGGGCATCAAGGCCACATTGGCCGCCATGATGCTGCTGGTGCCGAAAAGAATGGTGGAACCATCCGCAGGCGACTTGGCCACCAGTTCGGCCCCGATGGCACCCGTGGCACCCACCCGGTTGTCCACGATCACCGGCCGTCCGAGGCTTTCGGACAACAGGGGCGCCATGACGCGAGCCGCCACGTCGGTGGGACCGCCCGTCGAAAAAGGCACCACGAGTTTGATCGGGGCCGCCGATTGAGACCAGGCAAGCGGTGCACTGACCAGACTCAGCATCAACATTCCAAGATGACGTCGCAGCATGAAAACTCCTGTCGGGGGGGCAGCAAACCCCGGAGTGTAGGCCAGCCGATGTCTCCGCTCCCGTCCCCCAGGTGTCGGCGGACCAGGGCGGTGTCCCTGACCCGGGAGGACGGCCGCCTGGGATCCGTTCACGAACTGACGGATGACCTCAAGCAGGCGCCCAGCCCCGCGATCGCTGTACCGCTTCATGCCAGCGCTGGAGCTTGTGGCGGCGCGCCACATCACTCAGGCCCGGCTCGAAGCGCCGGTCCACTTGCCACAACGCCGCAATGTCGTGGGCGTCACGCCAGACACCGCAGGCCAAACCGGCCAGGTAGGCGGCCCCCAGGGCCGTGGTTTCTGTCACCTGGGGACGTACCACGGGCACCCCCAGCAAATCGGCCTGCAACTGCATGAGCAGGTTGTTGCGACTGGCCCCACCGTCGACCCGCAGTTCGCGCAACGGCACACCGGCATCCTGGGCCATGGCATCAAACACATCGGCCGTCTGCAGGGCGATGGCTTCAAGTGCTGCACGGGCAATGTGCGCGCGTCCCGTGCCGCGGGTCATGCCCACCAGGGTACCGCGGGCATAGCTGTCCCACTCCGGCGTGCCCAGTCCAGCGAATGCCGGCACCAGGTAGACATCCCCGGTGTCCTCCACGGTGGCGGCCAGGGCTTCCACCTCGTGGGCTTGCCGGATCATCTGCAGACCATCCCGCAACCATTGCACGGTAGCGCCAGCCATGAACACCGAGCCCTCCAGGCAATAAGCCGTATGCGCGCGTCCCTGTGGCCCTTGCCATCCCACGGTGGAGAGCAAGCGGTGCCGACTGGCCACCGCGGTCTGTCCGGTGTTCATGAGCATGAAGCAGCCGGTGCCATAGGTGTTCTTGGCCATGCCCGGCTCGAAGCAGGCCTGACCGAAGGTGGCCGCTTGCTGGTCCCCCGCCACACCCGCGATGGGAAACGAGCGGCCCAACAGCGAGGGATCGGTGTCGCCCAGCACACCGCTGGAGGGCACCACCTGCGGCAGCACGGAGGGGGGAATGTTCAGGAGGGCCAGCAAGGGCGGGTCCCACGCCATCGTGTGCAGATTGAAGAGCAGCGTGCGCGACGCGTTGCTCGGATCGGTGGCGTGCACACGCCCGCCGGTGAGTTGCCAGATCAGCCAGCTGTCTACCGTGCCAAAGGCCAGCTCTCCACGCTCGGCACGGCGCCGTGCGCCCGGCACCTGGTCGAGCAGCCAGGCCAACTTGGTGCCGGAAAAATACGCATCGAGCATCAGCCCGGTCTTGCGTTGAAACACGTTGGCGTGCCCTTGCCTGCGCAACAGGTCACAGTGGCTTGCCGTTCGACGGTCTTGCCAGACGATGGCCGGCGCCACCGGCTGGCCGGTTGCCCGGTCCCACAGCACCGTGGTTTCGCGCTGGTTGGTGATGGCCAGGGCCGACACATGAGCCCCCTGTCGCTGGGCCGATGCCAAGGCCTCGCGGGCCACTTGAAGCTGGGAGCTCCAGATTTCCATCGGATCGTGCTCGACCCAGCCCGGCTGCGGAAAATGCTGGGCAAACTCGCGTTGCGCCCTGGCCACCGTGTCGCCCTGTGCATTGAAGACGATGGCACGCGAACTGGTGGTGCCCTGATCCAGGGACAGGATATGACTCATGCACCCATTTCAATCCGAGTCGCCCGATTTGTCCACCGGGAAAGCCCAAACCCACAGGCCTGCGGGTTCGTAGCAGAATACGAGCCACACCCCCACTTCACCCACTGACCCGATCTCCGGAGACTGACAATGCATCCTCGCTCATGGTCCAAACGACTGTTCACCGGCCTGCTGCTGTGTTTGCTGGGCCTGACGGCATGGGGCCAGACCTGGCCGACCAAACCGGTTCGCCTGGTGCTGCAGTTCCCCCCCGGTGGCTCCACCGATGCGGTGGCCCGCATTCTGGCGCAGGTGCTCACCCAATCACTGGGCCAGCCCGTGCTGGTCGAAAACCGGCCCGGTGCCGATGGCGCCATCGCCGGCGACTATGTGGCGCGCTCGGAGCCTGACGGTCATACCTTTTTCCTCGCCTCCAACACGCCCATGATGCAGGTGCCCCTGCTGAAAAAGAACCCGCCCTACGACCCCATCAAGAGTTTCACACCCGTGACGCTGGTGGGCCGCTACATCTATGTGCTGGTGGCCGGTGCCCAACTGCCCGCACAGAATGCCCAGGAACTGTTTGCCCTGGCCCGGCAACAACCCGGCAAGATGAACTACGGCAGTTACAGCGGCGTCACCCAGTTGATGTTCACACGGCTCAAGCAAGAATCGAAGCTTGACCTCAACCTGATTCCCTACAAAGGCGAGAGCCCCACGGTGAACGATATCCTGGGCGGGCATTTGCAGATGACGTTTGCCACCCCCACCAGCGCGTTGCCGCATGTGCAGTCGGGCAAGTTGCGCGCCATGGCCGTGTTGCTGCCCAACCGCTACAGCCTGATGCCACAAGTGCCCACCGCGGTGGAAGCCGGCGTACCGCCGCTGACGGCAGGCACCTGGGCCGCCTTGTTTGGCCCGGCCAAGCTGCCCCCCGAGATTGCACAACGCATGAGCCGTGAAATGGCCGCCGCCATGGCGCGTCCCGACGTGCGTGAGCGCGTGGACAAACTCGGATTTGACTTGGCCAGCAGCACCCCCGGCGAATTGGCGGCCTTCTTGCCGGAGCAGTTGCAAGCCTGGTCCAAAGCCTTTGCGGATGCGGGGATGCAGGCGGAGTGATGGACGGGCGTCTATTTCCTGAATTGCTCAACTGCTGTAGAACGCCCCTTCCTAGGCATGCGAGCGCACTTGACGACGCAGATGCAGATCGAGTCATCACCGGATGAAGAGCTGATGCGGAGTCTGTCCGATGTGAGACATGCAAGTTGTGCTTCATCAGATTCAATGAATGGCGATCTTTTTTTCAACTGATCACCTCACCGACCTCATAGTCCTGACGCATCCCATCCAAGTCCATGACTCAAGCTCACCCCACCCCCTCCTCCAGCCCCACCATCGCCCGCTTCAAGGAATTGGTGTCCTACCAGTCCCAGCACGCCAACAACGGCATTCCGCGCGAAGTGATGGAGTATCTGGCCGCCAATCAGGTATTTCCCATCGTGTCGCCTCCGGGTTTGGTTGGCCGCAATGCGCTGGCTCCCCTGCGAGGCTGGCCCGGCTTGTGCATCACGGTGGCTCAATGCACGCCCAATCAAGGCCCCGTGTCGCACAACCACACCGGCACACTGGAAACATTTTTCTGTCTGGATGGTCGCTTCGATGTGCTGTGGGGCAACGAGCTTCAGCACAAAGTCACGTTGAATCCCGGAGATCTTTGCTCGGTCCCCCCCAATGTCTATCGCACATTCCGCAATCTCACCAACGCCGAGGCAAGGCTTCTGGTCTTGATTCAAGGCGACGACAAAATGAGCGACAAGATCGAGATGTTGCGATCCACGGGCGAGGGCATTCGCCAGCAACATGGCGACCACGTCATGGAACTCCTGGCAGGCATCAACATGCGCTTTCAAGGCGAGGCAGCCTATGACATCACCGCAGAAAAAATGCAGGCGCGCACCACCCGCGCGGACGCTCTTCCCGCGCAACCCACCGCCAGCGAAACCGTCTATCCTGTCATGAGTTCAAGCCCGCATGCGCCGGCCCCCGTGTCATGCTGGCCGGGCATGGACGTGTCCATGCTCAAGTTAGCCGCTCACGAATCTTCCACAGCCACGGTGGACCATGAGCACTGCCAGTGGGTGATCCAGATCAGCGATCACACCTGCGAAGTGAGCTTGCAGGGACAAGCGGTGAACCTCAATCGCTATGACCTGGTGCGCATAGAGCCTGACACAGCACGGACCGTGCGCAATACCTCGGACCAGCCATCGCGAATTCTCCTGGTGACGCAGAGCCGAGAAACCATCTCCGCTCAGCAGATCGAAGCCTTGAAGCTCGCCCAAAGCGCGCATTGAAATTCATATTGCCCAGCATCCGCTGACCCTAAGAAGGACACCTCGCCATGGAGATCCGCAGAATCATTCTGACCGGCATGGTTGCCGCAGCCAGTGCGGCCCTTGCTCTTCCCGCGCTGGCCCAGCAGGATTACCCCAACAGGCCCATCCGCTTGGTGGTGCCTTATGCGCCGGGTGCCATCACCGACACGGCGGCTCGTCTTGTAGCCGACCGCATGTCCGCGGTGCTGGGCACGCCCGTGGTTGTGGATAACCGGGGGGGTGCAGGCACACGCATCGGCGTGCAGCATGTCGCCCAATCCAATCCAGATGGCTACACCCTGCTGTACATCAACTCCATCACCCATGGCTCCATGCCTGCCATGTCCAAGTCGTTAGCGTTCGACCCGGTCACCAGTTTCAAGCCGGTGACGCCGCTGTTCTGGTATGCCAATATCTTTGTCTGCAACCCGTCCGTACCTGCCAACACCATTGCTGAACTGGTCGACTATGCGAAAAAAAATCCGGGCAAACTGACCAATGCCACCGCAGGACCTGGGTCTGGCCATGATCTGCTGGGGTCGCTCTTCAAATCCATGACCGGGACCGACATCACACACGTCCATTACCGAGGGGGCGGACCTGCCTTACAGGATGTGCTGGCAGGCAACGTGAGTTGCATTTACGGGGATGGCAATGCCAAGCCCCTGCTGGACACCGGCCGATTGAAAGCCTTCGCCACGGCGGGCCCCCAACGCGACCCCGTGTTCCCCGATGTGCCAACCCTGGATGAAGCGGGCGTCAAGGGGTTCAGTTTGCCCATCAACCAAGGCATTGCTGCACCTGCCGGGACACCAGCGGCCATCATTGCCAAGCTCAATGCTGTTGCCAACGAGGTGCTGCGCCAACCACAACTGATGCAACGGGCTCGCGAGTTGGGCTTGGTCATCAACGGTGGCTCGCCTGAGAAATTGGGACAAATCATTCACGATGACCTGGCCAAGTTCGGCAAAATCGTCAACGAAGCCAAAATACCGAAGGAATGAGCGCAGCCCCCCCGGCCCTCCCCCGCGTGCTGGTGTACGGCGCGGGTGCGATTGGCGCCTTTCTGGGAGGGCGGCTGGCTCAGGCGGGTCTTGACGTCACCCTGGGCGCTCGAGGCCAGCACTTGAAGGCCATGCAGGAGAGCCGTGGCGTCCTGTTGGAATGGGCAGACGGACGCCGGGAACAGCACGCGGTCAGCGCGGTTTTTCCCTCCGAATTGCCCGACCAATCGTTCGATCTCATACTGGTCACACTCAAGTCAACCCAGCTGCTCACTTCGGCGCCCGACATTCAACGGCTGCTGGCACCCGGCGGCTGTCTGGTGATGGTTCAAAATGGTTTGCCGTGGTGGCTGTTCGAGCGCGTTCAGTCACCATGGGCGGGCACCCAGCTCACGTCGCTGCAGTCCACCGAATTGAACCGCATCTTTGACTTAGACCATATCCTGGGAGCGGTCATTTACCGGCCGGCCACCCTGCTGGCCCCTGGCCATTTGTTCCTGCCCACTGTGAAAGGTCCGCAGAAACTGGTGCTGGGCGAGTTGGATGGCTCGATGTCCACTCGCTTGCAGCAAACAGCCTCAGCCCTCGAACTCGGCTACCCCGTGCAATTGACCACTGACATTCGCGCCGACAAATGGCGCAAACTGGTCTTCAACCTGGTGTGGGGTCCGCTGGCGGCCCTGACGCAATCGTCCAGCGGTCATCTGGTGGTGTTGCCCGCAGTCAGGGACCTGGTGGCAGCCTTGCTTCGAGAGGTTTCTTGCATTGCCAGGCAAGCCGGCACAGAACTTCAGATCGATCCGGATGAGGAACTTCAGCGGGTTATCGGCAACTTTGCCCAACAACCGTCGATGCTTCAGGACACGCGCGCCGGTCGCCCCTTGGAGTGGCAAGCCATCATCGGCGCATGCATCGAGATGGCCGAACGCATGCAAGTGCCCGCGCCTCACCTGCGAACCGTCGGCGCCTTGATTGAAGCGCTGGATGCGAGCATTCGACGCGGACCTTGTGCGGTAAGGCCTGTCGCCTGCGACTGACCCTGGGTGGGGGGGCCGAGCAAATCAATACGCCGTCAACCCGCCATCCAGATGCAGGATCTGGCCCGTCATGTAACTGGCCTGAGGGCTGGCCAGATAGCGAACCGCAGCGGCCATTTCCTGTGCGGTTCCGAATCGCTGCAAGGGAATGCGGGCCAGCATGGCCTCTCGGCGCTGCGGGTTTTGAAGACTGGCTTCTCGCGTGGGGGTGGGGGTGGTGCCAGGAGCCACCGCATTGAGTCGAATCCCATGCGGCGCCCACTCGATGGCCAGCATGCGCGTCATCTGGTTGATACCCGCCTTGGCAATGCCATAGACCGATGCACCCGCAAATCCAACGCTGCCATGCGTGGAGCTCAGGCTGATGACGGCGCCCGGCCTGGCTTGGGAGATCAACCATTGTCCAAAAGCTTGCGTGAGGAAATACGTGCCTTTGAGATTGGTGTCCACCACCGACTCCCACTGCTGCACGCGGGTGGCCACCGCGGGCTGACTCAGGGAGGGTACGCCAGCGTTGTTGACCAGCACTGACAGTTGAGGACACCGCTGCACCGCAGAGGCCACAACGTGCGCGAATGTTGCTGGCTCGCGCAAGTCCAGTGCGAGGGCAACGGCTTGACGCCCCAGCCCCTGGATGTCAGCCACCACGGGCTCCAGATCATGCGGGTCCAAATCCGTCATCACCACATCCCAGCCGTCCTGGGCCAGACCGACGGCAATCTCGCGACCGATACCGTAGGAAGCACCCGTGACCAAGGCGGCAGGCGAAGAAGCGTCAAGCATGCTGTTCGTCCTGCATGAGAGATAGGAGGCCGATCATGCACGCAGGTGCGCTAGCAAAAAGCGGGCGATATCGTCGAGTTGTTCACCAACGGGGTCCACATGACCACCGTCATAGGCAACAAACTCCTTGCGTGAACTGGCCAAGTGGTCATAGAGGTCCCGTTGTCCAGCCGCCGTGAAGATAGCGTCCTCACGTTTGACCTGAAAGAGCACCGGCACGGTGATGCGGTGCGCGTCCGCAATCAGCCGATCACTGGGCGTGCGGCAGGTTCCCCACATCCCCAACACGGCCGACTGAATACGCGGTTCTGCCGCCACCACAGGCAAGCCGTAGGCCGTCCCCATGGAGATGCCATACCAGGCGACACGACGCTGGTCCATGCGAGGGTTCTGGCACAGGTAATCCAAGGCAGCCTGCCAATCTTCCACCATGGCATCGACGTCTCCCCCCCGTGACCAGAGCTCACGGAATTCATCACGAACCACGGGCCCGTCAACAAATACCTCGCGCCGCTCTCCATGCACAGGGCCATCAATGGCGGCCACGGCGACACCGGCAGGAAGCATGCGCTTGACAATGTCTAGCACCAGCGAGGAGGTTTTGTGGCCACTGCCCCCATGCCCCACCAGCACCAGGGGGCAGGAACCGGGTTGATCAGCGGGCATCCACCAGGCCAGCGGGACGCGACGACCGTGAACGGTGAGGAGGGTGTGTTGGTTGGCAAGCATGGACATGATGTATCGGCGTATTCCCTAGAACGACTAGGAAGATGATGAAATTTCGGCTACAACCCGTATCGAGAAAGCGTTGCTGACGCCCTGTTGAACGGCATGGTCGCACACCCTTTCACTTTCAGCAATATGGAGCATGACATGACTTTTAAAATCGATGTGCGCAAGATCTTCACCGCCTCCAGTCGGCGGACGGCCTTGCGTGCCCTGGCCGTCTCCGCCGGCTCGCTGTGCATCACGGCTGGCTTGCATGCACAGGAATGGCCCACCGGCCCCATCAAGCTCATCATTCCGTTTGCGCCGGGTGGAGGCAACGATGGCGCGGGCCGTCTGTTGGCCAGAGCGCTGGAGGACCGCTTCAAGGTGCCCGTCGTGGTGGACAACAAGGCGGGAGCCAATGGCACCATCGCCATGAACTTCCTGCGTCAATCCAAACCAGATGGGTACACGCTGTCACTCGTTTCCACCGGTGCGCTCGATGTCAATCCGTGGATGATGAACCTGCCCTACGACCCGGCCAAGGACTTCACGTATCTGGGCACCATTGTGAAGTTTCCGTTGTACCTGGCTGTTCTTCCCTCTTCAGGCTTCAAAAGCGTGGCCGATCTGGTCGCCAAGGCCCGGGCTGAACCCGGCAAGATCACCTACAGTTCTGCGGGAATTGGCAACAGCATCCACCTCGCAGGCGCCTTGCTGGCCCACATGACCGGCACACAAATGACGCACGTGCCCTACAAGGGTGCGGGTCCCGCCGCCACCGCCTTGCTGGGTGGCGAGGTGACTTTCACGTTCGGCTCAGGCCCCTCCATTTCTTCCTTTGCCGATGCAGGCCGTGTGGTGTTGTTGGGCGTCTCAGACAGCACCCGGGTCGCCGCCCGTGGGCAGGTGCCCACCGTGGAGGAGGCCGGCGTCAAGGGCTTCGAGTCTGTGTCATTGGCCGGGGTGGTGGCCCCTGCGGGCTTGCCCACGGAGATTGCGAACAAACTCAGCACGACGATCAAGGAGATCATCGATTCGCCAGAGATGCAGCAAAAAATCTATGGCTTGGGTATGTTGCCCATCTCGTCCACGGCCAAGCAGTATGAAGCCATGGTTGCCAAGGACCGCGAGAAATACGGCGCGCTGATCAAGGCGGCGAATATCCGGGCGGAATGACCGGTCCTGGGGCTTGCGGCGGACGGATCATTCAGCCTTGATCTGTCCGTCCTTGATGGTCTTGCGCCATTTCTGCAGGTCTGTGGCAATGGTGGTTGCAAACTGCTGAGGCGTCCCGCCCCAGGGATTCATCGCATTCTTCTTGAGTTGCTCCAGAAATTCTGGCATTGCCAGAATACGGTTGGCGTCGGCATTGATTTTTTGCACCACGGCAGGCTGCATGCCTGCGGGCCCCAGCAAACCAGACCACACAGCGAAGTCAAACCCTTGAAGGCCGCTTTCGGCCATCGTGGGGACAGAGGGCATGACAGGCACCCGTGTTCGGGAAGTCACGCCCAGCACCCGCACATGGGGGGAGTTCAGGTATGGCACCAGGGCCGCGCTGGAGGTGAAATAAGCCTCCACATGCCCCGCCAGCAGGTCGGCCAACGCGGGGCCAGCGCCCTTGTAGGCAATGTGGGTGAGCGGCATGCCCGTCTGTAGCTTCAGCAGTTCCATGGCCAGATGTCCGCTGTTGCCGATGCCTGGTGAGGAGTAATTCCAAGGCTTGGCCGCTTGCTGTTTGGCCTGTTGAACGAACTCGACAACCGTCGTGGACTGCGTCTTGACATGAACGGCCAGCGCGTGCGGCGAATCCACCAGGTTGACGATAGGCGTGAAATCACGCTCAGGGTCGTAGGGCACAGGCTGCAGTGCCGGACTCATGGCCATGGGCCCGGCCGTTCCCAACACCAGGGTGTACCCATCCGGAGGGGATTTGGCTGCGGCCTGCATGCCAATGGCACCATTGGCGCCGCCCTTGTTCTCCACCACCACTTGCTGCCCCCAGACCTGACTCAACTCCTTGGCAATCAAGCGACCAATGATGTCGTTGGCCCCCCCAGGGGGAAACGCCACAATCAGCTTGACCGGCCGGTTGGGGTAGTCCGTCTGCGCAAGAGCCGGACTCATCAAACCCGCGAGGCAGGCTGCCGCAATCAAGACGCAGGAGACCCGCCGTGAGAGCCGATGAACCCGTGAAGCATCAAAGTACTGCATAACAACGTACTGCCTGAGTTATTGTTGATTGGTGGTGTCTCGAATGCGCAGCATCAGCGTTCGCCCCGCCCCTTTGGCTTGAATCGATCGTTCTACGCCAGGGGCCACCGTCAGGACATCGAGCCGCTCCATGTCAATGGCCTGCCCGTTCCAGTGCAGATCCGTCACCCCTTCAATCGGCACAAAGACTTCACGACACTGGCTGCTGTAAGTGTCAGAGCGGGACCCCGAGGGCACCTCCAGAAAGTCCACCTCAATGGTGTGACGTGTCCGCAGTCGGGCCCGTGGATTGGTGCTGGAAATGACATGACGCACCAACATCCCCTGCTCTGGCCAGACCGGCAGCAGCGCAAAGCGGGCCACATGCACTTGTTCAATCAACTCGGGAGAAGGGTCATCGCTGGCGTCGTTGATGTCATAGCCCTGGTCCAAACCCTGAGCCTTGTCGAGGGCAGCAATTTCAGAGGTGATGGAGATACCGTCTCGGGCATCCATGCGATCGGTGTCGAAAATCGACAACATCTGGCTTTCACGGGGAGCGACCTCGTTGGCCTCGAAAAGACGCATGACGTTGACCGGGATGGAAAACGTGTCGTACAGACCAATCTGTGCAGACTTTTCACCTCGAGGGCCATAGCCCACTCGAAAACTGGCATGCACGGGGATGAAGATTTCTGGGTAATCATGGGCATGCAGGGTGGGCCCGTTACCCGCACTGGAATTGATGGTGCCGATTTGAAAATTGTGGCGAATCTTGATCGGTGATTCCGGCGTTCGATTGATCGGACGAATGATCTTGCGTTTACGCCCTTCCTCGTTGACATCGTTGTAGGCTGCCCGATCCCAATCCAGGGTGGCATAGCGAGCGAACGAACCCGCCGGCAGGAAGCTGGGCACGGGGCTGTGGGCGATGGGTGCATTCACGGCAGACTCCTTGGACGATTAGACAGATCGATGGTGCAATCTAAACGCGCGGACAGCCTGAATCTGACACGTGCGTGACAGATTCAGACCACATGAACTGGCGGGCAGGTGCGAACTCAAGCATCATGCGCGATGCCCAGGGGCTCATGGCTTTGTTTGCATGGTGACTCTGCAAGGGCATCCCGACCAGGCCCTCCACCAACCCACCAGGAGACACAATGACCAAACAATACAACATGCCGATCGTGGAATACACCCCCGATCAGATGCAGAAACGGGTGGCCCGGTTCGACACGATCAAATACCCGCCGAACCGTTACCACGACAGTCAGTTGCCTGGCCATGTCCGCAAGAACTACCTGATCGTGGGCACCGGCCTGATCGCAGACGGGGCCACCGACCCGTGGTCTGCCATCCCGGTCAGGGAAGGGTTTCAGATGTCCTTCATCAAGGCCGAGCCCGGCAATGGGCCCATGTTGCACAACCACGATACCAACGAGACCTTTGTGTGCCTGGAAGGCGTGTGGAAGGTCATCTGGGGACGTCACGCCGAGCATTCCGTGTTGCTCAACAAATATGACGTGTGTTCCATCCCGCCGTATGTTCCGCGCCGATTCGAGTGTGTCGAACCGGCTGCCGGCCAGAAAGAAGGCTTGCTGCAATCCATCCAACCAGGCGATGACGCCAAGGTGGAGTGGGTCTGATCAGTTCACGGTTGGAATGCGATCAGCAGCCATTTCTGCGAGCATCAACGTGGGCAGGTTGGTGTTCGCACTGGTGATGGTGGGCATCACCGAAGCATCCACGACGAACAGGTTACGGGTGCCATGAACCCGGAAATTGGCATCCACCACCGCCAGGGGATTCGTCTCGAGGCCCATCGCGCAGGTGCCCACCGGATGTCCCATCGGTGAAATGGACGACAGCAGATCTTCGTCGGTGACCTCCCTGCCCCGCTTGCCTGCGCTCACCACAGGGTCACCACTGCCAAAGGCCTGACGGAAGATAGACCGTCGAAGCGGCCCGGGTGCATTCGCGGCCAGCTCGGCTGCCACTGAAAACACCTGGCCCAGCCAGCCCGAGCGGTTGAACTGCTTCATGGCCAATGCGCCGGGCAACAGAAACGCTTCGTTGTAGTGTGCCGCCACGCTGGGATGACTCAGCAGCCGCTCGGTCAACCGTGCGGACTTCACCATCCGGGGCGGGTCGGACGGATCCGACATGAAGCGAAACGCCACCGCCGGGTTGACCAGCGGATCCGCACTGTTGAGGCGAACAGATCCGCGGGAGGCCGGGGCATACAAGGAACTGCCCAACAAGGCGAAGTCGGTGCCATAGGGTTGGCCACTGACTCGTCCGACGGTAAAACCAAACAAGTCGCCAGGCGGTGACCCGGGATGGTGGGACGATGACCGGACTCCCGCCAAAGCAAAACGCCTGAGCCGCTGGTCCATGCGTTTGCCGCGGGGCAATGTCAAGGCAAAGAACATGTACGGATGGTTTTGCAGATTCCGTCCGACGCCCATCCTGTTCAAGACGGGCTGAATGCCCAGTGCAGACAACTCGTCCTCAGGCCCAATACCCGAGCGCAACAGCAAGGTGGGCGCGTAAATCCCGCCGGCACTCACAATCACCTTGCGCGCCTGGAATTCAGTGGCCACACCGCCACGAATCGCCTCCACGGCCGTGATGCTCCCCTCGCGGAGTCTGAGTCGTGTGACCTGCGTGTTGGTCATGATCGTGAGATTGGCTCTTGATCTCACCGAACTGGACAGATAGGCCACGGCGGTGGTGACGCGCGAGTCGCCATCCAACGCATTCGGCATGGAAAAAAACCCGTCCTCAGGTTGCTCGTTGATATCGCCTTGGAAAGGCAGCCCTGCTTCTTGGGCGGCCTGTGCCATGGCATGGATGAAGGGCGGCCACGTTGCCCGATCCGTTCGCACAATGGCATGCGGATGCGAGGGTCCATCCCGACGGTCCAGGTCGTTTTCGATCCGGCGGAAATAGGGCAACACCGCGTCCCAGGAAAAATCCCCCGCCCCCGCCGCCTGCCAGCGGGCATAGTCAGCAGGCACACCACGCAAGGCAAACAGTCCATTGATACTGGAGCCGCCCCCCAGAATCCGCGCCTGGGGATAAGGGGCGGGTGCGGCGCCGTCCGATGCCGAGGCCGTGAGACCGCTCCAGAAATAATGGGGATTGAGTGTTGAAGTGGGAAACGGATCTTGAATGTCAGACGGCACCTCACCGGGCCGGACATCATCCCCAGCTTCCACCAACAGAACGCTGTGATGCGGGTTTTCGGACAACCGGGAGGCCACGACCGCCCCAGCCGTTCCTCCGCCGATCACCACATAGTCGTATTCCATGAAATTTGCAGTTGCATCCTGTCACCGATGACCCCACCCCGCGTACAACGGATGGCGGGTCCAGGCGGGCTGGCGGCTTCAAGCGTCCCCAGCCCTCTCCCTGTCAGGATTTGATGGCGTCTTCCCATTTGGGACAGCTGCGCGACTCCACCGGCGTGTCGAATGCCTGATAGTTGCTCTTGTCAATCACAACGGCGGGGAAGATGACTTCCTTCTGAACCGGCAGTTTGCGCAACTCACGGATCGCCGTCATGGTGGCAATGCAGCCTTGCAAAAATCCGTTGTAGTCGCCCGTGGCCAGCAGCTTCCCGGCCTTGATGGCGTCAATCGCTTCCTTGGTGCCATTGATCCCCACAACGAGGGCTTTCCGGTTGGCCCCTTCCAGGGCTTCAATCGCGCCTGATGCCATGGCATCGTTGGCAGCCAGCACACCATCCACTTGGGGGTGCGATTGCAACAAATTCTCCATGACTTGCAAGGCTTGCAAGCGCTGATAGTTGCCGGGTTGCGAAGCCAACACCTTGATGCCGGGCGCTTGTTTCACGGCATCGTTGAATCCGCGAATCCGGTCACTGTTGGTCAGCGTGCCCTTGACGCCTTCAATGATCACCAGATTCCCTTTGCCATTGAGCGCGCGCACCATGCTGTTGCCGGTTTCCAGCCCCAACTTGTAATCACTGGCGCCAACAAAGGCGACAAAAGCGCCGCTCTCACTGCGGTCGGTCGCATTCACCACGGGAATTTTGGCCGCATTCATTTTGGACACGGCCGGGACGAGGGCCTTGTAGTCCACCGGCGTGAACACGATGGCGTTGGGCTTTTTGACAATGACGTCTTCCACCTGGCTCATCTGCTCCGGAATACTGTCAGGCTTGGTCGGCACGTAATGAACCACTTGCGCGTTCAATTGCTTGGCCGCTGAATCTGCTCCGAGTCGAAAGGCCTGGAAGAACGGGTTGGTCTGGTTCTTGGTGAAAACCGCCACGCGTTCCCCGCTTTGTGCAAACCCAGAGGCGGTGCTGCAAGACACCACCAACGCCAACGCACTGTGAATCCATGTCTTCATCTTCATCGCTTGTCTCCTTTACGAGTCAGGTTGTCAAAAAATACCGCCAACACCACAATGACGCCTGTGACCACCGGCTGCCAGTTGGCATTGATCGCCAATAAATTCATGCCATTGAGAACCAGGGTCAGGATGAGCGCCCCAATCAAGGTTCCCAACATCGATCCCACGCCCCCAAACAGCGAGGTTCCGCCGATCAAGACCGCCGCAATCGCAGGCAAGGTGAGCGATTCCCCGATGTCGCCTTCGGCCGAGTTCAGTCGCGCCAGGAAAATCAGGCTGGCAAGTCCCGCCATGGCGCCGCTGACGGCGTAGACCAACACCAACCGGCTCTTGACGGGGACGCCAGACAAGCGAGCGGCCTCTGGGTTGGCACCCACCGCATAAATCTCCTGCCCCCAGCGCGTGCGCTGAGCAAACACCAGGCCCATCAGCAAAAACACACCCATGAGGTAGACCGGCACAGGAATACCCAGCCAATAGCCACTGCCAATGGCTCGAAACGCCGGGGGAAAACCGTGAATCGTCTCCCCTTTCATGAACCAGTAGGTAATGCCGTGAAGAATCCAGAGCATGCCGTAGGTGGCGATGAAGGGCGGAATCCGGATCCACGTGATCAGCAAGCCGTTGACCAGGCCAATCAGCAAGCCGGAACTCAGGCCCGCCACGACGCCAATGGCGATGGATCCCGTGCCCTTGATCAGGGTTGCCGCAAGACAAGCACTCAACGCGACGTTTGCCCCCACCGACAGGTCCAGACCGGCCGTCAAAATGACGAGGGTCAACCCCGATGCCAGCAAAAACAGCAAGGCTGACTGCCGCAACACATTCAGGATATTGGAGGATGTGAAGAACGCTTCGCTGGCCAGGCTCAACAAGAGGCACAGAACCACCAAGGCCGCCAGGCGCAGGCCGACACTCTGCATCGAGTCAGGCACTGCCCCCCACAAGGCGCCAGGCCCCTGCGGTGAGTGGGCGGCAGATGAGCGCAGCGAGTCGCTCATGACCGCCTCCCGCGATAAGCATCGATCATGAGGGCAAAAATCACCAGGAAACCAATCGCAGACACCTGAACGGCCGAGTTGACACCCACTTGGTTGAGACCATTGCGCATGACACCCACAGCCAGGACACCAAGCAAGGTGCCCAACAACCAACCCTTGCCTTTTTCAAATGAGGTCCCCCCCAATGCCACGGCGGCAATCGCATCGAATTCCATGCCCAGTGCGGCGGTGGGATGGCCCGAGCTGATGCGCGCCGTCAGGACCAGGGCGGCGAGCCCAGCCATCACCCCGCCGATGACGTACACGGCAATCCAGTACACACGGGTTCGAACACCGGCCAGGCTCAACGCCTCGCGGTTACCGCCCAAGGCAAAAATGTAAGCGCCGAACCGGGTGTGATAGAGAACACCATGAAAAACCAGATAGGCGAGCGCTGACATCCACAAGGGAAGCGGCACACCCCAGAGCGTGCCACTGTAGAAAAACTGCACAGACTCCGGGATACCCACCACACTCTGCCCATCGGTCAGCACCAACGCCAGCCCCTGCGCCACCCCCAGCGTACCCAGGGTTGCGACGAACGGCGGAATACCCAACACGGCAACCAGCGACCCGTTCAACAAGCCGAACACAGCCCCCACGCCCAGGGCAGCCAGCAACCCCAGCCACACGCCCCCAGTCTGGACGGCCACCATGGCCAGCACCACATTGGTCATCGTCAGCACAGCACCGATCGACAGATCGAGCCCCTCCGTCATGATGATGAGTGTCATGGGCAGGGCAATCAGCAACAGCACGGTTGATTGGGTGGCGATGTTCACCAGGTTGTCCGCCGTGAGGAATGTGTCTGTCATCCAGGAGAACACCACGCACAACCCGACCAGGGTCATCAGGGCTCCGCTGGAAGAGCCCGAGCTGCGCACACGGCGCCACCAGTTGTCTGCACTGGCAGGAAGGGCCAACCGGGTCTCAGCCATGATGCATCCCCAAGGTCAGGATGGCTTCTTCGCTCATCTGTTCACGATTCAAATGGCCCGCAATGCGCCCTTCCCGCATCACATACGTGCGATCGCAGACGTGGACAATTTCGGACAACTCAGAAGAAATCATCAAGACCGCTGCCCCTTTTTTCACCAGCCCATCGATCAGCGCGAAAATCTCGGCCTTGGCTCCGACGTCGATGCCCCGGGTCGGTTCATCAAAAATGAACAGCCTGGACTGGGCACTCAGCCATTTACCGATCACGATTTTTTGCTGGTTTCCGCCCGACAGAAACTGGGCCAACTGTTGCGGACCGGTGGTAGCGATCCGCAACCGCTCGATCAGCTGAGACGACTCCTGCGACTGCCTGGCCGGGTTGAACCAGCCACCGGGAAACAAGCGTGCCAGACTGGCCAGAACCAGGTTCTCCCCCACCGATCGGATCAGCGCAAGCCCCTGCGACTTGCGGCTTTCAGGAATCAGTGCTGCGCCCAGATGACGAGCCGTGCCGGGACCACCTGACTGAGGACGCCCGAAGATTTCAATCCGACCCGACTCGATCGGATCCGCGCCAAACACAGCACGGGCCACTTCGGTTCGCCCTGAACCGACCAGTCCCGCCAATCCCACGATTTCGCCAGCCCTGACCTCGAGTTCAATGTCCTGGATCCCTGTGCTCGCCGTCACCCCCTGCATGCGCAGCGCCACTTCACCAGGCGCCTGGCAATAGTCACGGGCGTAGGTCATGTCCACTTTACGTCCCACCATCAGGCTCACCAGTTGATCGGGGTCCGAGTCGCCAGGCATTCGTGAACCGACCCATTTCCCATCGCGCAACACGGTAATTCGATCGCCCATCGAAAAGACCTCGGCCATGCGATGGCTGATGTACACCATGGCCACGCCCCGCTGCTTGAGCTGGCCAATCATGCGGAACAACTTCTCCGTCTCATGATCCGAGAGCGATGCAGTGGGCTCATCCAGCACCAGAACGCGAGCATCTTGTGAGATGGCCTTGGCAATTTCAACCAATTGTTGCTGCGCCACTCCCAGCTGGGCCACCTCCGTGTCTGGATCCAGTGACATGCCCAACTGCTCCATGATGTGCAGTGCCCGACGGCGCATCTCGGCATGGTCAACCGAACCGGGAAAGCGTCCCTTGGGCTCTCTGCCCAGGTAAATATTCTGAGCCACACTCAGATGCGGGACCAGGGTAAATTCCTGAAAGATCACCGCGATTCCCAATCGCTGGGCATCGGCAGGACCCTCGATCCGGACCGCCTTGCCCTGCCAGTAGAAATCACCGGCATCGGCCCGGTAGGCGCCGCACAAAATCTTCATCAAGGTGGACTTGCCCGCGCCGTTCTCCCCGAGCAGCATGTGCACTTCGCCCGCATAGAGTTGCAGGGAGACATCATCCAGTGCCTGAACACCCGTGAACTGTTTGCTGATGCCACGCAGCGCCAACAGGGGGAGTTCTGAGGACGTCGAGGACGAAAGGGGTGGAGACGAGTTTTGCATGAAAAATCCCAGGCGACCATCGAACCCTGGCGTGCACTCAGCAAAATGGCTGCGACCTGATGTTGCGCATTGTGCCCATGGAGTTGGCAATCCATTGAAGGGTATACCCGAGCATCGAGTCATTGATCCACGGGCCCCCTGCTCCGAGGGCAGACCTGACGGGCATGACGGTCAGGAGAACAGCGGTGACAGTTGGGTGTGCGGGCCTGGGCGAAGCCAGTGGTGACGTGTATGTGACACCCAGGGGGCGATTTCCGCTTGGTAGGCTGCCCAGTCCGGGTGGCTCTCGAGCCTGGATCGCCAGTCTTGCGCGGCTTGCCGGTTCGGATGCCAGCGAAGCACCGTGACCTCGTGCAAGGCGCCTACCCAGGTATGAAAGCAACCGATCAGCCGTTGCTGGCTGGTGCTGAGCACATCCGGATGGATGTTTTGCCAAGCTTGCCAGTAACCGGGAAGCGTGCCTGGACGCAGTTGCAGGACTTCCATGTCGACCCCGACCTCCGGGGTCAGCGAGCCCAAGGGGGCGGGATGTTGCCCAGGCAACCAATCGGATGAGGAACTCCAGATCGGGTTGAGTGCTTGCACCGGTGCATAAGTCAAAAATTTGTTGTCTTGCGCATTGAGCAAGGCACGAACTTTCCTGAAATACGGCAGCAATGCGTCCACCTCGTAAAGGCCGTGCAAACGTTGGCGCCAGTCCTCAAAGGAGTCGTATCGCCACCAATGCACAATGACATCATTCGATCCGATCCGGGTGGAGAAATACCCGACCAGTCTCTCCATGATGGGACGAACCAGTTCGAAGCCGCGCTCATGCTGAAGGGTCCAGAATCGATCCGCCGATTCCGACGTCAAGGTATACATACGCTGCTCGAACAACATGTCGGTTCTCCTGGAGGGTCCAGACCTTTCCACTTCAGTCGAGTTGCAGGTTCAACCCCTTGGTCGCCCCCGCCCACAATCGGTCCTGCTCCTGCAGGTAGCGGGCGAATTGCGCCGGGGCGGACGGATCCGCCTGGATGCCCAACTTCTCGAACCGCTCGAGCAAAGCCGGTTCACGCAACATGGCCACCGCCACCTCGTTGAGCCGGGTGGTGATGGGGGCAGGCAGACCCGCCGGACCGAAGAAGCCGAACCACCCCTGCGCCGTGTAGCCCGGCAGCACCTCATTGGCGGAGGGCACCTGGGGCAATATGGGCACGCGCTGCGACCCGGTGGTCGCCAGCACTTTGACCTTACCTTGCGAGAAGTGGGTCACTGTGTTGGTCAAGGCGCTTTCAAACGTCAGGTCCACGACGCCAGAGAGCAGGTCCTGCATGGCCGGCGCAGCGCCCTTGTAAGGCACATGCAGCAGTTGAATGCCCGCCTGCTGGGCAAACATTTCTGCGGCCAGATGGGGCAGCGAGCCGAGCCCCACACTGGCATACGTGATGCGCCCCGGCGCGGCCTTGGCAGCCTTGATCAAGTCCTGCAAATTCTGGAACGGGGTCTTGACCCCCGCCACAATCGCACCGGGGGTGTTGACGATGTTACAGACTGGCGTGAAGTCCTTGAGCGGTTGAAATGGCAACGACTTGTGAATGTGCGGTGCAATGGACATCGCACTCACGGTCATCACACCGAGGCTGTAGCCATCCGGCGCCGCTTTGGCCAAAGCGGCTGTGCCGATGTTGCCCCCCGCCCCGGCACGGTTGTCGACGACAACGCTTTGGCCCAGTGCATCCGTCAGGCGCTTGGCCAACTCGCGCGCGACCAGATCGGTGACGCCCCCGGGGGGAAACGGCACGATCAACACGATGGGACGATTGGGATACGTGCCCTGGGCCAGTGCTGGCATGGCCAGGCTGACGGCCCCCGACAAGCCGGCCCCCAGCAAGCTTCGCCGGGAGGGATATTCACCTGCGTGTGATGACATGTGTGACTCCAACTTGATCAGGCGGTCATGGCGCCGTACACGAGGTTCTTGTACAGCATGCGGTTGGGGACCCGGTACGAGGGTGCCTGCGCCATCAGCACCCCCACCAACTGCTCTTTCGGATCGATCCAGAAACTGGTTCCCCAGGCCCCCGCCCACATGGCATCGCCCTTGGAGCCAGCGGTTCAGCCCATGCCCTCGTCCAACCGCACACCGAAGCCGATGCCAAAGCCATAACCCGGCCCGGTGGTTCCGAGGGTACTGCCCCCCATGCCCACCGTGTGGTTGGACAGCATGAACTCGACCGTCTTGTGAGACAGATAGCGACGGCCATTGAGCTGCCCCCCATTGACCATCATCTGGGCATATTGCAAGTAGTCTTGCGCGGTGCCCACCAGCCCTGCCCCACCCTTGAAGTAGCATTTGCCGCGGGGGTTGTACGACTGCCGGTACGATTTCTGCATCTCGGCCTTGAGCGGATCGCTGTCCAGGCACTCAGCGAGACGCTTGGTTTTCTCGGGCGGCACCCACCAGGCGGTATCCGTCATGTTCAGCGGCCCCAGCAACAGGGTGTGAACAATGTCGTCCAGCGGCTGGTTGACCACCCGTTCAATCAAGAGCCCCAGCACGTCCACCGCAATCGAATACTCCCAAAAAGTTCCGGGCTGATGCGCCAGCGGGATTTGACCCAGATTTTTGAGCATGTCTTCGCTGGTGATATCCACCTCGCGCGACTCGATGTTCAACTCATCGTATAGCTTGCGGATGCGTGCTGACTTGGTGCTGCCGCCATAGACAAAGCCGGCCGTGTGACGCATCACATCGTGAACCAGCAGAGGACGCACCAGGTCGACGTCGCCCTGGGCGGTTTCCACCTTGAGGGTTTTCAACTCGGGCAACCACTTCGTCACGGGGTCGTTGAGACGCAGTTTGCCTTGCTCCACCAGCATCATGGCAGCAGTGGTGACGATCGGTTTGGTCATCGAGGCCAGACGGAAGATGCTGTGTTTGTGCATCGGCACCGACTTGGCGGCATCTTGAAAACCATGCGATTCAAAATGCACGGTTTTGCCCTTGTGGGCCACCAGGCTCACAGCCCCGGGGAAAATGCCCTGATCGATCTGCCACTTCATGGCAGGCGCGATACGTCCCAACCCCTGCGAGGAAAAGCCCGTGGCGGCCTGAGAAGAACCCGCGCCGGCCCATGCGCCCACACCGAGATGCCCATGGACAGGCGTTTGAGGCTTTCCCGGCGGTCGGGGTGGGAGCGGGTCGTGGCTTGTTGCATGCAAGTCTCCTGGGCCGTTGCGGCTGGTTGGGTTGGAAACCCTGATTGGAAGACTTTTGGCGCCTGCCGCCACTAGGGGATTTCACCCCTTTTTTTCAACCGCGACTGGGGGGGTCACCAGGACTGGGTCAGGTAGTCACGGTTGATGATTTCGGCGTTCCGGATGCAGATCCTGACCGCCATGACCTGGGCCAGTGTGTCCACCTGTACCGTCCCCCGCCCCGCCGGCCCTTCATAGTCGTAAAAGGGCAGCAGGTTTTCCGGTGATCCCTGGCGGTAGGCGCGCAAGCGGTAAGGCTCCCCGCTGGGACAGTTGCCCACCAGGGTGGAGACTTCTTCCTGCCGAGATGAAGCGTGGGCGGGTTGATCGGCACCGATTGCCATGGCGACATGCAAGATCGAGCAGGACAGCAGTGCCAGACAGCGCCCCCAGTGGCGTGCGCCTAACCCAAAACTCGTATCCCTCATCATCATCGTGCTCCGTCAATTGACGGATGATGCTAGCGACTATGACCGGCCCACTCCATATAAAAAAGGCTCTAGTACCAATGGACGAAGCCGTTTGACTTGGCCGACGGCAGCCAGGACAACCGGATCATCGGTTCATGCGGCGAGCCGAGCGTGGCCCGTCGACCTCGTCAACGCAGGGCAGTAGGCGCAACCCCTGACGCTGAAGCTTGCGCCAGGTCGAGCGCACGCAGCAGGGGTACGATGGTGTCGAGGACCGGGGTCAACACGTTGCCGGCGCGCGCCACCTCCTGCACCTGACCGACGATAGCCTCCACCTCGATGCGACGCCCCGCTTCCACGTCTTGCAGCATGGAGGGTTTGATGCGAGCGCTCTGGGTGCCGTCAATCGCCGCGCCCAGTAACGGGACTTTTTTGGCGGCGTCCACCTCGCTGCCCAATGCGTAGCCTTGTGACGCAGCGATGGCGGCGATTTCGTCCACCAGCGCGGTGTAACGGTCCATCATGCCCGGCACAACGGCCAGTTGATCGACCGATACCCGCGTGAGGGCACACAGCGAATTCATCGGCGCGTTACGCAGCAGTTTGCTCCAGACCACCTGTCGAATCCGGTCGCTGGCTTCCGTGTTGAGCCCCGCCTGACGCAACAACGCGACGGCCTGCGCCAGGCGTTCGGTGACCTGGCCGCTGGGTTCGCCGAGCACCCAGCGGTTGTTGGCGGTGTGGCGCACCAAACCGGGCTCAGCGACCGCGTTGGCGGAATAGGCCACGCAGCCAATCACCTGTTGCGCTTGCACCTGGTCCCACAGGGCGCCCTCGGGGTCGAGCAGGGGCAAACGGTGGCCTGCTTCGCCCTGGGTGCCGTGCGTCCACCACCAGGGAATGCCATTGTTGACGAACACCGCACACCCTCCGCCCGAGAGCAGGGAGGCGATGTCTGCCGCCGCAGCGGATTGGGAGTGCGCTTTGAGTGTGACGAGCACCAGGTCTTGGGGAGGAAGGTCATGCGCACGATCCGTGGCGGCGTGTGGGTGAACCACAAAATCTTCATCGGGCGCGATCAAGCGCAGACCGCGCGAGCGAATGGCGTGCAACTGCTCTCCTCGCGCCACGACCGATATCTCGTGATCCGAGGCCTTCAACAGGCGGGCGGCCAGGTAACCCCCGATGGCCCCGGCACCGAAGATGCAGACTTTCATACGCGGTTGTGAGCAGAAGATGTCATGCTGGGTGTGAACATGCGGTGGCCTGTCAATCGAGCTTGGCGCCGGAGTTCTTGACCACCTTGGCCCAGTGCACCACATCAGCCTCGAGGATCTTGCGGAACTCTTCAGGGCTGGTGGTCAAAACCTCCGAGCCCTGCTCACGGAAGAATTGAGTCCCCTCAGGGGTTTGCACGATTTTGACCACGTCCGCGTGAATCTTGTCGATGATCGCCTTGGGCGTACCGGCAGGTGCCAACAGGCCCCACCAGGGGCTGACATTGAATTGGGGGTAGCCCATTTCGGCAATGGTGGGCACATCGGGCATGCTGTTGTTGCGCCTGGCACTGGACACGCCGATGGCTCGCAGCTTGCCGCCTTTGATCAGTTGCAAGGCCGACGGCACTGCGGCAAAAGCCGTATCGACCTGCCCCCCGATCACATCGGTCATGGCCGCTGCAATGGCTTTGTACGGCACGTGCACCGTCTTGATGCCGACCTCGACGTTGAGCGACTCCGACAGCAGATGGTTGATGGAGCCGTTGCCCGATGTGGCGTAAGTCACCCTGCCCGGATTGGCCTTGGCAAGTCCCAGCAACTCGCGGAAATTCTGCACCGGCGAATTGGCGCCGACAACCAGGAAGAAGGCCGTCGTGGCCACCGGCGTGATGGGGGCAAAGTCGTTGACCGAATCAAACGGAATTTTGGGATAGAGACTGGGATTGACGGCCTGCGACCCGGCATAGGTGAAGAGGAGCGTGTGGCCATCGGCGGGCGACTTGGCAACGAAATCCGTCCCCACCACGCCGGCCGCACCCACGCGGTTTTCGACCACCACCGGCTGACTCCACACCAGACTGAGTTTTTGCGCCAGATGACGCGCAAACACGTCTGTGGCCCCTCCGGTGGCTTGCGGCACCACCAGTTTGACCGGCTTGCTGGGGTAGGCCTGAGCCAAAGCCCCGGTTGCGAAAGTAGCCAGAACGATTGCTAGGACCGATGATGCGGCTTTTTTCATGGAATTTTCCGGGCTGGCGCGTGAAGGTAATGGGGGGAATATTAGCCCAGGCCGTTGGGCGGGGGAGTCGCGTAGTTTTTGCGAGTTGTCGGCAGAGGTGGGGCCGGAATTATGGCCGTGCGTGGCATGGCTCGTCGCTGCGGCGTTCTGAGGGTGTGTGATCCACGTGTCGGACACAGTGAGCAGAAAACCACGGACAATAGAAACAAAAAAGCCCCTTTCGGGGCTAACTTGTTGTTGTAGATGGAGGCGCGGGCCGGAGTCGAACCGACCTACACGGATTTGCAATCCGGTGCAT
>CALBSC010000069.1 GCA_937927685.1 uncultured Burkholderiales bacterium | reverse complement strand
CTTCGGCCTTGACCAGGCGGCCCAGCGGCACTTCGCGTTTCAGGCGCTCCTGAAAGCGCGGATTGGCTTGCACCTCGGGCGGGAAGTAGGTGGGGTTGTCGACAAAGTTTTGCGCCACCGCGTTGAGCTGGATGTTGTCGGGCGCGAGTTCCACGCCTGCTGCTTGGACATAGGCCAGCTGCGCACCGCGAGCGGCGCTGTAGCTGGCGGCCCGCTTCATGCCGCGCAGGGCGGAGGCACTGCCCATCACCACAATCTTGCCGCCACCCCGGGCCTTCATGCCCGGCACCACCGCCCGCACCAAGCGGGGCAGCGGGTCGACCATGACTTCAAACACCTGCCGCCATTCGGCCTCCTCGATTTGCGTCACAGGTGTGGACGGCGCAGGCAGCGCCAGGTTGATCACCAGCGCATCCAGCGGCCCGGCCGAGTCGATCAGGGTCTGCGCATCTTGGGATGCGGTGAGCAAGCGCTCGTCGGCGATCACCTCGGCGCCGCATTGTGCCAATGCAGCACAAAGGGCCGGGCCCATGAAGTCTTTGGCCTGGGTCACCAGGATGCGTTGGCCAGACAAGTTGATCATGCAGGGGCTCCAGAAAATGAAGCAGGAAGAACGGCTGCTGCGGCCCGCACGAGGGCGGGCGAGGGCCTCAAAGGTTCGCGTATTGCGGACGCTGGATCAGCTCGATCTTGTAGCCGTTTTGTTGACATTTGGCCATACGCTGAACCCCATAAAAATCAACAACTTGCACGATCAACGACAGCTCTTGAACCTGCTCGAATAGCCTGAAAACCAGCTCCAGCCGCCACAAATTGGCGGCTGAAACGCCGCCGATCGGATAGCATAGCCGTCTGATTGAGACGGGGACGAGCATGGCAAGAGCAAGACAGAAACCTTCGGGCAAGTGGGAAATCGGGCTGCGGCATCCATCGCTTCCGGGTGGCCGCAAGTATTTCACATTTGACACCGAGGCCGAGGCCAACGCCTACGCCGACCAGTGGCGACTGATGAAGATGGCCGACATCGCGCCGCCGGCCGAGCTGCTGAAGGCCGCGCCAAAGAACACGGTGACGCTCGCCCATGTGGTTCGTGCCTGGATGAACAGTGGCCTGGCCGCACCGACCCAGCAATCGGCTCTGGGCTCGCTGGTCATGGAGGTCGGGTCCGTGCGCTTGGCCGACGCCAGCTACAAGTGGCTCATGGAGTACGTGCAGCGTCTGAAGGTCAAGAACAACCTGACGCCGACATCCATTAAGCACCGGGTCCAGGCACTGGGCCGCTCGATCGACGAGTACCTGCGACATCATCCTGACGTGGTGATGCAGAACCCGACGCGTCTGCTGCCCAAGGGGTACGCCAACTATTCCGAGGTCGATGCGAAGCTCGCCGAAGCGGCTGGGGGTGAATCGAAGGAGAACGTCGCGCGCGATCGCCGTCTGCATCCAGGCGAGCACGAGAAGATCGTCGCGGTCCTGTCTGGTCATCAGCGCGAAGACAAGCAGCGCGGCCTTCAGCTCAAGGGCGGCAATGCCCTGCTCACTATGTACCTGCTGATCGTGAACACCGGCCTTCGGCTGAAGGAGGCGTACACCCTGACGCGCGGCCAGGTGGACATGGATGCGAAGGTGATCCGCGTTCAGAACAGTAAGCAGTGGCGCGGCAAGGTGTCGTTCCGCGATGTGCCGATGCGACCCGAAGCGCATGCGGCCCTGGCCAACTACCTGAGCACGCGGCCGATGCTGCCCAGCGCGCGCCTGTTCCCGTTCATGGATGAAGAGCCAGACCTTCCGATCAAGAAGGTCAGCCAGCGTCTGAGCTTCCGGTACCGCCTGGCGTTCGAGTACGCCGGGATCGTGGGGTTGCACGAGCACGACTTGCGGCACGAGGCCACATGCCGCTGGCTGGAGCTGAAGGACGCCACGGGCAACTGGATGTTTCGACTGGAAGAGATCAACCGCATCATGGGGTGGTCGAGTAATTCGACCATGGCCCAGCGGTATGCGTCCTTCCGAGGGTCGGACCTGGCCGCTAGGCTGTGGGCAACATCAGCGGCGGCGGCTGCCGGCGCTTCGGCTTCGCAGTAATCGGGGTCACGCCGGGCTGGCGTTTGGCCCGGCGCTCGTCTGCCTCGCGGCGGGCTTTCTCTGCCAGGTAGGCCAGAAGGTCGGATCGGACAAAAAGCCAGCTCCGACCGATCTTCAGACCAGGGATTTCACCAGCGCGGGCCAGCTCTTCGACTTGCTCCGAGGTGCAGCGAAGCAGGGCTGCGCACTCGTCGGAGTCAATGGTTTCGATCGTCGTCGTCATTTCTGCTTCTTTCCAACAACAAAGCGCTTCGGGTCGCGCTGATGCCTATCGCTTCGGTCGCTCAAGCCTGGGATTGTCGAAAGGTCCTTGCCATTGGCTCGCATCCGGTTGACCGATTCGGTCATGGCCTTGGAGTTGTTGGCAGATTTTTGAATCGTCTTCCCGATCGTGGAAGAGCCGCCCCACGAGAAGGCGTTTCCGTGGCTCTTGGGTGTACCGTCTGGCCAGGTGTTCATGCTTCCTCCTGGACACGTTTCCACCACTGGCGGAACTCGATCGGGTCGTACCAGCTCTGCTTGCCCGCGCCGTTTGAACGGTGAACCGTCTTCGGCTTTGGGGCGTCTTTGCGCACCAGCTTGCCGCTCATGGTTCGAGGCGCTACGCCCAGCTCTTGGCATAGCTCAGTGAACGAGCGCAGGGGCTTGTGAATCTCTCCGGCGATCTGTCTACGGCGCAGGTCGCCAATGGTCTCCGCGAATTTCATCAATCAATCCATTTGAGTCTTGTAGCCCCGCCGTGGCCGTGGATGTGCTCGGCAGCGTGCACGTTGGGGTAAATGACGTGGCTGGCCATCATTGAGCGCCAGCGCACGGCGACGGTGCCGTCCGTGAACTGGACGCCTTCGGCGACGATTCCAGTCCCGGACGTTCCAGACACGTCCTCATTTCGCTGGAAGATGAACCGGCGCATGAGGATGTCTTGTTGGACGCTCACGCGGCCTCCTTGTGTTCTTCGCTGACAGGCACCAGAGGCCCCAGCTCGTCGATCTGCCGGATCAGCGTCTCCATGGAGCGGCGCAGGCCGAGCAGCCCGTGGTAGCGGCTCTCGACCGTGTGCGCGGCCTCCGTGGCGAAGCGCATCGCGCCGGCGATGGCCTGGCGGTCGTAGGCCCAGGTGAGCAGGTCGATCCCCGTGTCGGCCTTGATCTGCTCCAGGCGCTCCCGGACCTCCTCGTACTTGCGCGTCCGGTCGTTGATCTGACGCTGCGCCCACTCCTGGCGCTGCTTCTCGCCATCGGCCAGCATCTGCTGGACCTTGGTGCGCAGCAGCCACTCGTCCGTCTCGCCGACGCGGCGCATCATGGCGGCCACGAAGGTGCGGGTGAGCGGCTTCACATCCTCCCGTGCCGGGGCCTTCTTAACGTCCTTGAGCGCACCCTTCTTTGGGTCCAGCTCCAGCAGGCCCCAGCCGGTCGGGACTTCTTCCAGCTTCACGCAGCCAGGCATGGCCACAATCCACCAGCGATCACAGTAGGCGGCGATCGCTTCAGCCTTGGCCGGGTTCTTGAGTTCCCGCAGCCAGTCGCTCCGCGAAGCCTTCAGCTCGAAGCCGTTGATTTCTAGGCCACGACTAGGCCACATGCTCATGGCGATGCCATCGGCACTGCGATTGGCAGCGTGGCCCGCAGCGTCGCGGACCTCTTCCATCAGCACCCACTCTGGCAGGGCGTAGCGCTTGCGGAGCGCTTCTCGCAGATTGGACGTGCTCATGGGTTAGAACGGGATGTCGTCGTCCATGTCGTCGAAGCCGGACCCTTGGGCGGCTGGCGCAGGACGTTGCTGGGGCGCGCTGGCGCGCGGAGCGTGCTCGCCGCCCTGACTGTTCTCGCGGCTGCTGAGCAACTTCAGCTCGTTCGCGCGGATGTCGGTCGCGTACTTCTCCGAGCCGTCCTTGTCGGTGTACTTGCGGGTCTTGATCTTCCCGCTCACGTAGACGAGCCCGCCCTTTTTGACGTACTGGCCGACGATTTCGGCCAGGCGGCCGAAGGTGCTGATGCGGTGCCATTCGGTCTCTTCGCGCAGCTCGCCGGATTGCTTGTCCTTCCACTTTTCAGTGGTGGCCACGGAGAAGTTGGCGACGGCTTCGCCGCTGGGGAGGTATCGGACTTCCGGGTCTTTTCCGACGCGGCCGATGATCTGGACTTGGTTCAGCATGTCGCTGTCTCTTTCTCTTTCAGGTGGTACTGCGCGACGTGCTTGCCGTTCGCCAGTTCGAGGGTCTTGGTTTCGATGTCGTAGCCTGCTTGGCGCAGGTCGTTGATACGGGCAGCCAGGCGGAAGCACCCGCAACCGTCGAGCGCGTCGATCGCGGTGACGGGGCCTTGCTTGAGCCTGGTCAGAATCCACTCGGTTTGCGTCTGCTTCATAGGACTTCCCTTCAGGCAGCGCGTGCCGAAATGCTGCGTTCGGCCACGGCCACTACGCCGGGATAGAGCTGGCCGGCCTTCTTGAACGCGCGGGCCTGCGCGCCGAGGAACTTGGTATCGGCCTGGATCGCCTCGATCGGGGCGGTGCCAGCCGCCACTGCCTTCACCAACTCCATGAGGTCGGTCACTTCGGCGCTGAAGGTCATGCGGCCGCTGATGCCCGAGACCTTCGTCGGGGCTTCCACGACGGGCGCGGCGGTGACGACGTTCGCCGTCACGGCGGCCATTGCGGCTTGCTCTTGTGCGGCCTGTGCCTGGATCATGGCGCGCGTTGCGGCCTCCTGGTCGCCTGCGGCGGCGGCAGCCTGGGCTTCTTCCTGCGCTTTGCGAGCGGCTTCCTGCTGCTCGCGCTCGATGGCCGCCAGGCGCTCTCGTTCGGCACGGGCTGCGGCTTCTGCTTCAGCGCGTGCGATGGCGGCCAGGCGTTCTTGCTCGGTGGTCCACGTCACCATGGCGCGCTTGAGGGTGGCTTCGGCCTTGTCCAGGTACTCCTTGGGCGCGCGGAACAAGTCGTTCACGGCTTTGACTGCCTGGTTCAGCGGGCCAGTGATGCTTGTGCGTTTCTCTTCCACTTCCTTCTGGAGCGCCTTGACTTGCTTGAGGTCGTCGCTGGCCAGCTCGAACATGGTGGGGCTGTCGATTACGAAGTCGCTGGCGCTGGCGAGCGCCGATTGCGCCTTGCCGGCGAGCACGACGGCGCTGCTGGCGTCATAGCTCAGGGTGTCTTGGGTCTTGGTTTCCATGATTCAGTCCTTGAAGTTGGGGGTGATGTCGTGGCGCGCGCACCAGGTGCGCAGCGTGAGAAGCGAGGCGAACACCGGCCAGTCGGTCGGGTCCGTGTAGGTCTTCGCGGTGTAGGTGCCGTCGCTCTTGAGCTGCACGGCCATGCGTTGCACAGTCGGATGCTCGGCGGCTTGTTGGTAGGCCGCGAGCTGGGGGCCGACGCTCGGGTAGAGCTGCGCGCTGCTCTTGATGTCGAGCACGGTGGCCAGGCCCTTCACGCGTCCCAGACGGTCCAGCGTGCCGGCGTAGCCCAGGGCCTTGTGGTAGACCGGCTGCTCGATCAGCGTCCATTCCACTTCATGCTCGCCGCTGAACTTCCGCCAGGCCGCAAGGTAGGGCGCGAGGGCGGGGTCCAGGGACTCCACGTCCAGCGTGCCCAAGTCGTCCAACTCGCAGGCCAGATGCACGGCGGTACCGAAGTCGGCAGCGGCGCGTAGGACATGCGGCGGCACGCGGCTGAAATCGGTCAGAGGCGAGAGGATGGTCGTCACGCCAGGCACAACGATGCCGTTGTACCGGTAGGTGTGCGTCGCTTCGTCGAAGGTCAGTCCGGTGGTCATGCCAGTGCGTCCTTCAGTGCGATGAAGCCGTCCTTGGTCAGACCTTCCAGGTTCTCGCCTTCAGCGAGGCCGGCCATTTGGCGGGCCTGCGGGATCGTCACGCCCTTGGCGTTGATCTTCTTAAGGATGTAGGCGACTTCGCCCACGGTGGCCGGTGCTCCGTCGGTAGCCTGGCGCTGCTGCGGCTCGGCCTTGGGCTGGGCATCGGTCACGGCCTGCTCGGGCGCTGGCGCAGGCTTGCGGGCGGGCATGGTGACGGGTGGCTTGCGGCCGGTGACTTCGCCCGTAGTGGCGTCGATCACGGTGTCGTCCTCGTGCAGCGACTTGCCGGCCATTTCGTCGGCGGTGGGCTCGCTTCCAATCTCCGGGAAAGCCTTGCGCAGGGCCTGTGCCTCGGCGCACTTTGCGATCTGGCCATACGGTCGCTTGGTCCACATCGCATTGGGGGCGATGCTCTTGTCCTTGCCGCCCTTGACCGCGTAGTTCTCCTTCCAGAACTCCTTGGCGGTGAACTCCACGACTTCACCCGTGGGCAGTCGGCGCTTGACGGTGACGCGGCACCAGGCGGGGAAGGTGATTTGCTGGCCGCCGATCGTCTCGGTCGTGTCCGGGCCGAACTCTGGTTCGGAGACGCCTGCGCACTCGCCGGAGCGCGCTGCCTGCGTGCGGTACAGGCCGATGCCGGGCATGACGACATCGCGCATCGTGCCGGCCTTGTTGTCCCACATGGGGACGATGTGCACGGGCTTCTGCATGGGGTCTAGGCCGGTGGCCTTGCAGTAGCCCAGCACCATCTTGATCGACGAGACGTGCGCGCCGGGGTACAGGCTGGTGGCGAGCACTTCGATCAGCTCGCTCTCGCTCATTTGCAGCGCGGGCATGGCTGCGGCTTCGTGTTTGGTGATTGCGTTCATGGGATTCCTTTTGGGGTGATTCATCGAGCCATCAGCGCAACGGTCACGGCGCTGATGAACATGACTGCGAGCACGAGCAACAGGGCTCGCGCGAGGTCCTTGAGGTAGTCGCGCCAGCGTTCGGGGCGCGGCGGCTGCGGATGCTTGGGGATGCGACGGCCGACTTTGGCGACGCGAGCGGGATCGAATCCGCTCATGCGACCAGCTCCATGTCGGGGGCGACCGAGCTGCCGACGACGAAGAGCACGAAGATCAGCGTCAGGACGGTCGGCCAGTACCAGGTGGGCTCGCCGAGCCGGATGTAGAGGCGTTCGAGCAGGTAGGGGCTAAGGCTCCCTGCGGGTGTGGTGGCGTCCGTGCCTGCTGCGGCGGTGTGCTGCTTCGGTACGGAGCGAAGGTCTAGGTTCATGTTCACTCCATCGGTTGGTTGTCGATGGCGTGAATTTAGCACACTAAACGATGGAAGTGAAGTAGGCTAAACCAAAAAGTTCAGCGTGCTAGGGAAAATCCTCAGTGAAGGCGAAAAAAAACCCGCCGAAGCGGGTTGGTTGCAGCAGGCGGTTGGCTTAGGTCGAGTAGGGGCCGAGGAAGCGCACGCCGTTGAAGTGAATCAGGTGTGAAGGTGCATCGGCAACCCAGACTTCCGTCTCCCAGGCAATCTCGCCCAGGTACCGGCCCATGATGGCGCGATTGGGGAAGGCAGTGACGTATACGAGCCCCGCCTTCGAGCCGGCGAACAACTTTGCCAGCTCGGCATGCCGCTTCCCATCTACCGGTCCGTGACTGGTCACGGACTCGACCAGCAGCAGCCAGTTCTTCTCGGTGAAGTGCAGCACAACGTCCGGCATCTTGCCGTGGCTGTCCACGTCGATCCCAAGCTCAGCCAGTAAGGGGGCATCGAAGTAGCCCCACTTGTCTCCAGTGTCTCCGGCATAGACCAGAACGCTGCCAGGCGCGAAGCGCGGGGCGAAGTCCTCGATGATGGCGCGGATCAGCTCGCTATGCTCGCCGGGGCTCAGGGTGATCTGCTTGCCCGGAGCAATCTCGACCGGAATACGGTTCTGTTCGCGCTCCTTGGCATAGCGCGCGATCAGCGTCTCACGCTGCGCCAGATAGCCGGTCAGGGCGTCGTGCCACGCCGGTGTCCCAAAGGTACGAAGCAGAGAAAGTGCCGCCGGTTCAACCTGGTAGACAGCTTTCGGGCTGTTCACCGGACGGTCAGGCTTGTCTGGGTTGTAGAGCGATATTCCCGCGTCGCAGAACTGGTGCATTGTCTGCCGGCGAATTGTCTCGCGAGTGTTCGGAGCGTACTCTTTGCCATAGTGCTCGCGCGCCCAGTCCATGATCGGCGTAATGCCGACCAGCGGATTCTCCGCCTGGCTCCATGGCTTTCCAGGGGTGAGGTTCAGCAATGCAAGCAGGCAAAGCGCGGAGCGTTCATTCTGTTGCGCGCGTGGTAGTCCAAGAGAGACGATGATCTGGTGCGCTTGCTCGATGTAGTCGTTCTTGTTGTTCATGCGGTAATGGCGGATAGCTGTGTATCAATTGATTCTTGGTTCAGCGGACCGTGGCGCATGGCCCAAGCACCCAGAATCATCAAGGTCTTTCGGCTCGGGTACTTCATGAGCTTGAGGTCCGTGGCGTTGACCTGCGTATGGCCACTGAATCGACGGAAGTGCGCGTCAACGGCCGTCGAATTCAGGAATAGCGCCAGGCCATGAGCGAGAGCCTTCGGCATTCCCCGGCGTCCCTCGTGAAAGACGTTTAGGTGATTTTCTAGGCCGAGCAGCTCTGCACCAGAAAAGTCGGCTGGGTCGATAACGCTGGCCACGATACGACGGCGCTCCTCCTTGGATGAAAAGCGTCGCACGATGCAGTAGAAGCCAGTCGGATAGAGCCAGCGCTTTGTCTCGTCATTGAGCGCGATCGCGTTTGGCTTTTTTGCGTCGGGAATCGGCCAGTGTGTAGCTCCACCAGTGAAGTGCCCTGGGTAGAGCAGCGGCACAGTGTCTTTGTCTGGCATGGCCCGCAGATGATCCTTCAGCCGAAAATCAACCACGGGTCCGGTGGACACCTTGACGCCAATGTCTTCGAGACTGCACTGCACGGCTAGCGATGCTTCGCATGCCGTCAGTTCTGGAGACGTGGGTACGTGAATAAATCGTTCGGGGTCGCTGGGGAAGACGATCCTGTCAAACGGATGTTCGTGCGTGGTCAGGTCGCTGAAAGTGTCGTCCGTCGAGGTTGAGACGGTCACCATTCCCTGCGGCTGTCCGCACGCCAGGCGAATGATGATGTTCTCTTGCAGCACCTGGTCATCCTTGAATGCGGTGTTACGCGACTCGAAAAGATGCAGATGGGAGATGGCCGCGCGTGAAAGAATGAAATCGCGGAATGGCCTGTAGTAAGGGCCATTGCAGAAGCTGCGTGGAATGATGGCTACGACCTGGCCCCCTTTGTCCATCATCGCCACGGCTAGCGCGACAAATGCCGTGTAGAGGTTGACCGTCTCGATGTCCACCTGGCGCAAAAGTAGTCGGTAATTCGATGCGCTGTTGATCTTCTTGTAGGGCGGATTAAGGATGGCATGGGTAAAGCTGGGCGATTGGCCAAACTGCAGCTGGTTTACTGCGTGCTCTATGAAGTCGCCGCCCTCGATGTGCGTTGTGATGCCCAATCTATCGGCGTAGGTTGCCATCGTCTCGGCAAGATGCTCTCGCACCACGTCATCCAGCTCAAAGGCAGTGGCCTCGATGGCGTCGAAGCTCTTTCCCCAGCGATCGAGAAAAGCGGATGTTAGCGATCCGATACCTGCGCCAGCGTCAAGCAGGCGGCAGACCTTGCCTTTCGGAGTCGGGAAAAGCGAAGCCATGAACGCAGCCGTGCTCTTGGGCGTCATGAACTGTCCGAGCGCAGCCTTCTTCGCGCGGCTTGTTACCTTCGCCACGTTGGTGCGAACCGTATCAATGTCTTCGAGTAACTGCATTTTGTGCCTTGTCATTGACTCAAAAACTCGCCAGCCGTCGGCTGAAGACGACTGCAAGATGATGACCTGAGGCTTAGGAAAATTGTGGCGTTACCCTTTGCCTTCTCGGCTGCCTTCTCCAGGCAGTCTGCATAGTTCGCTTGGTTGGGAGCATCAGAATTCGGAAGGAAGACAGCCAACGCAATTCCAGCCAAGGAAAGAGCGCCAAGCGCGGCAAGCGCCCTGACGGTCCACATTTTCAGGCGGACACGCAATGTCGGTGAGTTGCGTACTTCGTTATCCACGTCGCCTGTACTTTCTGTGCTCCACCATGGTCCCAACGATGCGGATGAGAGTCACGTCAGACCGCATTGAGGGGTAGTCCTCATTGAGCGGTACCAGCTCGAACACCAGGTCGCCCCGCTCGTTTACACCGCGCGGGCGGTACTTCTTGAAGGTCGCTTCTTCTTCGCCGTTCTTGGCGACAACGTAGTCGCCTGGCTGTGGCGAGACAGCCGGGTCGATGATGACTCGATCGCCAGGCTTGAACTCCGGAAGCATCGAGTCGCCCTTGATTTCAAGCGCGAAGGCGTTGCTCGACAGCTCCAGGTCGGTCAACAGGAACTCGTCTGCATCACCGGGTTGGTAGTTGTCCACCACATCGGTCCACGCGCCGGCTTGCACGTAGCTGATGAGCGGGATCGAACGCCCGCCGATAGTGGCAGGGGTCACGTTCGAGACGTTCGCGGCCAACTTTGGCCCCTTGCCGGTGACGAGCCAGGCGGCGTTGTATCCGGTCGCTCGCTCCAATGCCGCCGCTGTGTCGGCGCGCAGGCTCTTGGTGCTGCCGTCGAGCCACTGCGTCACTGCGCCGGGGCTCTTGCCGGTCTCGGTTGCGATCACCGCCTGGCTTTTGCCGGAGTGGTGGATCGCTTCGCGGATGCGTTCTGCGAGGGTCATGTTCGCCATTTTAGCTTCCTAAAACGTTTAGCTTACTTCACTTCTGTCGTTTAGTGTGCTAAATTACGGTGCATGAACACACAGAAAGCTATCGAACTTGCAGGCGGCTCTTCGGCTCTGGCCGCCTTGCTCGGAATCACCCCAGGCGCAGTGTCGCAGTGGGGCGAAGAGCTGCCGGAGCGCCGGATGTGGCAACTGCGTGTCTTGCGACCCGAGTGGTTCAAGGAGCCGCGCGCTGCGAAGACCCGGCCGGAATCAGAAAGCGCCTGAGCATGGCAGGCGAGTGGCTGAAGATGGAGGCCTGCACACCGGAAAAGGCCGAGGTGCTGGCTATCACGGCAAAGATGGGCTGGGACGACACCGACCTGACAGTCGGCAAGCTCTTCCGCATCTGGCGCTGGTTTGACCAGCAAACCACAGACGGTAACGCTTGTGGCGTTACCACAGCGTTATTGGACAGGATCGTCGGCGTTACCGGGTTCTGCTCCGCGATGCAGTCGGTCGGCTGGCTGGCCATTACGGACGACGGAATCAGCCTTCCAAACTTCGATCGCCACAACGGCAACACTGCAAAAAACCGCGCTCAGACTGCAAAACGTGTCGCAAACCACAAGACTAACGCAAGAGCTAACGCTGAAGGTAACGCTGACAGCGTTAGCGGTGCGTTACCTAGAGAAGAGAAGAGAAGAGATACATCTACTACTGACGTAGTAGATGACAAGCGCGCTGCGCGCACCCGCCCTGCTGTTCGGCCCGAAGGCGTCTCCGAGTCGGTCTGGGCGGACTTCCTGACCGTGCGCAAGGCCAAGCGTGCGCCGCTGACCCAGACCGCCCTGGACGGCATCCAGCGCGAAGCCGCGAAGGCCGGCATGGGCTTGCACGATGCGCTGGCGCTGTGCTGCGCCCGTGGTTGGCAGGGCTTCAAGGCGGACTGGGTTGCCGGACAGAAGCCTGGCGTTGTCATGCCGCAGTCCAAGGCCGCGCGCCAGGCGGCCGACCAGGCTTGGGTCGATGAGCTGATGGAGCGCAGGCCTGCGGGCAGCCTCATCGACATCACCGATGCGCAGATCGTGGGGGAGTCGGCATGAACCTCACGACATGGCAACCGACCGAGGACGGTGCGAAGGAGCTGCTGAAGTTCCTGATGGTCGTCTACGGGCAGAAGTTCACCGACCAGTGGCGGGGCGTGACGCTCGGCGAAATGAAGGCCGTCTGGTCGATGGCGCTGGCTGGGTACTCCAAGGAAGAAGTGCAGCGGGGGCTTTCCGCCTGCATGTCGCGCGTCTGGCCGCCGACGCTGCCCGAATTCCTGCTGCTGTGCCGCCCGCCCGTGGATCACGAAGCCGCGTTCATCGAGGCCGTGAAGCAGATGCGCCAGCGCGACAACGGCACGGACACCTGGAGCAAGCCGGCGATTTACTGGGCCGCCGTGGAGTTCGGCTCATGGGAGCTGCGGCAGGCGAGCTGGGACCGCGCGAAGGCGCGCTGGACCCGCATCCTGGACGAGCAACTGGCCAAGGGTGAACTGCCGCCGGTACCGCCGCGCATGGAGGCGCTGCCTGCACCTGGCCAGGCGACCGCGAACCCGGAGAAGGTCCGCGAGCTGATCGAGGGCCTGCGCCAGCGCATGGCCATGTCCAAGGGGATCGCGTGACATGCCCGGCGTGCGAGTCATCGAGGCAACGGCCGCCTGGTGGGCACTACCGGATGCAGTGCCTGGAGTGCTGCGCACGCCTGGTGGCCAGCACCTACCCGAATCGGCAGGCAGCGGCGGCAATGATGGGCGTGGTCAAGCGGAACATCGCCCGCTTTGCTCCTACGTTTGGCCCGGCCGACGTGACGGAGCGCGCGCGCCAGATGCTGGAGAAACGCCGTTGAGCGAGCAGGAAATCGCCTTCGGCCTGGCAGTGGGGGTGCTGCCATGAAGTTGTACTGCGCCCTGTGCGGCCGACCCATGGACCAGGCCGCCGTGCTGATTGGAAGCCTTCCCGTCGGTCCGAAGTGCGCCCAGCGCGCCGGCCTGTTGCCGCTGGCCCAGCGCAAGAGCGGGCTGGTGTTCCCTGTGCAGCGCCGTCGCATTGACAAGAAGGTGCACCCCCAGACGCTGGACCTGTTCGAGGTGGCTGCATGAAGGCCCTGCTCATCAAGACCGACAAGGGCCTGCGCGGATCGACGCCGGCCGATCAGGACGCCTGGGCGAAGTTCCGCCGCCGGCTGGAGACGATGAAGCCCGGCACCTGGGTCCGAATGGAGTGGGCTCGCCCGCGCAACGGCCAGCATCACCGCAAGCTCTTCGCGCTGCTTCAGCTCGTGGCCGAGAACAGTGAGACCTACGACACGCCCGAGAAGGCGCTGGTTGCCGTGAAGCTGGTCACGGGCCACGCCGAGCCCTTCATCGACCCGGCCACGGGCGAGCTGATGCAGCTCCCCAAGTCGATCGCCTACGACGCCATGGACCAGGACGAGTTCGACCGGTTCTATGAGCTGGCCATCGACGGGGTGCTGCGCCACATCCTGCCAGGTATGGACGAAGCCACGGCCGAGCGCCTGCTGGAAATGATCGTGGAGGGCTGGGGCTGATGCAGTCGAAGAACAAGAAGGCCCCGACCGCCGCCGAGAAGCGCCACATCGAGCGGGTGAAGTCGCTGCCGTGCGCCGTCTGTGACGCTCCCGGCCCCAGCGACTGCCACGAAATCAAGCAAGGCCAGTGGTTCACATCCGTGGCCCTGTGCCAGTCCTGTCATACCGGCTCGCTGATGGGTCTGCATGGCCAGCGCCGGGCATGGGCGATCCGAAAGCTCGACGAGCTGGATGCGCTCGCCCGCACCGTCGAAAGGCTGGTTGCGTGAAGCGGATGCTGGACATGGAGGACTTTCCCGTGGGCACGCGCGTGATGACGCCGACCGGCCGGGTCGGGACCGTCGTCAAGCACCGGGGAGCGGAATCGAAGCTCGATCACTTCCAGCGCCTGACCGTCCGCCTCGATGGCGGGGGCCGCCATGACTTGGTGACGCTCCAGCCGCATCTACTGACCAAATATCCGCCGGAGAAGGAGCCGGTACAAAAAATCGAAGCATGAGCACCGTAGTCCTACCCTGGCCCCCCAAAGAACTGAGCCCGAATGCGCGCATGCACTACATGGCGCTGCATCGGGTGAAGAAGGCATACCGCACCGCCTGCTGGTTGCAGGCCCGCAAAGCCGGCATGTCCTCCGCGACCCTGATGGGGGCCGATGAAGCCGAAGTTCATCTGACCTTCTACCCGCCGGACCGGCGCAACCGCGACATGGACAACATGATCGCCAGCATGAAGGCCGGGCTCGATGGCCTGGCCGACGCCCTGAAGGTAGACGACAGCGCCTTCCGGGTCACTTTCGATGTCTCGGACGACATCGGCGGCATGGTCAAGGTCTCGGTGGTCCCGAAAAAGGAGGCCGCATGAGCGAGAACACCCAGCCCACGACGCCAACCGTTGCCGGCCCCCGGACTACCGTGGCGGCCACCGTGCCGAGCGGCATGCACTACGACGGAGCCGAGCTGCGCCCATTCACTGGCCGAACCGGTGCGACCGAAGCGCTCGACCTGCCCAGTCGGATGGGAAAGCGCCTGCATTACCGCGATGGAAGGGTGGTGCAGCCATGAAGAAGCGCACAAGACGCAAGCCCGTAGGGGTCCATCCGTTCGTGAAGCAGGCCGCCCGCGCCAAGTGGAACGCGGAGGCCGTGACCGCCCAGATTCATGCCCTGACCGGCGCGGATCGGGAGCGCCTGCTGGCGCATGGGTCCGTCCTGTTCTGCGTGGCCAGCGCCTGCGCGATGCACCTGGGATGGACCGGGGATGAGCCGGACATGCGGATCGTGCGCGCCAGCGTGAACGCCCTGGATGACCTGGCCAAGCGCCGGGACATCACCGACATGGACCGGGGCTCGCTCATGGGTGGGATGCAGGCAGCGGCCCGGATCATCGAAGTGACTCCGATCGAGGTCGTGATTGAGGCGGCGCTGATCTACGACGAGCACAGTCGGGAATGGGGAAGGACCAAGCCATGAGCGACAAGCCATTGACCCCGAAGCAGGAAGCCTTCGCCACGGGCGTCGCGTCCGGACTGTCTCAAGCCGAGGCCTACCGTCAGGCGTTTCCGCAGTCGCGCAAGTGGACGGACAAGACGGTCCACGAGAAGGCGAGCCGCCTGGCAGCCGAAGACAAGGTTCAGGCAAGGATTCAGGAGCTTCGAGGGAAAGCGGCCGAGGCCAACGAAGTCACGATCGAGCGGATCGTCGCCGAGGTGGTGAAGATCGCCTTCGCCAACCAGCGCGACCTGATGACCTGGGGGCCGCAGGGCGTGAAGCTGCGCTCCAGCGACGAGCTGACCGACGAGCAGGCGGCAGCCGTGCATGAGGTGGCCGAGACCTTCAGCGCCCAGGGCGGCAGCCTGAAGCTCAAGACCCACGACAAGCTGGGCGCGCTGCGTTTCCTGGCCGAGCTGAAGGGCTTTCTGGTCAAGAAGCAGGAAATCACCGGGGCCAATGGCAAGGACCTGGTACCCGAGGCTCCCAAGGGCGTTCTGGTGGTGCCCGGCGTGATGGACGAGGCGAGCTGGGAAAAGATGATGGCCAAGCACCAGGAGGGCCAGGCTTGACCCGCTGGGCTCCGCTGCCTGGTGCGCAGTTTCAGTTCCTGACGTGCCCGACCTTCGAGGCGCTGATGCACGGCACGCGCGGCGGCGGCAAAACCGACTCGCTGCTGATGACGTTCGCCCAGCACACGGGCAAGGGATTCGGCCAGCACTGGCGCGGCGTCCTTTTCCGCTTGACCTATCCGCAGCTCGCGGACGTGGTGGCCAAGTCCAGGCGATGGTTCACCCAGTTCTTCCCCGAAGCGAAGTTCAACAAGGCCGAGCACTACTGGGAATGGCCGACCGGGGAAATGCTCTTCTTCCGCTATGGCGCGAGCGAGGACGATTACTGGAATTACCACGGCCACGAGTACCCCTGGCTCGGGTTTGAAGAGCTGACCAACTGGCGAGACCTGGGCTTCTACGAGGCCATGCACTCGACCTGCCGGTCATCCTTTCCCGGCATGCCGCGCATGGTGCGCGCGACCCGCAACCCGTTCGGCAAAGGGCATCGCGCGGTCAAGGAGCGCTTCAAGCTGGGCGAGGGCGGCGTCCCGTCCGGCCAGGTCATCCGCATCGAGGGCGAGAAGCCACGCGTGGCGATCCGCTCCAGCATCTACGAGAACAAGGTCCTGCTGGCCAATGACCCGGACTACCTGGCAACGCTCCAGGCCCTGAAGGACCCCAACCGCCGTAAGGCATGGCTCGACGGCGACTGGGACATCCACGTCGGTAGCTTCCTCGAAGGCGTCTGGGACGCCAAGCGCCACGTCGTGCAGCCCTTCCCGATCCCTGCGAGCTGGAAGGTCTGGAAGTCCATGGACTGGGGCTATGCCCGCCCGTATGCCGTCTATTGGATGGCCATGGACCCGGATGGCGTGCACTACATCTGGCGCGAGCTGTACGGCATTGGCGAGAAACCCAACGAGGGCAGCCGGGAGGACGCGGCAAAGGTGGCCAGGAAGATCAGGGCGATTGAGGAACACGACGAGCGCCTGGGCTACGAGTACCGCCTGAACCTGGCGGACCCGGCCATCTTCGCCAAGATCGGCGCGGACCGCTCCATCGGCCAGATTTTCCGCGAGGGCGGGGTGAAGTGGGCCGAAGCCTGGAACGCCAAGGGCAGCCGGGTCAACGGCGCGCAGGAAGTCATCCGCCTGCTGTCAGAGGACCGGCTGAAGGTGTTTTCGACCTGCAAGCACTGGCTGCGGACGGTGCCCAGCCTGCCGCCATCGGACGACAACCCCGAGGACGTGGACACCGATGCCGAGGACCACGCCTGGGACGCCACGCGCTACGGCGTGATGCGCCGCCGCCGCAGTCCGGACGAGGAACAAATATCCGCCGACCTGGATGAGCCAACCAAAAAATACGACGACGACACCTATCGCATGAGGGTTTGACGATGCCGATGACCGAACAGAACAAGACCGCAGCCGACGGCTCGCGTGAGACGCCCCAGCCCGACGAGCTGGCGCGCAAGTGGAACCAACGAATCTCCAGCGCTCGCGCGTACTGGGACAAGTTTCACAAGCGCGTGCGCCACAACCGCGCCGAGGTGGCCGGCTTCAACTGGCAAGCCGACCCCAAGGCCAAGGACTTCTACAAGCACCGGGCCAACCTGATCCACGGCACGATCACCGCGATCCTGCCCAGCATCTACGCGCGCAACCCGGAAATCAGCGCGACGCCCCTGTACCGGGCGGACAACCTCAAGCTGTTCTGCAAGACCATTGAGACGGTCACGAATCGCTGCCTGGAGCGCGCGAGACTGAAGGACCGGGCCAAGGCCACGGTGCGCAGCTCGCTCACGTCGTCCTTCGGCATCGTGAAGGTCATGTACCAGCGCGACATGCAGACCGACCCGATCATCCAGGCGCGCATCAACGACACCCAGGACAACATCGCCGAGGCCGAGCGCCTGATGGCGGACATCGACGATCCCGACCAGCGCCAGGCGCAGGAAGCAAACCTCGAAGAGCTGCGCCAGCTCATGGCCGCGCTCAAGGAGCAGGTCGAAGTCGTCGCGGCCGAGGGCCTGGTCATCGACCGCGTGCTGACCGACAACCTGCTGATCGACCCGTCGGTGTGCGAGTTCTTCGACTACCGGGATGCGGACTGGCTCTGCCAGATCATCCCCATGAAGAAGTCCACCGCCGAGGCTACCTATGGCATGAAGTTGACCAATGCCAAGGCGTACCAGGACAACCAGCAAATGCCCAAGAAGGACGGGCGGCTCGCCAGTGGCGCGGCGATGCTGGACGAGGACAAGCAGATCGCCATCCTCGAAATCTGGGACAAAAACACCCAGCGCGTCTACACCATGGCCGAGGGCTGCGACTTCTGGCTGCGCGAGCCGTATTCCCCGCGCAAGGCCGGTGAACGCTGGTACCCGTTCTTCCTGTTGCCCTACCAGGTGGTCGATGGCCAGTTCGTGGCCCCGAGCCTGGTGGACCTGACATCCATCCTTCAGGAAGAGCACAACCAGGCGCGCGATCGCTTCAACGAGCACCGCGACCTGTGCCTGCCTGGCTGGGTGGCTTCCGCTGAAGTGAGCGAGAAGAGCATCAAGCGCTACAAGGACAGTGAGCTGGGCGAAATCACGATCGTGGACACCGAGGGCAAGCCGCTGTCGCAGGTCATCATGCCGCGCGAGCACCCGGCCATTGACCCGGTGGTGTACGACACCAGCGCCGTGCGCTACGACTGGGAGCAGGTCACGGGCTTGCAGGATGCGGCCCGCTCCACCGTGGTCAAGCCCAAGACCGCGACCGAGGCGTCGATCATGCAGCAGTCGCTGTCGGGTCGGACCAGCGAGTTCCGCGATCAGGTCGAGGACTGGCTTCAGGAGATTGCCCAGTACGCGGCCCAGATTCTCTTGCAGGAGCTGACCCCTGCCCAAGTCGAGCGGATGATGGGTCCGCCCGAGCCGCAGACGATCAACACGGGCGGCGTGCCCATGGTGGTCGAGGTCAAGCCCTACGACTGGCCGCAGCTCTCGCGCGATCAGGTCTTCGAGATGGTCGAGATGCGGATTCGCGCCGGCACGACCGGAGCCCCCGACAAGCTCGAAGAGCAGGAAAACTGGGGCAAGGTCCTGCCGATCATCCAGAACCTGGTGGGCGCAATCATGCAGGCGCGCATGCAGGGCGCTGATGCCGAACCCCTCATCAACCTACTGCGCGAAACCATCAAGCGCTTCGACGAGCGCCTGGATGTCGAGCAGTTCATCCCCAAGGCTCCAGATCGGAAGAGCGTCGTGTAGGGAAAGAGTGTCTTCGCCTCTGTAGATCT
>CALBSC010000068.1 GCA_937927685.1 uncultured Burkholderiales bacterium | reverse complement strand
TTCGCCAGCAGCAACACGATACTGTTTGCCACCGGTTTTTATGACCGCGTACATGAGGACCTCTGAATCAAAATGACTTGAAGCTCTGGGGAAGGATTTCCGCAGAACCTAGGATTCTAGCATGGCCAGCGCCACCCCCTCCTATAATGCTTGACGCTACTGCCTGGACGCCCTCATCTTGAGCACCTCCCCCCACACCGCTGCTTCCGCCCTGGCGCTGATCGCCCCTGACATGGCCGAGGTGGACCGTGTGATCGGCCAGCGTCTCGACTCCGGGGTGCCCCTGGTGGCCGAGGTCTCCCGCTACATCATTTCAGCCGGCGGCAAGCGCCTTCGGCCGGCCCTGCTGCTCCTGATGGCCGGAGCCTTGGGCAGCACGAACCCCTTTCGCCACCCACTCGCCGCGGTGGTCGAGTTCATCCACACCGCCACCCTGCTGCACGACGATGTGGTGGACGACTCCACGCTGCGGCGCGGACGCGCCACCGCCAACGTGTCATTTGGCAATCCGGCCAGTGTGCTGGTGGGTGACTTCCTCTATTCCCGCGCCTTCCAGATGATGGTGGAATGTGGCGAACCGCGGGTCATGGAGATTCTGGCCGACGCCACCAACGTCATTGCCGAGGGCGAAGTCCTGCAATTGATGAACATGCACGACGCGTCCCTGACCGAGGACGGCTATCTGCGCGTGATCCGTTCCAAAACCGCCAAACTGTTTGAAGCTAGTGCACGCTTACCTTCCGTGATTGACCGATGCTCGCCAGAGATCGAGGCGGCTTGTGCCAGCTATGGCCAGGCCCTGGGCACCGCTTTCCAGGTCATCGATGACGTGCTGGACTACGAGGGGAACGCCACCGAACTGGGTAAAAACCTGGGTGACGACCTGCGGGAGGGCAAAACCACCTTGCCGCTCATCATCGCCATGCAACGCGCAAGCACTGCGCAGCAGGCCCTCATTCGCCGCGCGATTGAGGAAGGCGATGCCAGCGAATTGCCCGCCCTGATCGAGATCGTTCGAGAGACCGGCGCCATGGAGTCCACCCGTGCTGCCGCCGGCCAGGAGGCGCAACGGGCGATGCAGGCCCTGGACATCCTGCCGCCGTCCAACCACCGCGACGCGCTGTGGGCGCTGGCCGCGCAATTGCTCGACCGGCGGTCCTGACGCAAAGCGGCGGGCGCGAGTTCCTCAGCGCATCCGGCGGTGGGAACCTGACGACGAGCCGTCCCCTGGTGCGCTCAACGGGAAGACACCACGACCGGCGGGCGCGAACGCCGCCAGGCCCAGGTGATCACCGGCCAGAACAGAATCAGCAGGGTACCGGCGGCCAGCCACATGGCGATCGGCCGGGTGAAGAACACCAGCGGGTCGCCATCAGACTTGATCATGGAGGTGACGAAGTTTTCCTCCATCATCGTGCCCAGCACCACCCCCAGGATGGCCGGCGCCACCGGGAAGCCGTTCTCCTCCAGGATGAACGCCGCCAGGCCGAAGAACAGCACCAGCACCACGCCCCACGCCGAGTTGTTGATGGCAAAGGAGCCCACGATACAAAACAGCAGGATGGTGGGCATGAGGATGTTGCGCGCCACCTTCAAGATGCGTGTAGCCACCTTCACCGTCAGCCAGCCCAGCGGCACCATGATGATGTTGGCCAGGATGAAGACCAGAAAGATGGCGTAGATGTTTTCCGGGTTGTTGACGAAGATCATCGGGCCCGGGTTCATGTTCTTCAGGTAGAGCACACCGATGGCAATGGCGGTGATCGAGTCGCCGGGAATGCCAAACACAATGGCCGGAATCCACGCGCCGGCCAGCGATGAATTGTTCGCCGCTCCCGACTCCACAATCCCTTCCACATGGCCGGTGCCGAACTTCTCGGGCTCCTTGGAGAACTTCTTGCTCATGGCATAGCTCATCCAGGACGCCATGTCCGCCCCTGAGCCTGGCTGAATCCCGATGACGGTGCCCAGCGCACTGCCGCGCACCAACGGCCAACGGTACTTGACCAGCAAGTCCCACATGCCCGAGAAGATGTTGCCGATCTTCTCGGTCACCATGACCGGCGGCGGATCGAGGTTGGTGATGTAGCGAAGCAACTCGGAGATGGCGAACATGCCCACCATCATCGGAATCAGCTCCACGCCACTCATGAGTTGCGGCAGCCCAAAGGTGAAGCGCGGATGCGCCGCCGGGTTCTCCAGCCCAATACAGGCAATCAGCAATCCCAACAACAACGCGATACAGGCCTTGAGCACGCTGGCGTTGCCGATGAACACCGCGCCGGCCAGGCCCAGCACCACCAGCCAGAAATATTCGAACGAGGAGAACTGCAAGGCAATTTCAGCCAGACCGGGCGAGAACCAGATCATGACCAGCGTGCCAAACAACCCCCCAATGGCCGAGAACACCAGGCCCGCGCCCAGCGCCACTTCGGCCTGGCCTTTGAGCGTCATCTGGTACGCCTCGTCGGTGTAGGCGGCCGAGGCGGGTGTGCCGGGGATGCGCAGCAAGGCGCCCGGGATGTCGCCCGAGAAAATCGCCATCGCCGTCGCAGTCACGATGGCCGCCACCGCCGGGACCGGGGGCATGAAGAACGTGATGGGTACCAGGAGCGCGGTGGCCATGGTGGCCGTCAGGCCGGGGATACAGCCCACGAACAGACCGAACAGGGCCGAGCAGAAGATGACCAGCAGCACATAGGGGTCGAGCACCAACCCCAGGGACTGCATGAAGATGGACCAGGTCATGCGTGGCTCCTCACCATTGCAAGGGCAGCATCACACCCCAGGGCAGGGGTACGCGCAGACCTTTGTAGAAGATAGTGTGGATCAAGAGCGTGATGCCGATGGCCAACGGGAAGATCAACCGACCGCGCACCTGCAGGGCCCAGAACATCACCGCCAGCACCGTCACCGCACAGATCAAAAAACCCAGCATATCGGATGCCAGGATGTAGAACAGCAGGCAGCCCACCGTGATGAGGAAATTGCGCAGGTGATAGCCCGAGCGCATCCAGTCACCCATCGTGACCCAGGCCTGCGGTTGCTGCGAGCGCAACCCCTTGAGCATCAGCAACACGGCACAGACCGCGAGCAAAATGGCCAGCAGGGCGGGAAAGGCGGCCGGCCCGATGTTCTGTCCGGGAATGTTCGGAAAACTACTGACGTTGAACAAAATGGCCAACGCAAGCAACAGCAACGCTGCGCCGCTGAGGGTGTCATGGAATTTCATGGGAGGTTCGGAACAAAAGTCACCCCAGGTCATCCACAACCTGGGATGGTTTCAAAACGTCTTGCTGCAGCCGATGCGACGGGGTGTCGGACCGGCCCGCATCACATCACTTGGCCAGGCCGAGTGACTTCATGACGGTGCCCATGTCGGCATCGCCCTTGGCCATGAACTGCTCAAAGCCCTTGGCGTCGGCATAGATCACGCCAAAGCCACGGCCGGCCATGAAGGACTGGTAATCCTTGCTGTCATAGATTTTTTTCATGGCCGCACCCAGCTTGGCCTGGACGTCAGCCGGCAGGCCCTTGGGCGCCGCAATGCCGCGCCAGGCGCCAATGGCCCAGTCGCTGCCGGTGGCGGCTTTCAGCGTCGGCACATTGGGATAGAGCGCCGCGGGGCTGCTGGCCATGATGGCCAGGGGACGGGCCTTGCCCGCATCGATCAGGGCGCGCGATTCAGGCAAGGAGCAGGTCACAAACTCGATGCCACCGGCTGCCAGGTCGTTCATCGCCGGTGCAGCGCCGTTGGACGGCACCCAGGGCACAGCGGCCACATCCACTTTCAGGTCCTTGAGCATGCCCGCCAAGGCCAGGTGCCAGATGCCGCCTTGACCCGTGCCCGACGCCTTGAACTTACCGGGGTTGGCGCGAATCGCCTTGATGAGGTCATCCAGGTTCTTGTAGGGTGCATCGGCCCGCACCGTGACACCGGCCGGGTCGATGTTCATCAGGGAGATGGGGGTGAAATCGCGCGGGCTCAGTTGCGTCAGACCGGCCCAGTGCATCATGGAAATTTCCACCGTGATCATGCCCAGGGTGTAGCCATCGGGTTGTGCGGTGGCGATGGCCGAATGGCCCACCACGCCGTTGCCCCCGGTGCGGTTCACCACGTTGACGGGTTGGCCGAGTTCTTTCTCCAGCAAGGCACCGATGATGCGGGCCGTGGCGTCCGTGCCACCACCGGCACCCCATGGGACAACCAGGGTGATGGGGCGTGAGGGGTAGTTGTCGGCCAGGGCCGGGGTGGCCAGGGCCAGGGCTGCGGACAACGCGGTCAGCGCGCGGATCAGGGTGCGACGAATCATGGTGGTCTCCGAAAACTGTTGTGGTGCCTCGACGTCAAGGTCTGGCGCGAACCACTATAGCGCCGCGTTGACGTTGCGGGGGGCGGGTGTTCCCTGCTGTTGTCACCTAGGGAAAGCCTTGGCGCTGGCGAGGGGGCAGGCGCCCGACCGTGGAATTTTTGACAGGGGCCGGCCCCACAACGGCTCGACAGACGAATACCAAGCGGTTAATTTTCAGGGCATGAAACTTGCAAACCTGCTGACAGCCAATGCCATGAACGTCATCAACACCAATATTCGGGCTCAATTTGCTCAGGCAGCGCTCTCCATGGTCGAGCGCCGGCAAAGTGTTGCCATGGAGCGCCTGTCGACCGGCAAGCGCATCAACTCCGCTCGCGACGATGCGGCAGGCTTGGCCATTGCCGCTCGCATGAGCGAGTTGATCCGGGGCACGCACCAGGCCATCCAGAATGCCAACAACGGCATTGGCATGATCCAGACGGCTGAAAGCGCTGCGGGGCAGATCGGCGACCGGTTGCAACGCATGCGTGAATTGGCCGTTCAGGCATCCAACGGCACTTACTCCGACGGCCAACGCCATGCGATGGACCTGGAATACCAGCAACTCAAGCAGGACATCGTGGCCGTCAGTCGCAACACGCGCTGGAACGGCATGAGCCTGATGGATGCCAAAGCGGGCACCTCGGTCGCCCCCAAGGCCCTCTACAAGACCGTGTCGGCCGGGCAGTGGACGCAGCAATATGGCGGACAGAAGGCCCTGACAGGGCAACTGTATGACCCCCGCACCTCGCCCACCACCGTCAGTCAGTCTGAGTTGCAACTGAGCTCGCCGGTGAATTTCACGCACAAGGGCAAGATCGTGCTCGACTTCACGGGCAGCGGCTCGGCTCAGTTTGTGGCGCTCGACGGCTCAGTCACCACGCTCGACATCGACAACGCGAACACGGACACCCTGCACGGCACGGTGCGGCTCTTCGACCGTGCGGACCTGATGAGCGCGGCCCTGGACTTCAGCACCCGGGACGTGACGGATCTGAACGGGCAGCGGCTGGAAATCAGCATCGACAGCTCGGCGGACCTGGGCGTGATCGCCAACAAGGACCTCAGCCTGAACGGTGTGGACATTGCGATCCAGCCCCATGAGGTGCTCGATACCGCTTCTCCGGCGGGCAACGCTGCGGCCAGTGCCATCACCAAGGCTGCCCAGATCAACCGCTTCAGCAGCCAGACCGGCGTGACCGCGGTGGTCAACCGCAACCTCATGAGCGGGCGTGCCATGTCCGAGCTGGGCACCATGACCGGCACCCTCAACATCAACGGGTATCTGACTGCGCAGATCACCACGTCCTCCACGGACAGCGAAATCACCCGGCAACAGGTGCTGGCGGCCATCAACGCCCTGACCGATCGCACGGGCATCCGAGCCATCGACAGCCGGCTGACCGATGGCGGCATCTCGCTGGTCGCCGAGGACGGACGCAACATCGATGTCGAAATGTTTTCGGGTGACAACGCCCGCTTTGCCGCCATGATCGGTGTCAACCGTGGGGTGCAGGTCGGCACCTACTCGCTGGCCGTTCAGGCGGGCAAGGGGCTCAAGGTGGCCGCCGCCCTGGAAGGTGACCTGCAGCATTCGGGCTTGCTGGCGGGCAATTACACCGCGGCCAACGTCTCCACCGTGGTCACGGCCGAGCGCGCCATGGTCAGCCGGATGCAGGACATCCAATATTTGCACGATGGCGACTTGCTCATCAATGGCGTGACCATCCCTGCGGCCAAGGCGACCGACGACATGGTGTCCAACACCGCCACCGACACCAGTTCACGGGCCGCCAGCGGGATTGCGCTGGCCGCAGCCGTCAACACCATGACAGAAAAAACCGGGGTCACGGCCCTCGTGCAACCGGTGCTGATCAACGGCACCGGCATGACCACCGACTTTCACGATCCCGCCGCCCTGTTTCTCAACGGGCAGCGGATCGATGTCGACATGCGGCTGTGGACCACCGCCGCGGACAGAAAGCATGGCGTGCTCGGACTCATCAATGAGAAGAGCAGCCTGACCGGCGTGGACGCCGTGGACAACGGCACGGGCGGCATCAGTCTCAAAGCGCGGGACGGCCGCAATGTGTCGGTCTGGTTCATGAAAGATTCGGGCGTGCTGGCCAATACCTCCTCCGACAACCTGACGGCGTCGGAGTTTGGTCTGGGCTATGTGCCCGCCGGTGGCAACACGGTCCACCCCCTGCCGGGCATTTCCCATGGGCTGGATGGCGAGGCCCGGTTGGGTACCACCTTCTACGCCGGGGTCGTGCTGCAAGCCGCGCGCGACATTGCCATCCAGGCGGGGCCGGCGGCGATGGTGCAGGGCAGCATCGGCGCTGTCTCCTACGCCAACGGCTCGCAGGCACCGGCCGATGGGGACTACCCCATGGTCAACAGCCAGGGCGATCACGCCACCGTGCGCGTGATCAGCAGCCCCCCCACCGTTCCGGTGCTGACGCCCTGGGTGCTCAACCCGGGCAACAACTTTGCGGTCAACGATGTCCTGACCTCGCAAGGCAGTCCCCCGTTTTCGGTGAAGGTTGACAGCATCGTCCCGGCCTACAGCCGCTTCGCCGCACTGGGCTTCACCGAGACCGACGCCTCCGTGATCTCCAGCATCCAGGCCGAACACTACCAGCCCCCTGCGGTGAGCCGCATGGACTTCCAGGTGGGCAGCCGGGTCGGCGAAAAAATCAGCATCGACATGCCCGATTTCGGCGCTCAAGGGTCCATCACCCACCTCGTGACCTGGGACGCCAACCAGACCTACTTGCCGCCAGAGCCGGCCCCTGGCACCTTGCCGGGCTCGGATGTCGTTTCCCTGCGAAACGGCCTGGGGCGCACCACACTCGGCCAGGACATCGACGCGGTCACCACCACCATTCCCGTTCGATCCACCGAAGGGTTTCCTTCCACCGGCACGGTCTACATCGACAACGAACTGATCACCTACACCGGCATCACCGGCAACAGCCTGACCGGCGTGACCCGGGGCGCCATGAATTCGCCCGCCCAGACTCACCGTGGCGACGCCATCGTGCGTAAAAGCAGTGAGGCCCTGCTGAGCAACCTGTACCACGCCGACCCCAACGCCCCTCCGCTACAGGTGGGCCTGACGGTCGAGCCGCCCCCCAGTCATGTGCTGGACCAACAAAGCGCCAGCAATGTGCTGCTGAGCCTGGACGCCGCGCTCTACCAGGTGAATCAGGCCCGCGCCAACATGGGCGCCGTGATGAACCGCCTCGAGTACAGCGTGAGCAACCTGTACGACACCTACACCAACATGTCCGCCTCGCGCAGCAAGATCGAGGACGCCGACTACGCCGCGGAAAGCAGCGACATGGCACGCGCGCAAATCATCCAGCAAGCCGCCACCGCCATCCTGGCCCAGGCCAACACCAACCAGCAAACCGTGCTCAAGTTGTTGCAGTGATGCGCGCCCTGGTGTGACAGCCATGCCGGTCATTGATACCGGTCATTGCCGATGTCCTGCACTTTCACAGACAGGCTGAAGGCGCGTCGTTTCAGCCAGATTCGCTGCAGCGTTCAAGGCACCGGGTCTTGCGCCAACACATGCGAGCGCATGAAAAAAACAATCTCCCCGTGCTGGTTTTTCGCCTCATGGTCAAAGACCACCATGCCGTAGCGGGGGTTCTTCTCGGACCGCTCCAGCCGTGCCACCGTGGTCACGACACGCAGGGTGTCACCCGGACGCACGGGCCGTGGCCATTGCATCGACTCGATCTGACGGCCGATGATGCCCCCATGCAAATCCAGCTGGGAATCGTGGAACAGCCGAAAGCACATCGACGCGGTGTACCAGCCACTGGTGGCCAGGCCTTTGAACAGCGACTGGCTGGCAGCCGCTTCGTCCAGGTGAAACGGCTGCGGGTCGAACTGCCGCGCAAAATCCAGCGCCTGCGCCTTGTCCAGGGTGACCGTGGGGGACTCGAAGCGTTGTCCGATCTGCAAATCACTCAGTCCGCGGCTCATCGTGGATTCCTTTGCATGGTGGGTCATCGGGTGTCAGGCCTTGCGCATGGGTTGTCCGTCATGGGCCCATGCTGAACGGCCCATGGGGATTTCATTTGACATGCACATGCACTTGCTCGTGCCGCCCTTTGCAGGGTCAGGGTGTTGATGCCCTATTTGTGACTGAGCGCATTGCTCACCAGTTTAGCCGTGATGTCCACGATCTGGATCATGCGGTCATAGGGCATGCGGGTGGGACCGATCACCCCGAGCGTTCCCACCACCAGACCGTCCACCTCGTAAGGCGAACTGACGACGGACAACTCCTCCACCGGAACAATCTGGCTTTCACCGCCGATGAAGATGCGCACGCCCTCCGCCTGGGCCGACACGTCCAGCAACCGGATCAGCTGGGCTTTTTGTTCGAACAAATCGAAGGCCCGGCGCAGTTGCCCCATGTCGCTGTTGAAGTCGCTCACCGACAGCAGGTTGCGCTCACCGCTGACGACCACCTCGTCCTGGGTCTGGGTCAGGGCTTCGGAACTCACCTGCACCGCCGCTTTCATCAGGGTCGCAATCTCGCCCCGCAGGGATTCCACCTCGTGCTGGAGCTTCTCGCGCACTTGCTCGATGGCCATGCCGGCATAGTGAGCGTTCAGGAAATTGGCCGCCGTCAGCAACTGGTCCTGGGTGTAGTCGGATTCGGTAAAGATGACGCGGTTTTGCACGTCCCCGTCGGGGGACACGATGATCACCAGGAAGCGCCGGTCCGACAGGCGCAGGAATTCGATGTGGCGAAACACCGTGGTGCGGCGCGGTGCCATCACCACCCCGACAAAATGCGACAGGTTGGACAACAGTTGGGCCGCGCTGGCAATGACTTTTTGCGGCTGGTCAGGGGTCAGGGGTGCCGCCTCGAAGGACTCGCGACGGGCCGTCAGCATGGTGTCGACAAACAACCGGTAGCCGCGCGCCGTGGGAATACGACCGGCCGAGGTGTGCGGGCTGGCGATCAGCCCCAGCTCCTCCAGGTCGGACATGACATTGCGGATGGTGGCGGGCGAGAGTTCCAGTCCGCTCGCGCGTGACAAGGTGCGCGAGCCGACCGGCTGGCCGTCCGCGATGTAGCGCTCAACGAGGGCTTTGAGCAACAACTTGGCGCGTTCGTCAAGGTGAGTCATGGTAGCGATGCATTTTAGTGATGTAATTTGCGCATGAAGTCCCAATTCCGGCATATTGCCCTGATCGGTAAAACCCATGCCACTCTCGTGGGCAGCGCCTTGACTGCGTCACGCCAGGTGCTGGACAAGCTCACCCACTTCCTGCACGACCAAGGGTGTGATGTGACCATCGAGCAGGAGACGGCGGCTCACCTGGGCATGAGCGGGCACCAGGAACTGGACGTCAAGGGCATCGGCGCCGACTGCGATCTGGCGCTGGTGGTGGGCGGGGACGGCACCATGCTGGGCTTTGGCCGCCAGTTGGCCCCCTACGGCGTGCCGTTGATCGGCATCAACCAGGGACGGCTGGGCTTCATCACCGACATTCCGCTGGACAAGATCGAGGCCACGCTGCGCCCCATGCTGCAAGGCGAGTACATCGAGGACCGGCGCAGCCTGTTGCACGCCAAGGTGATGCGGGACGACCGGTGCGTGTTCGACGCTCTGGCGCTCAACGACGTGGTGGTCAACCGGGGCGGCACCTCGGGCATGGTGGAGATGCGCATCGAGGTTGACGGGCATTTTGTGGCCACGCAGCGCGCAGATGGGTTGATCATCTCCACGCCCACGGGGTCCACCGCCTACGCCCTGTCTGCAGGCGGGCCGCTGCTGTACCCCTCGTTGCGCGGCTGGTTACTGGTGCCGATCGCACCGCACACCCTGTCCAACCGCCCTCTGGTGCTGGCCGATCCGGGCGAAATCGTGGTCGAACTGGTGTCGGGACGAGACGCCAGCGCCAACTTTGACATGCAGTCGCTGGCCTCGCTGTTGCCGGGCGACCGGATCATGGTGCGCCGTTCACAGCACCATGCCCTGTTTTTGCACCCCCACGGGTGGAGTTACTTTGACACACTGCGCAAGAAGCTTCACTGGAACGAAGGGGCGGCATGAGTCTCAAACGCATCAGTCTGCGCGATTTCGTCATCGTGCGCGAACTCGAACTCGAGCTGGACCACGGGTTCAGCGTGCTCACGGGCGAAACCGGCGCGGGCAAGTCCATCCTGATTGACGCCTTGCAGCTGGTGCTGGGTTCGCGGGCCGAGAGCTCTGTCATCCGCGAAGGGGCGCAGCGCTGCGAAATCAGCGCCGAGTTCGACCCCGCGCCGCACCTCGACACCTGGCTGGATGAGGCCGGATTTGCCTCGGGCGAGAGCCTGCTGCTGCGACGCGTCATCGACACCCAGGGAAAAAGCCGCGCCTGGATCAACGGCAGCGCGGCCACCGCCACCCAGTTGCGAGAGGTCGGTGATGCCCTGGTGGACATCCACGGCCAACACGCCTGGCAAAGCCTGACCCGTGCAGAGTCGGTGCGGGGACTGCTGGACGCCTATGCGGGCACGTCCACCGCGCCGTTACTGGCGCTGTGGACCGCCTGGCGCGAGGCTCAGCGCACGCTCGACGATGCCTTGCAAACCCAGGACCGGTTGCAACAGGAGCGCGAGCGCCTCGCCTGGCAAATTGGCGAAGTGGACAAACTCGCGCCTGGCCTGGACGAATGGGACGAGCTCAACACCCAGCACACCCGACTCTCTCACGCCCGCACCCTGATGGAAGCGGCCGAGTCGGCCCTGACCCACCTGCAGGACGACCAGGGCGGCGTGCTGCGCGAACTCAGCCGCGTGGTCAACCAGTTACAAGAGCACACGGCCATCGAACCGGCATTTGCCCCCGTGGCCGAGGTGCTCGCCTCCAGCCTGGCGCAAGCGGAGGATGCGGTGCATTCGCTGCAAACCTGGTTGCGACGCAGCGACCTCGACCCGCAGCGCCTGGCTTCGCTGGACGACCGCCTGTCCCAGTGGATGGGTCTGGCACGCCGCTACAAGCGTCCGCCCGCCGATCTGGCCGGTTTGTGGGAAGGCTGGAAGCAGGAACTGTTGCGGCTTGATCAGGCGTCAGACCTCGACGGGCTGCGTCAGCAGGTCGAGGCTGCGCAGGCGGCCTACCAGACCCAGGCGCGCCAGTTGTCCCGCGCCCGTCAGCAAGCCGCGCCCCGGCTGGCCGACGCCATCACACAGGCCATGCAAGGCCTGGGCATGGCGGGGGGTCGCTTTGAGGTGCAACTCGATGCCTGCGAACCCAGCGCGAGTGGTCTGGAAACCGTGGTGTTTCTGGTGGCGGGCCACCCGGGGAGCACACCGCGTCCCATCGGCAAAGTGGCGTCGGGTGGCGAACTCTCACGCATCGCACTGGCCATTGCCGTGACCACGAGCCGTTTGGGCACGGCTCAGACGCTGATCTTTGACGAGGTGGATGCCGGCGTGGGCGGTGCCGTGGCCGATACCGTGGGCCGTTTGATGAAGCAACTGGGACGCGACAGGCAGGTGATGGCCGTGACCCACCTGCCCCAGGTGGCGTCGTGTGCAGACCACCACCTGCTGGTGGCCAAGCAGGCCGATGCCCAGGGCACCTCCAGCCATGTGCGCCCCATCGACCGGGAGGAACGCGTGAGCGAGATCGCCCGCATGCTGAGCGGCGAGCGTCTCTCGGACACCACCCTGGCCCATGCCCGCGAAATGCTGGAGGGCGCGGCCCCCCTCGAGGCGAAGTCCACCCCGGCTGACCCCGGAGCGGCAGCCAAGCGGCCCGGCCGTACCCGTTCAGGCGGAACCGTACGCTCATGAAACGGGAGTTGATCCTCCTCACCGGCATGTCCGGTTCCGGCAAGTCAGTGGCCTTGCATGCGCTCGAGGACAACGGGTTTTACTGCGTGGACAACCTGCCACCCGAGTTGTTGCTGCCCTTCATGCAACTGGACCAGCACCACCGCGCGCAACGCGTGGCCATTGCCATGGACGTGCGCAGTGCCGCCACCTTGCCCATGGTGCCGGCCCAACTGACCCACCTGCGGGCGCTGAATGTGGACGTGCGCTTGCTGTTTCTGGACGCCACCACCGACACCCTGGTGCACCGTTACTCGGAAACCCGGCGTCGCCACCCGCTGTCCACCCGCGAAGACCCGGCCACCGACATCCAGCGCGATCTCATGAGCGCCATCGAGCGCGAGCGGGAATTGCTCTTCGCCTTGCGCGATCAGGCCCATGTCATCGACACCAGCCTGCTGCGCTCAGGGCAACTGCAGGCCTATGTGAAGTCAATGACCGCGGCCCCGGCGGCTCAGCTCACCCTGATGTTTGAATCGTTTGCCTTCAAGCGCGGCATTCCGGTTCACGCCGATTTCGTTTTTGACGTTCGCATGCTGCCCAACCCGCATTACGAGCCTGACCTGCGAGCGCTGAGCGGACGCGATGCGCCCGTGGCCGAATGGCTCAGTACGCATCCCGAGGTTCTGCAGATGCAGCAGCACATCGAAGGGTTTCTCGACCACTGGCTGCCCGCGCTGGTGCGGGACCACCGCAGTTACGTCACCGTGGCCATTGGCTGCACCGGGGGTCAGCACCGGTCGGTGTTCCTGGTTGAGCAACTCGCACAGCGCTACGCAGCCGCGTGGGTCACGCTGCGCCGCCACCGCGAGTTGGACGCCAAGACGTTTGCCTGAGCAAGTGGCTCACCGGCGCGGGCAAGCCCAGTCCGTGCCAGGCCTGGGGTCCAACCCAGTTGCCCTCGACGGCACGGGCCACCGCATCCGCCTGACGTTGGCCCAGTGGCACCACCACCGTGTGCAGGTGCAAATCACGATGCGTCAGGACGTGCAGTTGCGCGGGCAGGTGTTGAAGATGCCGGCGGGCGGTGGCGGGCAAGCATGAGAGCAGTGCCTCTTCGTCCTCCCACATGGGCAGACAGTGCAAGCCGGCCCAGATGCCTTGTTGCGGGCGCTTGACCAGCAACACCTCACCGGGCGGATTGACCGCCAGCAACCACCACCATGACTGCGATGACCGGCGCAGGGTGCGCGTCTTGACCGGAAACCGGTGGGTTTCGTCGCGCTGATGGGCCTGACACAGGGAACTTACCGGGCACGCCGGACACCGGGGCTGCGAGCGGGTGCACACCGTCGCCCCCAGATCCATGACGCCTTGCGTGTAGGCCGGCATGTCACGACCGTGCTCGGGCAGCATCGACTGCGCCAGGGTCCACAAGGTTTTTTCAGCGGCGGATTGGGCCAGGTCCTGCTCGAAGGCCAGCACCCGGCTGAGCACGCGTTTCACATTGCCGTCCAGTATGGCGATGCGCTCGTTGTGGCACAGAGACGCAATGGCCGCAGCCGTCGATCGGCCGATACCTGGCAAGGTCTGCAGCACCTCGGCACTGCGGGGAAACTCGCCACCATGCTGCGACACCACGGCCTGCGCACACCGATGCAAATGGCGGGCACGGCTGTAATACCCCAGCCCGCTCCACAGCGCCATGACATCGTCAACCGGCGCTGCCGCCAGTGCCGCCACATCCGGGTAGCGATCCAGAAACCGGTCGTAGTAGCCCATCACCGTGCTGACCTGTGTCTGCTGCAGCATCACCTCGGAGAGCCAGACCCGGTACGGGTCGCGCGTGCACTGCCACGGCAGGTCATGTCGGCCGTGCTGGCGCTGCCAACGCACAAGCTGTTGGGCAAACGCGTCCGGTGGAGGCGTCAGGGCTTTTGGCATGCGGGGCAATAAAACGTCGATCGCTGGCCTTGACGGATCTGCCGGATGGACGTGCCGCATTGCCGGCAGGGCTGTGCGGCGCGGTCATAGACCAGCATTTCCAGTTGGAAGTAACCACTCTCGCCTTTCGCGTTGCTGAAGTCGCGCAGGGTGCTGCCCCCCACCGCCAGCGCACGGGCCAGTACCTCGCGAATGGCCACTCGCAAACGCTCGGCGCGGGGTTTACTGATTCGACAAGCCGCCACGGTGGGACGAATGCCTGCTCGAAACAACGCCTCGCTGGCGTAGATGTTGCCCACCCCCACCACCAGGTCTCCTGCCAGCAAGACCTGCTTGATGGGCGCTCGGCGCTGCCGCAGCCCCTCATGGAACGCCGTCAGCTCAAACCCCTCTGCAAGCGGTTCGACGCCGAGGTGGCCCAGCAACTTGCGCGCCGCCGGGTCCGCTTCATCGGCGGCATAGACCACTGCACCGAAACGGCGGGGATCGTGCAGGCGCAAGAGCCCCTGATCGGTGTCGAGGTCGAGGTGATCATGCGTTCCCGCCGGCGTGCGCGGCCGACCGAAAGACAATGCGCCAGACATCCCCAGATGCAACAGCAGCAGGCCCTGGTCCAGGTCGATCAGCAAGTATTTGCCGCGGCGGCGCACACCCTGGACGCGTCGGCCCGCCAGGGCCGCGGGATCGATCCCCAGGGGCCAGCGCAAGGGCTTGCCCAAGCGCACCGACACAATGCGCGCGCCGGCGATGCGTGCGGCAAAACTCAGTCGGGTGACTTCAACCTCGGGTAATTCAGGCATGTCAGGCAGGGGCGAATGACGTGGGATTATCATGCCTGACCATGCACCACGCCTCGCCCACCTCATCTGTGACCCGCCTCGGGCGTGGCCAGAGGCGTGTCCCCACCCGGGCCCGTACCCGATTCGATGCCATCAGGGCCTGGCTGCCCGCGCTGTTGCCCCTGTTCATGCTGGCGCCGCCGGCCTGGTCGCAGGGCACGCCCGCTGTCGACACGGCTGCTGTCGGCACGGCGGAACCCGAGCCCATCAACAATTCGTCTCTCAGCGCCGAGCTGATGTTCGAGATCCTGCTGGGCGAACTCAACACGCAGCAGGGCGAACCTGGTGTGGGATATTCCTTGTTGCTGGACGCTGCACGCCGCACCGGGGATGCGCGGCTTTTCCAGCGAGCGGTGGACATTGCCTTGCAATCGCGTTCGGGCGATGCCGCCCTGGAAGCCGCCAACGCCTGGCGACAAGCCCAGCCCCAGTCACGCGAGGCCAACCGCCACGTCTTGCAAATCCTGCTGGCGCTCAACCGGGTGTCCGACACCCTGCTGCCCCTGCGCAACGACATCAGCCTCGCGCCGGCCGACGAACGCGCCAGTGCCCTGGTCTCCATTCCGGCGCTGTACGCCCGCATCAGCAACAAGATGCAGGCGGCCCAGATCATCGAACAGGCCCTGGCGCCCTTCCAGGCCAGCACCGACACCGGCCCCATCACCTGGACGGTCATCGGCCACATGCGTTTGCTGGCGGGTGACCTGGACGGCAGTTTCCAGGCTGCGCAGCGCAGCCTGGCGCTGGACCCTTCGTCGCCAGCCCCGGTGTGGCTGGGCCTCGAGCTCATGTCACAACGCCACCTTGGCGCCGAAGCGCTGGTGACGTCCGCCTTGGACAAGCACCCGCAGCCCGACCTGCGCCTGGGCCTGGCCAGGGTGCTGATCGAACAACTGCGTCTGGACGATGCCACCCTGCAATTGAACCGTCTGAGCGTCAGTCACCCGGATTTTTCGCCCGCCTGGTTGCTGCTGGGCAGCGTGCTGGCCGAAAAGGGCGATGCGCCCGCCGCCGAGGCGGCCTGGAAACGGTACCTGGCCAGCGTGGACCTGCGGGACGCCAAGCTCCAGCGCGAACTGGCGCAGGTGTACCTGGGGCTGGCCCAGATCGCCAGCCGACGCGGTAATGACGCCGGCGCCGAGTCCTGGCTGGCCCGGGTCGATGATCCACGCAGCCTGGCGCGGGTACAGATCCAACGCGCAAGTATCCTGGCACGCCAGGGCAAATTGCCCCAGGCGCGCCAGTTGATTACCGACCTGCCCGAGCGCAACCCCGCCGAACGCCGAACCAAATTGCTGGCCGAGGTCCAGCTGCTGCGTGACCACCAGGCGCAGGAGGCCGCGTATGAGCGGCTGGCCCAGGCCCTCACCCGCGAGCCCAACGACCCCGAGCTGCAGTACGAGCAGGCCATGGTGGCCGAAAAAATGAACCGGCTCGAGGACATGGAGCGCCTGCTGGGCGACATCATCACGCGCCACCCCGCCCACTACCAGGCCCTCAACGCACTGGGGTACTCCTGGGCGGATCGAGGCATCCGGCTCGAAGAAGCCCGCGAACTGATTGTCAGGGCCCTGGCCCAGACTCCGGACGACCCCTTCATCACGGACAGCCTGGGCTGGGTCGAGTTCCGGCTGGGTCGTCACCAGGAAGCGCTACGCATCCTGCAGCAAGCCTATCGCTCGCGTGCGGATGCTGAAATTGCCGCCCACCTCGGCGAGGTGATGTGGGCCCTGGGTCAGCGTGACCAGGCCCTTCAGGTGTGGCGCGAAGGGCTTCGCGCCGCGCCGGACAACACCACCTTGCGCAACACGCTGCAACGGTTGCGGGTTCCCCTGTGAGTCCGCTCTGGCTGTCACCCGGCACCCGGAGAAACTCGCGACAGGGGGCGGGGCTGAGCGCGGCCGCAGTCCTGACCGCCTGGATCAGCCTGGCGCTCCTCATGGGCTGCAGCACTCCCCCCGTGGCCCCCGAAGCGGCGCTCCCGGCCGAGGCCCAGCGTCGTGAGGGACGTCTTTTTTTGCGCGTGGACAGCGAGCCGCCCACCATTACCCAGGCCGATATCAGCCTACAAGGCACTGCCCAGGCGGGGCAACTCACCCTGTACGGTCCCTTGGGCATCACCCACGGACTGTTGCGCTGGTCCCCGGGCGAGGCGGTCTGGTCACGCGGTCAGGAGCAACTGCGCTTCAGCTCCCTGGACGCATTGCTGACGCAAACCCTGGGCACAGCGTTGCCGGTCCCCACCGTCTTTGCCTGGCTGGAGGGGCGCGCCATCGCCCTCGACGGCTGGGACCTGGTCTCGCTGCCCACCGCGGATCAACCCCTGGTGGCGCGACGACGTCACCCTGCGCCCACCCTGGAATTGCGGTTGCGGCTGACGCCCTGAGCCTCGTCATCCCGCCCTTTGCCTGCCCACGCGCCCGCCATGATCCTCACCGACCTGCCCGCTCCCGCCAAACTCAACCTGTTTTTGCACATCACCGGGCGACGCGCGGACGGCTACCATCTGCTGCAATCGGTCTTCATGCTCATCGACTGGGCAGACCGCTTGCACATGGAGCGCCGCCCCAACGGCCAACTCAGCCGCGAGGACCTGAGCACCCCGCTGCCCGCGGACGACCTGATTCTGCGTGCCGCTCGTGCCTTGCAAACGGCCAGCGGCACCGCCTGGGGCGCACACATCGCCATCGACAAGCAGTTGCCCGCGCAGGCCGGCATGGGCGGTGGCTCCTCGGACGCCGCCACCACCCTGCTGGCGCTCAACCGCCTGTGGGAACTCGACTGGCCGCTGGAACGTCTGCTGCCACTGGGACTGGCCTTGGGCGCGGATGTGCCCTTTTTCTTGCGCGGACACAACGCCTGGGTCGAAGGCATTGGCGAGCTCATCCAGCCTGTCTCGGTGCCAACGGGCCAGTTTGCCGTGGTCAAACCCGACCAGGGCCTGGAAACCGCGCTGATCTTTCGCGACCCGGCTTTGGAGCGGGATTGCAAAACTGCTACAATGGAAGACTTCGCTGCATCGCCTTTTGGTTTTGGCCGAAATGTCTTGCAGCCTGTCGCGCAACGTGTCTGCCCGGCGGTGACGCAGGCCCTTCAGTGGCTGACGTCCCAAGGGCTCTCGCCTCGCATGACAGGCTCCGGCAGCGCGGTGTTCGCTCCTTGCCCGGCAGACTGGGTGTTAGGGACGCTCCCCGCGGGCTGGCAAGGACGGGTTTGCAGCAACCTGGAACATCACCCCCTGGCTGGGTGGGCTTCAGGAACAGGTTATCGGTGAGTGGATTAGACTGCTCACCCGTGTAGGGGAGTCGCCAAGTTGGTCAAGGCACCGGATTTTGATTCCGGCATGCGAGGGTTCGAGTCCTTCCTCCCCTGCCACCGTTTTTGCGACGACACTTGATACGGCCTCGGTGACATCGCCAGCCCTTTCGGTGTTGCCGGTTATTGGTTCACCTTCATCCGCCGCCGTCATGTCGTCCACGCCCCTCAACTCCGATTTCATGGTGTTCACCGGCAATGCCAACCCGGTGCTGGCACAGGAAATTGTCCAGCACCTGGGCACCGAGCTGGGCGCCGCCAGCGTGGGACGCTTTTCCGATGGCGAGGTCACGGTCGAAGTCAACCAGAACGTGCGTGCCCGTGACGTGTTCGTCATCCAGTCCACTTGCGCGCCCACCAACGAAAACCTGATGGAACTGCTCATCATGGTCGATGCGCTCAAGCGTGCCTCGGCCGAGCGTATCAGTGCCGTGATTCCCTACTTCGGATACGCACGACAGGACCGCCGCCCGCGCTCCTCTCGCGTCCCGATTTCCGCCAAAGTGGTGGCCAACCTGCTGCAAACCGTTGGCGTGGCGCGCGTGCTCACCATGGACCTGCATGCTGACCAGATCCAGGGCTTTTTCGACATCCCGGTGGACAACATCTACGCCTCGCCCGTGCTGCTGGGCGACTTGCGCCAGAAAAACTACGACGACCTGATTGTGGTGTCGCCCGATGTGGGCGGCGTGGTGCGCGCTCGCGCCCTGGCCAAGCAACTGGGTTGCGACCTGGCCATCATCGACAAGCGCCGTCCCAAGGCCAATGTGTCCGAGGTGATGCACGTCATCGGTGACATCGAGGGCCGCAACTGCGTCATCATGGACGACATGATCGACACCGCGGGCACGCTGGTCAAAGCCGCCGAGGTGCTCAAGGAGCGTGGCGCCAAAAAGGTGTACGCCTACTGCACCCACCCGATTTTTTCCGGTCCGGCCATCGAGCGCATCGCCAAGGGTGACGCGCTCGACGAGGTGGTGATCACCAACACCATTCCGCTCAGCGAGTCTGCCTCGCAGTGCCGGAAGATCCGCCAACTCTCCGTGGCCCCGCTGATCGCTGAAACGATCTCGCGGATTGCCAAGGGCGAGTCGGTGATGAGTTTGTTTTCCGACCAGGATCAACTGTTCTGAGTTGACGTCGGTCAGGGGAGCATCCCGCCGGGCTGTTCACAGCCCTTTTTTAAAACCTGAGCCTCACTGGTCGCGGTGGGTTCAAACAGGAGTTTGCTATGAAATTTGTCGCTTTTGAGCGCGCCAAGCAGGGAACGGGTGCGAGCCGCCGTCTGCGCATCACGGGCCGCACGCCCGGCATCGTCTACGGTGGCACGGCTGAGCCCAGCCTGATCGAACTCGATCACAACGCCCTGTGGCATGCCCTCAAGAAGGAAGCCTTCCACTCCACCATCCTGGACATGGAACTCAACGGCCAATCCGCCCAGGTGCTGCTGCGTGACGTGCAATACCACCCGTTCAAACAACTCGTGCTGCACGTGGACTTCCAGCGCGTGGACGCCAACACCAAGCTGCACATGAAGGTGCCGTTGCACTACAGCGGCCAGGAAGCCTCCCCGGCTGTCAAGGCCGACCAGTGTCTGGTCAACCTCGTGGTGACCGAACTGGCCGTGTCCTGCCTGCCCGCCGATCTGCCCGAGTTCATCGCGGTCGACCTGAGCGGCCTGAAGAAAGGCACATCGCTGCACCTGAACGACATCACCCTGCCCAAGGGCGTGACCGCCGTGACCCACGGCAAGGCCAACCCGGTGCTGGTGTCGGTGGTGACGACGGCCGAAGAGGCTGCCGACACCCCGGCGGCTGAAGCCAAGAAGTGATGCCGCGCCCTGCGGGGCGATGTGTCACCGGACAACGGCCCACTTCGGTGGGCCGTTTGTCTTGGTGCGTGGGTTTTGATGGGCTGGCTTTGATGCGTTTGTTCGCGTGAAGCCAGCGGCCGGTCGACCTACCTCAGGCCTGTCAACAGGGCGTCGCCCCTTGCGTGTTGACATACAGCGCATAGATCGAGTGGCTGGCCGCCATGAACAAGCGATTGCGCCGTGCGCCACCAAAACACACGTTGGCACAGCGCTCGGGCAAATGGATATGGGCCAGGGGGGTGGCGTCCGGCGCAAACACCCGCACCCCATCATGACCCTCCCCCATGCCCCAACCCGCCCAGAGGTTGCCGTCCACATCGCATCGAAAGCCGTCCGGCGTGCCCTCGGTCTCGGCGGTCATGAATACGCGGCCGTTGCGCAACTGCCGACCATCCTCAGAGAGGTCGAACACCTGGATGCGTCGTGGCGTGGTGCCCGACTCAACGATATACATCCGTTGCTCATCCGGAGAAAAACACAGGCCGTTGGGTCGGTTGATGTCAGCGCACACCAGGGTGATGTCGCCTGTCGCGGCGTCCACGCGGTAGACATTTGTCGGTAACTCCTGGGGCACCGGGACGCCCTCGTACCAACCCAGCAGGCCGAAGGGCGGATCGGTGAACCAGATGGAACCGTCCGACTTGACCACCACGTCGTTGGGCGAGTTGAGCCGTTTGCCCTGGTAGTTGTCGGCGATGACGGTGAGGCTGCCGTCGTACTCGGTGCGGGTCACGCGTCGCCCCAGATGCTCGCAGGTGATCAGCCTCCCCTGCCGGTCACGCGTGTTGCCGTTGGCCTGCTGTGCGGGCTTGCGCAACTCGCTCACCGAACCGCTGGCATCGTCCCAGCGCATCAGTCGGTCGTTGGGGATGTCGCTCCAGATCAACTGGCGCGTGTCACCGAACCACACGGGGCCTTCGCACCAGCGAAAGCCGGTGGCCAGACGCTCAATGGAGGCGTTCATCACGCGGTACTTCAGGAACCGGGGATCGAGCACCTCGATTGCGGGCTCGGGATAACGCAGGGATGGGGTCCACATGGCCAACGCTCCAGATAGCTTCGGAAAGATGTCGCGCGCGATCAGCCGCGCACGAATAAGGTGACCAAGGGATCAGCGCCCACCTGACGGCTCCAGTGACCATGCACGCTGGCATCAAAGCTTGCGCCGTCGGGTAGCAGATCAGCGGAGTAAAAGTGCTCGCCCGGGCTGAACACCCGGGAGCTGCCATCCTGCAAGCCAATTTCCATCTGTCCGCCCAGGATGAACACCCACTGCGGGTGCGGGCTCACATGGAACTGGCTGCGAAAGCCCACCGGGCTGTGGCGCAACTGGTAACCGCCACTGGTCATGAGGGCCGACAGCTGCGACTGGGGCGTGCCCTGATCCAGCGCAATGGCCTCCTCGCGGAAACGGGCCCGACCGTCGGTATCGGTGAACAAGACGACGCGTGTGAAGGTGGTCATCGGCGCATGATAAACGGGGAATTAAAATAACGTTTTTCAACAGCCTCTGGATCTACACCATGAACCGCTGCACCGGCCCCCACGGGGAGGCTCGCCCATGAGCCGCAAAGTCTTCGTCAAAACCTTCGGCTGCCAGATGAACGAGTACGACTCGGACAAGATGGTCGACGTGCTGGGTCAGGCCCAGGGTTACGAAAAAACCGACAACGTCGAGGAAGCCGACCTCATCCTCTTCAACACCTGCTCGGTGCGCGAGAAGGCACAGGAGAAGGTGTTTTCGGACCTCGGGCGCGTCAAGCACCTCAAGGCCAAGGGCGTGAAGATCGCCGTGGGCGGTTGCGTGGCCAGCCAGGAAGGCGACGCCATCGTGGCGCGTGCGCCCTTCGTGGATGTGGTCTTCGGCCCGCAAACCCTGCACCGCCTGCCCGAGTTGCTCAACCAGCGCGAGGCCCTGCGCAAGCCCCAGGTGGACATCAGCTTTCCCGAGATCGAGAAATTCGACCACCTGCCGCCCGCGCGTGTGGAAGGGGCGAGCGCCTTCGTGAGCATCATGGAAGGCTGCTCCAAATATTGCAGTTACTGCGTGGTGCCCTACACGCGCGGTGAAGAGGTCAGCCGACCGCTGGACGACGTGCTCACCGAAGTGGCCGGTCTGGCCGCTCAAGGCGTGAAAGAAATCACACTGCTGGGACAGAACGTGAACGCCTACCGCGGGGCCATGGGCGGCACGACCGAGATCGCCGACTTCGCCCTGTTGCTGGAATACGTGGCCGAACTCCCGGGCATTGAGCGCTTGCGCTACACCACCAGCCACCCCAACGAGTTCACCCAGCGTCTGATCGAGGTGTACGACCGCGTACCGCAACTGGTGAGCCACCTGCACCTGCCGGTGCAGCATGGCAGCGACCGCATCCTCATGGCGATGAAGCGCGGCTACACCGCGATGGAATACAAGAGCACCATCCGCAAGCTGCGCGCGGTGCGCCCCGAACTCTCGCTCAGTTCGGACTTCATCGTCGGCTTTCCCGGTGAAACCGAGGACGACTTCAGCAAGATGATGAAACTCATCGACGACGTGGGGTTTGACGCCTCCTTCAGTTTCATCTTCAGTCCGCGCCCGGGCACCCCCGCCGCCAATTTGCCCGACGACACCCCCCACGAGGTGAAGTTGCGCCGATTGCAAGCGCTGCAGGCCGCCGTGGAAACGAACGTGCGCCGCATCAGCGAGAGCCGGGTCGGCACCGTGCAGGCCATTCTGGTGGAGGGCCCGTCTCGCAAGGACCCGAACGAGTTGATGGGACGCACCGCGTGCAACCGCATCGTCAACTTTGCCGCCGGTGCCGGCGGGGCACGGCTGGTGGGTCAGATGGTGGAGGTGCGCATCGTCTCGGCGCTGCCGCACTCGCTGCGCGGCGAGGTGGTGGTGCGGGAAACCGCTTGATCCGTCAGGCGGCGGCTGGGCGTGTCACGCCGGGCCGACGCCGGGGAACCTGGTGGGTCAGCGCATGCCGGGGAAGCCCCCGCCACCCATGCCGCCCATGCCCTTCATGCCACCCAGGCGCTTCATCATCTTCATGAGGCCACCACCGCGCATTTTTTTCATCATGTCCTGCATCTGGCCAAATTCATTGAGCAGGCGGTTGACTTCCTGCACCTGAACACCGGCACCGGCCGCGATCCGCCGCTTGCGTGTGGCCTTGATGAGGTCGGGCTTGCTGCGTTCCTTGGGGGTCATGCTGTGGATGATGCCCTGCTTGCGCAGCATGTCGCGTTCAACGCGCTGTAAATCGGTGTCCTGGGCCTTGGCCTGCAACTGGGCGGGCAGTTTGTCCATCAGGCTGGAGAGGCCGCCCATCTGGCGCATCTGCTGGAGTTGCGCCAGAAAATCGTTCAAATCGAAACCATCGCCGCTCTTGACCTTGGCCGCCAGCTTTTGTGCGGCTTCCATGTCGACACCGGCGGTGACCTGCTCGACCAGCGCCACGATGTCACCCATGCCCAGCACGCGACCCGCATGGCGATCGGCATCAAACACCTCCAGGCCGTCGATCTTCTCGCTGGTGCCGGCAAACTTGATGGGCGCGCCGGTGATTTGCCGCACCGAGAGCGCCGCACCGCCGCGTGAATCGCCGTCCATCTTGGTCAGCACGATGCCCGTCAAGGGCAATGCGTCCTTGAACGCCTTGGCCGTGTTGACCGCGTCCTGGCCCTGCATGGCGTCAACCACAAAGAGGGTTTCCACCGGGGTGAGCAGTTGGTGCAATTCCTGGATCTCGCGCATGAGCGCTTCGTCAATGGCCAGACGACCGGCGGTGTCCACCAGCAACACGTCAAAGAAGTGCCGCTTGGCATGGTCCAGCGCCGCGCGGGCAATATCGGCGGGCTTCTGGCCGGGTTCGCTGGGGAACCAGTCGGCACCGGCCTGGGCGGTCACGGTTTTCAACTGCTCGATGGCCGCTGGACGGTAGACGTCGGCGGACACCGTCAGCACTTTTTTCTTGCGCTTTTGAATGAGGTGCCGCGCCAGCTTGGCGGTGGTGGTGGTTTTACCCGCCCCCTGCAAACCGGCCATCAGGATGACCGCCGGCGGTTGCGCCGCCAGGTTGATGTCCGAGACACCTTCGCCCATGGTGGCAGCCAGTTCACGCTGGACGATGCCCACCAGGGCCTGGCCCGGCTTGAGCGATCCCAGCACTTCCTGACCCAGCGCCTGGTCCTTCACCCGCGCCATGAAATCGCGCACCACCGGCAGGGCCACATCGGCCTCGAGCAGGGCCATGCGAACCTCACGCAGCATGTCAGCGACGTTGGATTCGGTGATGCGGGCCTGGCCGCTGATCTGCTTGACCAGGCGTGAGAGTTTGTCGGTGAGCGCTGTGGCCATGGTCGATATGTCGCTAAACTGCAGCCATGATTCTAGCCAGCGCCAACTTTTACAGTCTGCTCACCGGCTTAGCGGCAGCGGCGGTCTATGCTTTGCTCGCCTTGTGGGGCGGTCGGCTCCAGGATCGGCACACCCAGTCGCTGGTCTGGGCCGGCTGGCTGTTGCACGGCCTGTCGGTCATCTTGTTGCTGGGCAGTGGCGACGATGGCCTGATCCGTTTCGGCTTTGCGCCGGCCTTGTCGGCCACCGCCTGGCTGGTACTCACGTTCTACTGGCTGGAGCGCCAGTGGTTCCCGCTGATGCAAACGCGCTGGGCCCTCGCGCTGCTGGGGGGCGTGTCTGTGCTGCTGTCCCTGACTTTTCCGGGCCAGGCGTTGCACACCAGCGCCTCGGTCTGGTTGCCGCTGCATTGGGTGCTGGGTCTGGCTTCCTACGGGCTGTTCGGCGCGGCCGTCCTCCACGCCTGGTTGATGGTGCGCACCGAAACCCAGATCCGACTGGCCACCGAGCCCCAGGCTGGCGTCCCGCTGATGACGCTGGAGCGGCTCACGTTCCGGTTTGTCGGCGCCGGCTTTGTCCTGCTCACCGCCACGCTGCTGGCGGGCTGGTGGTTTGGCGATGTGCTTTATGGCCCGGACAAGGCCTGGCGGTGGGACCATAAAACCGTGTTTTCGGTGCTGGCCTGGCTGACCTTTGCCGGCCTGTTGCTGGCACGTCAGCAACTGGGCTGGCGTGGGCGCAAGGCGGCCCGGGTGCTCTACATCGGCGCGGGCCTGCTGTTGCTGGCCTATGCGGGTTCCCGCTTCGTGATGGAAGTCGTGCTGGGACGCTCGGCATGAAGTGGTTGCTGTTGCTCCTGATCGTGCTGGGCGGCGTCTGGTGGCTGCGCCGCAGCGGCCGAGGCCAACACCCCGCCACGCCCAGTTCTCCCCCTGCCACGCCCGGATCAGACGGCTCGACGCGACCCATGACGCAATGCCTGCAATGCGGCCTGCACCTGCCCCTGGAGGACGCCGTGCAGGGGCAGCGGGGGCCTTACTGCAGTCCGGCCCACCGTCAGCAACACGAAGCCTGACACGGCCGCCATGACTGCTCCCGCGGCTTCGCCATCGCCACCAGAAGATGCGCTGTGGGACCAGGGCTGGTACCGGTTTGCCCGACGCGTCGATTCGCCCAACTTCGGCCCCCGCCCCCCGGGCGCGGTGGTGGACCTGGTGGTCATCCACTCCATCAGCCTGCCACCGGGGCAGTTCGGCGGTCCGCAGGTGCAAGCCCTGTTCACCAACACCCTGGACTGGGACGCGCATCCCTACTTCCAGCAGATCCGCGGGCTGCGCGTCTCCGCGCATTTTTTCATCCGACGGGGCGGCGAACTGGTGCAATTCGTGAGCGCCGACGAGCGTGCCTGGCATGCCGGAGTCTCAAGCTACCGGGGGCGAGAGCAGTGCAATGACGATTCGATTGGCGTTGAACTCGAAGGCCTGGAAGGTCTGGGCTTTGAGCGCGCGCAGTACGAATCCCTCGCCTCCCTGTGCGCTGCCCTGGCAGTTCGTTACCCGCTGGCTCATGTGGCCGGGCACGAACACATCGCGCCCGGACGCAAGCAGGACCCCGGACCCGGCTTCGATTGGGCAGGTTTGCAACACTCGCTGAGCTGGCCTGCTCGGTATTTTCCCGACTAGCCCGGTCGAGCATTGAACCCTTTCCCCGAGGGTCCGGCTCCCCGGCCCCTGCCCGAGGGTTGACGCCTGGGCGACAAAAGGTCGATTCCATGCGCACCAGCCGTTCAAAAGCGCCCATATCCCGCATCTTTGCTAGCCTTTTTCGGGCACTTGTCGAATTGCCGGGGCTTTCACGCGGCGGCACCTTCCAGCCCATGCGTACGCCCCGCAGGGCGCCCCCTTTCCCATGAGGCTGTCAACCCCCAAAACACTACCCGTAGTGTGTTGAAAACCCCCTCGACACCAGATATAGTGTCACCTGGCGTGTTGTTGTGATTGTTTGCACGCGCCCAGGCGTCCCGGCAGCCCGGCCTTATCGCGCTGCCAAGCGACCCTCGATGAACACCGAAGGACCTCTACCACTATGCAGATCGCAGCCTCCCACGCCCCCGGCCTTGCCCCGGCGCCCCACCTGACGCTTGGCGAAGACCGAGCCGCACCTCCCCAGGCCTCCGCGCTGGCCCACTACCAGATCATTCGCCGCAACGGGGCCGTGGTGCCGTTCGAGCCGGCCAAAATCGCCGTGGCCATGATGAAGGCCTTCCTGGCCGTGCACGGCACCCAGGGTGCCGCCTCGGCCAGCGTTCGCGAAACCGTGGACGATCTGACGCAAAACGTCGTGCGCGCCCTCATGCGCTCGCGTCCCGGTGGCGGCACCTTCCACATCGAGGACGTGCAGGACCAGGTCGAACTCGGTCTCATGCGCGGCAGCCACCATGAAGTGGCGCGTGCCTACGTGCTGTACCGCGAGCGTCGCACGCAAGAGCGCGCGGCACAGAAAGAGGTGCAAACCCCGGCCCAACCCACCCTGCACGTGATCGACGGCGGCCAGCGCGTGGCACTGGACCTCGCCCGCCTGCAGCACATCATCGAGAATTCCTGCGCCGGCCTGGGTGCCGACGTCAAGGCCGACCCCATCGTGTCCGAAACGCTGCGTAACCTCTACGACGGCGTGCCCATCGAGGAAGTGTTCAAGGCCGCGATTCTGGCCGCCCGCACCCTGATCGAGAAGGATCCGGACTACACCTACGTGACGGCCCGTCTGCTGATGCACACCATCGCCAAGGAAGTCCTGGGCACGGAAGTCACCCAGGACCAGATGGCCGCCCACTACGTAGACAACTTCCCCGCCTTCATCAAGAAGGGCGTGGAAAACGAACTGCTCGACGAAAAGCTGCTGCAGTTCGACCTGCCCCGCCTTGCCCGTGCGCTCAAGGCCGAGCGTGACCTGCAGTTTGATTACCTGGGCCTGCAAACCCTGTATGACCGCTATTTCCTGCACGTGCGCAAGACCCGTATCGAGCTGCCGCAGTCGTTCTTCATGCGTGTCGCCATGGGCCTGTCGCTCAACGAGATCGACCGCGAAGCGCGCGCCATCGAGTTCTATGAGGTGCTGTCCTCGTTCGACTTCATGTCGAGCACGCCCACGCTGTTCAACAGCGGCACCCTGCGCTCGCAGCTCTCGAGCTGCTACCTCACCACCGTGCCTGACGACCTGGACGGCATTTACGAGTCCATCAAGGAAAACGCCCTGCTGTCCAAGTTTGCCGGCGGACTGGGCAACGACTGGACACGCGTGCGCGCCCTGGGCAGCCACATCAAGGGCACCAACGGCGAATCGCAAGGCGTGGTGCCGTTCCTGAAAGTGGTGAACGACACCGCCGTGGCGGTCAACCAGGGCGGCAAGCGCAAGGGCGCGGTCTGCA
>CALBSC010000067.1 GCA_937927685.1 uncultured Burkholderiales bacterium | reverse complement strand
GAGCGTGAGGGAGTGGTCTGCCCAGGAGGGGTGGAACGGACGCACGCTCAACCAGTACGAGGCCAAGGGCATTTTGGTCGGGGCGCTGGGGGTGTTGGCGGTGCATTACGGGTACAGTAGGTGACACAAATATCATCTGGTGATATACTGAGACCATGGAAGAACACCAAATCCGTACGCTCCTTGACCTCCATGACCAGATCATCGATCAGGAGGACGGCTATTGGCTCAAGATCGAGGCTTGGGAAGTTGCGTCCAGCAAGGATATTCCTCACGGAATCAGGTACACGCTTACGCTGCACGCGCCCAGTGGAAAAAGGATATTGGGGTATGACAACGCGCACGCCGTCAAAGTGAAGGGGAAGAAGTACTCTGGTCAGCGACTCCCGTTTGACCATAAGCATCGGCATGTAGCCGATAAGGGCGTGCCTTATGAATTCAAGGATGCGAATCAGTTGTTGTCAGATTTTTTTACCGAAGTCGATTCGGTTTTGAAAGAGGTGAGGTCAAAATGAAAGTCATAAAAATTGGTATTGCTCCGCAGGAGAAGATCCGCGAGAGGGTCTTGGCTATCGCCAAAGGCGAGATCAAGCCTAAGGCATCAGACCCCAAAATCTGGTTCACCTCAATGCGATCTTTATCCCAAGTCTTAAGCGATGAGAATCGCGCGCTCCTGGACGTTATTCGCACCGCTCGACCGGCATCAATCAGTGAACTGGCGGACATAACCGGGCGTAAGCAGGGTAATTTGTCTCGCACCCTGAAAACTATGTCCCGGTATGGGCTGGTGAAGATGGAAAAGAACGAACGCTCGGTGCGTCCGATCGCTCATGCCGAGAGCTATCAAATCATGGCGTGAATCTGATTTAAAAATCGTACGAAAACCCCTTGACGGGGTATATATCGAAGCGGTAGCATTCTGCTAATCACTCAAATTACGCCCACACGGTTCGCGCCTTGTGGGCGTTTTGTTTGGGTCTTCACCTCTCACATCTATCGCGCTTGCAAGTACCCGCTACCGGTTGACTTACACGCTGCGCTCCAACCCGAAAGCTTGCCAATGACACCCGAGATCCGAATGGTCCCGGTGGATTCGCTCATCCCGTATGCGCGAAACGCCCGCACCCACAGCGAAGACCAGGTGGCACAGATTGCCGCCTCCATTGCTGAGTTTGGTTTCACCAATCCGATCCTCACCGACGGCGACAAAGGCGTGATCGCAGGGCATGGACGCCTGGCTGCCGCGCGCAAACTTGCACTGACACAAGTGCCCGTGATTGAGCTGGGCCACCTCACCGCAATTCAAAAGAAAGCCTACATCCTGGCCGACAACCGCATCGCTGCCAACGCTGGCTGGGACGAAGAGTTGCTCAAGCTTGAGATTGCCGAACTCGATGAGGCCGACTTCAATCTGGATCTGATGGGCTTTGGTGACGAAGAACTCGAGCGTTTGCTCAATGGCGACGGCGACACCACGGGCCTGACCGAAGACGATGCAGTCCCCGAATTGCCAGCCGAACCTGTTTCCAAAACAGGTGATGTGTGGGTCTTGGGTCAGCATCGTTTGCTGTGTGGTGATTCCACAGTGCTCTCTGATGTCGAGCGCCTGATGAACGGTCAACTCGCCGACATGGCGTTCACTGATCCACCCTACAACGTGGACTACGGCAACAACGCCAAAGACAAGATGCGCGGCAAGGACCGCCGCATCATGAACGATGCGCTCGGTGACGGGTTCTACAAGTTCCTTTATGACGCCTGTGTCAACTTGTTGGTAGTCACCAAAGGTGCCTGCTACGTGTGCATGAGCTCATCCGAGTTGCACACACTGCAAAAAGCCTGGCTTGATGCGGGTGGCAAGTGGTCGACATTTGTGATCTGGGCCAAGAACACTTTCACGCTCGGTCGCGCCGACTACCAGCGCCAGTACGAGCCCATCCTCTACGGATGGAAGGACGGGGCTAAACACTTCTGGTGCGGCGACCGCGACCAGTCAGACATTTGGAATTACAACAAGCCTCGCGTGAACGACCTGCACCCGACGATGAAACCGGTGGAGTTGGTAGAGCGTGCCATTAAGAACTCATCGAAGACGCGTGACATCGTGATCGACTTGTTTGGCGGCTCTGGCACCACGCTTATTGCCTGCGAAAAAACCAATCGACAGGCACGACTCATCGAGATGGATCCCAAGTATGTGGACGTGATCGTCAAGCGCTGGGAGGACTTCACAGGACAGAAAGCCACCCGTGAATCGGATGGCTCTGCGTTTTCGGATCTTGCGCCGCAAGGTCAGTCTGTTTTGAATGTTGTGGGGAGCGAGCTGGAGGGTGAGACCCTGTAGACCCGCTCACCACCGCTCTCCTTGACGGAGTCGATGGTCAGGCCCAGTTTCTTTTTCAAAGTCCCGGCCATGCATCCGCGCACCGTGTGCGCTTGCCAGCCTGTGGCCTCCACCATTTGCGGAAGGGTTGCACCTTCTGGGCGCTTCATCAAATCGATGAGCACCGACTGCTTGCTACCTTCGCGTTTGGATTTGGCTGGTGGCTCAATGCCGATGGCCTGCAACCCTGCGACGGTGATGGCAAAGCGGGTCGAGCCCGAAGCGCCTTTGCTGTGGGGTCGGATCAGACCTTCATTGCCAAGGCTGGTCAGCACCTTGATCAACGCACCACCTTTGAGGTTGGGCGGGAAGTCGGTCAACACATGCTGAGGATGGCTGGCTGCAGCGTTGAGAAGCAAGGTTTGGCTGGGTGTGAGTTTCATGTTGATCTCCGGTATCAGTTTGGTTGGGTTGTTTGTTTGGATTGCTGGCCAGCCGTGAATGCGGCTTGCAGGGCTTCTTTGAGGCCCCAGACGCTGACTTCATGAAAGTCCAGGCGGTCGCTGTTGCGTGTTGCCAGCGTGTCGATGTGCAGATGTTCTGCGGCGATTTGGTTGAGCAGTCGCTCCAGTTTTTGGGTGTCCATCACTTGGCTCCCCGCACCTGGTGTATCTGTCGGGCGCGGTCAAAGCCGACCCACTCGCCTTGGGTGTCAAGGCCGCGTGAGGCCAGTTCCTCGCGGGCCAGCAGGTTGAGGTCAAGCTCACCGCGTGCGGCGGCTGCCAGCACCTTGGTGAGCGCGATCTGGATGAACCCGACCTCGTCGACGGTGAACTGTGTGGTGTAGGTCATTTGCAAAGCTCCTTTGGTTGTTGATGACGTTCCTATGAACGCTCTGAACCCAAGTGAAGCCAAGCAATACCCGCATCAAATCCGATTAGTTTTTTGAATGAGTGGGGAATAAGCCGCTATGCCCCGCAGTGCCCCAACTCCATGCCGACATCCCGCCTGTGCTTTGGTGCTGGACAAGCCGGGCTATTGCGATCAACACCGTACCCAGGTGCACCGGGACTACGGGCGTGCCAGGCGTGGCTTTGATGCTGAGGTGGGCTTCTACCAGTCAGTGCGCTGGCGTGAGGTGCGTGCCGCCTTCCTGCGAGAACACCCGTTGTGTGTGGCTTGCAAGGCGACTGGACTGGTGGTGGCTGCCAAGGTTGCTGACCACATCAGGCCGCTCAAGGACGGCGGTGAGCGCTTTGACTGGGTCAATCTGCAAGGCCTGTGCGTCTCATGCCACAACCGAAAGACGGCGCGTGAGACCGCAAGGCGAGGCTGACCACCCCCCCCCGGGGGGGTCTGAATCTCTACAGACGGCGGCCAAAGATGCGTGCGCCTGCCAAGAATTTTGCGCGTGCAAATTGAAACATAGGGGGGATCCCCTGCAGGTGGCCAGATACCAGGCATAGTCGGTGGGCACAACCTGCTGATCAGTTGAGATCGGCGATGAACTTTTCGATGTTGATCGCTTTGGATTTACCCACAGAGCGAATGATGGAGTTGGCGACGTTTTCTTCAACGACGCTGTTCCATTTGGAAAAGCTCTTGTCCGTCACGCTCTTGTCGAATGCTGATCGGACCGCCTCGCGCCCAGCCTTCAGATCAGCCGCAAGAGCGGACTGAACGAGGCATTTAGCGATGACGTCGGCTTTGCGCACTGGTAGTTTTCCGGTGGGTTTGAAGCCTCCATATTAACGATTACCAACGACTGAACCCAGATGGCCGGACGAAAACCACTCCCCACGGAGATCAAAAAGCTCAGGGGAACCCTGCAAAAGTGCAGGACCAACCCACATGAGCCGCAGCCCCAAGGGGATCTGGTTGCCCCGCCCGAGTACATGTCTGAAGGTGCCAAGCAGGCCTGGCGCTATGCCATTGACAGCGCGCCCGAGCATTTGCTGCGCAAGCTCGATATGTCGGTGCTGGAGGTTTGGTCCTGCGCCGCTGACCTGTACCGCAAGGCCCAGATCGGAATCACCAAGACGGGTTTGCTGATCAAAGCGCCAAACACCGGTGTGCCAATGCAGTCGCCGTACCTTGCCATCGCGAATAAGCAGGCTCAGATCATGACCAAGGCGGCGGTGGAGATGGGCTTCACGCCAGCGTCTCGTTCGCGCATCACACAGCCCACAGAGTCCGAGATTGATCTCGATCCTTGGGCGGACATAGCGGGCTGAGACTGAACTTTGGCAGCAGATAACTACGCCGCCGTTGCCCGCAAGTATGCGCAGGCAGTCGTTGCCGGTGACATCCTGACCTGCAAATGGGTCCAGCGGGCATGCCAACGGCAGTTGAACGATCTGGCAAAGTTCAAGGGAAAGGCAAGTCCCTACCAGTTCAACCCGAAGCTCACCGACAAGGACGGGCGGGAGTTCCATCCCGCCGACAACCTGTGCGCGTTCATTGAGCGGCTGCCTCACGTCAAAGGAC